>JAEXMB010000020.1 GCA_023444705.1 Pseudomonadota bacterium | reverse complement strand
CACAGCCGCACCACACTTCCTCTGCGATGTCGTTGCCACCCAGGGCGGCCTTGGCCGCGCGCCGAAGTTCCCGCAACTGACCAAACTGCGCCTGCTGTTCGACCACGGCCTGCGCAGCGGCGATGCGCGCTATGGCGATGCGGTGGTGCAGGCGCTGGTGCAGATGTGCCGCGGTGGATTGTTTGACCATCTGGGCGGCGGCTTTCACCGCTATTGCGTCGATGCGCAGTGGCTGGTACCGCATTTTGAAAAGATGCTCGACGATCAGGCACAGTTCATCGCCTTGCTCGCCGATGTGCTGAGCCATCATCCGCATCCACTGCTCCAGCAAGCACTGGAAGATACCGTCGCTTTTGTGTTGCGCGACATGCGAGATGAGCAAACCGGTTTGTTCATCAGCAGCCTTGACGCCGATAGCGACGGCGGCGAAGGCACCTATTACCAGTGGACGCAGGACGAGATCACAGCCGAGCTTGGCGACCACGCACCGCTGTTCTGTGCGCATTACGATATTCAGCGCGGCGGCAACTGGGATGACCCCCATCATGGCGGCGGCAATATACCTAACCGGCTTTGCGCCAGTGCCAGCGTCAGTGCCGAGGACGAGGCGCTGTTACGCGCCATGCGCAAAAAGCTTTTCTACAAGCGCAGCCAGCGCACGCCACCCGCACGCGATGATAAAATCCTCACCGATCTCAACGCCCGCATGGTCGCAGCGCTCGCCACCGCCGGATGGCGGCTGGGGCGCAACGACTGGGTTGCCAGCGCACGCGACGCCTTTGTGCAACTGTGCGCAGTGGCAGTTGATGCGGACGGATCGGTGCGCCATGTGGCAGGTAATACGACTGCCGCCTGCCTGCTTGATGATTGCGCGCAACTGGCACTGGCCGCGCTGACCCTGTCGGCCAGCGGCGATGCGCAAGCGGTTGATCTTGGATGGGCCAGAAAACTTGCGCGGCATGCGCTTGACCATTTCGTGCAGGCCGATGCCACCACGCAGGCCGTCGCGCGGACGCGTCAGGACAGCTTTGCCAGCCTGCCGCCCGTTTACGACACGCCTGCCCCGGCCGCGGCCGGGGCGTTGCTACGCAGCGTTGCATGGCTTGGTTGCCTTGAACCCGACAGCGCCTTTGCGGGCGAAGCCGCGCGTCTGGCCCGGGCGCTGGCCGCACCCGCACGGGCGGAATTTACCATGATGGCCAGCACGCTCTGCGCGTTGCAGTTTTACCAGAACCCCGTGATGATCCATGCGGCAGCACAGTGGCACCCCCTGTTGCGCCGCTATATTCCCGACAGCCTGATCCTGCCCGCGCACGACAGCGCCCTGACCGTCTGCGTGGGGCAGCGCTGCCTGTTGCCCGCATACGACGGGGACAGCGCGCGGCAGGTGATCGACGATGCTCTGCGCGCCTGCCTGCACAAGCCCGCCAACGGATGATTTTTAACTCGTGATTTTGCGCTATCTGGCCTAATCTGTGGTCAGCGTTATTCTTTATACTATCCGTGACATACAAGGAGCGCCGCACATGTCCATCACCCATCCCCCCCTCCGCATAACTGCGGCCGACGGCGGCACATTTGATGCCTATGTCAGCATGCCCGATACCGATATGCCTGTCGGCGCGGTGGTGGTCATTCAGGAAATCTTCGGCGTCAATGCCGTCATGCGCGATATCTGCGACCAGCTGGCACAGGCCGGTTATATCGCCGTGTGTCCCGATCTGTTCTGGCGCCAGAAGCCGGGCATCCAGCTCACCGATAAAAGCGAAGCCGAATGGGCGCAGGCCTTTGACCTCTACAAAGGCTTTGACGTCGGTCTTGGCATCATCGACCTCAAGGCAACTGTCGCTGCCGTACGCGAGATTGACGGCTGCACCGGCAAGGTCGGCACGCTTGGTTATTGCCTGGGCGGGCGTCTGGCCTTTCTGATGGCCTGCCGCAGCGACAGCGACTGCAACGTCAGCTATTACGGCGTGGCGATTGATGAAAACCTCAGCGAAGCCGACAACATCATGCAACCCCTGCTGATGCATGTCGCGGAAAAGGACAAGTTCGTCCCCCCTGCCGCCCAGCAAAAAATCGTCGAGCGTTTCAGGGACAGCAACCTCGTGCAGGTCAATATCTACGAAGGGCAGGACCACGCCTTTGCACGCATCGGCGGGGAGCATTACAACGCCGAGGCCGCGCGCCTTGCCAATTTCCGCACCGCCGATTTCCTTGCCACCTATCTTGGCCACGAATAAGGGCGGCGCATGACCGTCACGCTGACTTCAGTCCTGCCTGCGCTTGATGCGGCACCGCTGCCGCAGGTGGGCAAGAATGCGCGTAGCGCACTGGCCGCGGTGGCCGACGGCAACGGGCTCAGCGCGGCGCAAATCCGCATCGCACGCGAAGACAACACCGTCGCGCGCCTGCAGGGCGAGATCAGCGTCGCTTTCAGCAACCGTCTGCAACTTGACCAAAAGGCCGGACGCCATGTCACCGGCACCCTTGCCGACAGCGAGGAAGGCGCGCGCCTGCTGGCCAGCGAACAGGCGGCAGCACTGGCGCAAAACACGCAGTTGCGCGAAATGGTGACGCAGGAAATCCACCGCCTGCCCGCGCAGGGCTGGGGTTGCGACACCCTGCGCTTTAACCTTGGCAGCGCTGCCGACGACGTGTTTTGCGTAGTGGAGCCCTGCAGCGCCTGCCCGCAGGCACCCCAGACAAGTTGCGCTATTTGCGGCGGCACGGGCGAAAGTACAAAAATCCTGACCGCACGCTACAGTGCTGAAATCAGTTTCACCCTGTGGCGGCAAGGAGCCGATGTGGTTGCGCTTGATGCCGCTGGCAAGCTTGGCGTACGGGCTATTGGCACCGACGACCTTGGCGATGTCTTCATCATGCCGCTTGAAAACGAAGGCACACGCCTGCGTGCGCAGTGCGTCGCCTTTATCCCCGTCGCCAAAATCGAATTTTCGCTTGAAGGCCGTTTTGTTACCGCCGTGGTTGCGGGTAAAAAAGGCAAGATCGTCGCGCTTGACCCTATCCTCGACAAATTCGTCAAGCCGGGGGTTGCGGCACTGCTCAAACTGTCGCGCGGACCGCTGGCGGTTGACAGCCTTGTGTCGATGGCGATGAAATACCGACTGGTGCGCCAGACCCTGCAATCACTGCTGATCCACCCGCGCAAGACGGTGTACCAGCAACTGCAGCGCGACTACCCCATCGGCGTGTCCGACAAATACCTGCGCGCCGCCGTGAAATACGCCGCCGCCGCGCAAGAAGCCCTGATGATAGAGCCGCGCCGCCAGGGTCTGCGGCTGGGCATTGTCGCCAGTGCCATTATCAGTTTTGCCTATCTGTTCTTTTTGCGTCCCCTGATCGCCGATGCCACGCTGGCGCTGGCGGCGGATGCAGGTATGGTTGCCGTGCTGTCGGCACTGACCATGTTCATCATCAAAAAGCGCGCGGCCATGCGTATCATGGCAATCACGCGCGCACCTCAGGCGCCTGCGCACCTGCCGCCAATGGGCCGTGAAGGCACCAAAGCGCCGGTGCTGGTGGCGCTGGTCTTTTTCGCCGCCGCCATGCTGGTCCCCGCCAAGCCGCCCTATGCGCAAAGCGCCTTTGATACAGCAACAGCGGCCCTGGGGCCGCTGCTGTCGTCAGTGTCGTCGGGATATTAATCCGTCTTACTGGTTCATGATGCGGAAGAACTCGTCGTTGTTCTTCGTATCTTTCATCTTGTCGAGCAGGAATTCGACGGCATCGACAGTCCCCATTGGGTTGAGGATGCGGCGCAGAACCCACATTTTGGTGAGCGAAGCCTGATCGACCAGCAGTTCTTCCTTGCGGGTACCTGATTTCTGGATGTCGATGGCGGGGAAGACGCGCTTGTCGGAGATCTTGCGGTCCAGCACGATTTCCGAGTTGCCGGTGCCTTTGAATTCCTCAAAGATCACCTCGTCCATGCGCGAGCCAGTGTCGATCAGCGCGGTCGAGATGATGGTCAGCGACCCACCCTGTTCGATGTTACGCGCAGCACCAAAGAAACGCTTGGGGCGTTGCAGGGCGTTGGCGTCGACACCACCGGTCAGGACTTTGCCCGATGACGGCACGACGGTGTTGTAGGCACGCGCAAGGCGCGTAATGCTGTCGAGCAGGATCACGACGTCGCGTTTGTGTTCGACAAGGCGCTTGGCTTTTTCCAGCACCATTTCGGCCACCTGCACGTGACGCGACGCGGGTTCGTCAAAGGTCGAGGAAATCACCTCGCCTTTCACCGAGCGCGCCATGTCGGTCACTTCCTCGGGGCGTTCGTCGATCAGCAGGACGATCAGGTAGGCATCGGGATGGTTGGCTTCGATCGAGGCCGCGATGTTTTGCATCATCACCGTCTTACCGGTACGCGGCGGTGCCACGATCAGCGCACGCTGGCCGAAACCGATCGGGCTGACCAGTTCGATCACGCGCTGGATCATGCTCTTTTTCGTCGGGTTGTCGAGTTCGAGCTTCACCTTGCGATCGGGATAAAGCGGCGTGAGGTTGTCAAAGTTGATACGGTGCTTGAGGTTTTCAGGATGTTCGAAGTTGATGGTCGACACGCGCAGCAGCGCAAAGTAACGCTCGGTATCCTTGGGCGCGCGGATCTCGCCTTCAACCGTATCGCCGGTGCGCAGGCCAAAACGCTTGATCTGTGCGGGGCTGACGTAAATATCGTCGGGACCGGGCAGATAGTTTTCTTCGGGGCTGCGCAAAAATCCGAAACCGTCTTGCAGAACTTCCAGCACGCCCGAGCCGACGATGGGTACGTCGTCTTCGGCCAGACGCTTGAGGATCGCAAACATGATTTCCTGCTTGCGCATGGTCGATGCGTTTTCGATCTCAAGCTCCTCGGCATAGGCGAGAAGATCGGCAGGGCTTTTTGATTTCAGCTCGTCGAGGTTGAGCGGCTTGACGCTGGGGTCGCGCACGGGGGCGATGTCGTTTTCATCCAGCGGGGTGTTGTCATCGGGCAGGCCCGCGTTGCGGTTGCCGCCGTTGCCGTTGTTGTTGCCGCCGTGCTGGCCGCCGCGTGTCCGTCTTACCACTTGCTTTGCTCTTTCGTGTGTCGCTGTTGCTGGTTGGAAACTGTTGTGTTCAGTGATGGGGAGGTGTCGCTAAAAACCACACGGCAAATTCATATCGCAGGTACTGTGGGGTAAACCGGGCCGCCAACGTCTTGTTTGATCTCGTGCGGCAGCACACCGGAGCCAAGAACTGGCCTCTCGACAGTGTTGAGATTAAGTCGCGGCCGGAGTTTTGTCAATTGGCAGTGCAAAAAAGCGCAGGCCGCCTCAGAACGGCCTGACCACGACCAGCACCACGATCACGATCATCAGAAGTGTCGGTATCTCGTTGATTTTGCGATAAAATTTATGGCTACGGGTATTGGCGTCGGCCAAAAACACCTTGCGCCAGCGGCCCAGCGCATGGTGGAACACCGTCATCGCAACCACCAGTAACAGCTTGGCATGCAGCCAGCCGGCCCCGCGCAGCAACTCGGGGTTGGCCCAGAGCATGGCCCCGCCCGCAAGCCACGTCACGATCATGGCGGGGTTCATGATGATGCGCAAAAGCTTGCGCTCCATGATCTTGAGCGTTTCCGACAGCTCCGACCCTTTTTCCGCGTCGGCATGATAGACGAACAGGCGCGGCAGATAGAAAATGCCCGCCATCCACGAAATCACCGCAATGATGTGCAGCGCCTTGAGCCAAAGGTAGTGTTGCAACAAAATGTCTTGCATCGGCATGTTTCCTTATGCGGCGTTACAGAATTGTCCGTCCGCCTTGCACGGACAGCGGCGGAACTCTGCGGGGCAGACGCGCGTGCAGGACGGCTGACTGGCGGCGCGCAGAACTTCATGCGCCAGACCTGCGATAAAATCAGGATGCGTGCCGACGGTCGGCACGCGCTCGAAATAGGGAATGCCCATCTCGTGCGCTTTTTCGCGGTATTCGATTTCGATTTCAACCAGCGTTTCGACGTGTTCGGACACGAAAGCATGCGGATAGACCAGCACGCCCACCCCGTCATGCTTGGCTTTTTCCAGCGCTTCTTCGGTTGATGGGCCAATCCACTTCAGCGGGCCAACGCGGCTTTGATAGCAGATTTGCCAGTCAAGACCGGGCATGTCGAGCGCGTCGACAATTTTTTGTGCCGTCTGCTCGCACTGCCACTGGTATGAATCGCCATCGGTAATGACTTTTTCCGGCAGGCCATGCGCGGAAAACAGCAGGCGCGTGCCTTTGGGCGCGGCGGCGATTTTCTCCGCGATCAGCTTGGTGGACGCCGCGATGAATCCGTCGTTGAACGGATAGCAGCAGATTTTGTCCGTGGGTGCGCGCAGGCCCGCGCGCGTCGCAGCCTGATCCCAGCTTTGCAGCGATGATCTGACCGTCGTTGTCGAAAACTGCGGATAAAGCGGCAACAGGACTATACGGTCGGGATTGAATTGCTTGACCGCACGCGCAGTGTCGTCAGCCAGCGGATGCCAGTAGCGCATGGAGACAAAGCATTTTACCTCGCCTTGCACCTGCGCGTGGCCTTTCAGTACTGCTTCAAGCGCATGCGCCTGATCGCGCGTGTTTTGCAACAGCGGGGAGACATAGCCAAGATGCTTGTAGGATTGCAGTGCCGCCCCGCGGCTGCGCGTCAGCGAAATCCACTGCGCCAGCAACCAGCGCACAGGCAGCGGGGCCGCGATGATGTTTTTATCCATGAAGAAGTTATAGAGGAACGGACGGATCGACGCCTGCCCGTCCGGACCACCCAGATTGAGCAATACGATCGCGGTTTTTCCTGTCAGTACGGCAGATGCGCTGTTCACGATGAAATCAAGCCTTGAAGTTGCGGATGATGTCGGCCAGTTGCGCCACGTGTTCGGGCGGGGTTTCCTTGATGATGCCGTGGCCGAGGTTGAAGATAAAGGGCCGGCCTGCCATCGCCGTCATGATCTGCTTTGCTTCGCGCGCCATGTCATAGCCGCCCGCCAGCAATGTTTCGGGGTTGAGGTTACCCTGCAGGCACAGGTCGGGCGCAACGCTGGCCGCTACATCGCCGATGTTTGCATGCTGGTCGACGCCCACTGCCTGCACGCCTGTCTCGCGCGCGTAATGCGCGGCCTGCATGGCACAGCCGCGCGGAAAACCGATGACGGGAAAACCGGGATAGGCCGCATGTACAGCCGCGACGATTTTCTTGGCCGGTGCGACGATCCAGCGCGCAAAGCCATCCGCACCCGCAGATGCGGCCCAGCTGTCGAATATCTGCACCGCATTCGCACCAGCCGCAATCTGGCCCAGTAGATAGCCGATGCTGGCTTCGGTCACCAGATCGATGATGCGCTGGAACAGGTCGGGATTGTCGCGTGCCATCGCGCGTGCCAGCGGGAAATCCCCGCCGCGACCGTCGATCATATAGCACGCGACCGTCCAGGGTGCGCCGATAAATCCGATCAGCGCTTTGTCGGCAGGCAATGCCGCGCGCGTCTGGCGCAGGGCCTGATAGACCGGTTGCATATGGTCCTGCACGCGGCTGATGCTCAGGCGCGCAAGATCTGCTTCGCCTGATATCGACGGCAGGCGCGGGCCTTCGCCCTCGGCAAAGGTCAGGTCCTGCCCAAGCGCATGGGGAATGACGAGGATGTCGCAAAAGATGATCGCCGCATCCATGTCAAAACGTCTGAGCGGTTGCAACGTCACTTCGGTGGCAAGGTCGGGCGTATAACACATCGCCAGAAAGCCGCCTGCCTGCTGGCGCACGGCGCGGTATTCGGGCAGATAGCGTCCGGCCTGACGCATCAGCCAGAAGGGCGTGCGCGCGGGCACGCGTCCCTGCAACGCGGTCAGGAAAGGCGTGGTCTGGCTGTCGGTCTTCAAGGGTGCAATTGAAATACTGGTCATGTGTGCCGCGATCTTATCGGTCCCTCTCATATATAAAAAGAATAAATAAAAGGAAGTAGGAGTCAGTAGGTGGCAGGGAGAGCGGGGATAAGTTTTCTCCCCAGTTTTTTCCACATTTCAGCTCTATGCAGCGACTGGGGGTATTTCTGTCTATAAATTCAAATTTATCATTTATTATCAATATGTTGATTTGATGTTTCGGTATTGTGGACAGTGGGGACAATTTGTTCATGCACAGTTTTCCCCGTTGTCAGTTTCCAGACTGTGGATGTCGATAAGCGCGCGGGCAGTTTTTGACACAGCGGGGATCAAAACAGGTTTGAAACTTTTACGCGCAGTCATCCGCTGAGTCGTCCAAAGGGTTGTCCACAGGCGCTTTTATGCGCTACGATCAGCGCACAGGACTTGATAAGGGATACAAGCGCACGATGACCGATGACTGGCAAAAGCTCGATGCTGAACGCGCCGCCCGCATTCTGGGCGAGATCAACCCGCATCTTGAACCCGTGCCCTTCAATATCGAAAGCACCACCATCCGCACGCAGACGCTGCCGTTTTACCGCGGCTATCAGCTGTGCGAACTGACAGACCTGTCCGCCGTACCCGCCGCGCGCAAATACGCGATCTACAAGGCCGGCGACGTTAATGTCATCAACTGGACCAACCAGACGATTTACGACACCAATGAAAAAGCACCCGTCATCCTCGACGCCACCACGGTGCTGTCGTATGTGCGCTTCTTTTTCAATTACGTGCGCGGGCGTCATGGCCGTTTCGTGATTGTCGAGACGATCGACGACATCAAATGGCAGGTCGAACCGCCCCTGCAGGGCCGCAAGGTGATGCAGGATATGCTCGAACCGCTAACCCTGGTCGATCAGGAAAAAGACGGCACCTTCGTGCTAGAAGCCTACATGGTATTCAAGGACAGCCTGTTCAAGACGCGCATCCACGTCAAGAAAGACGGCCTTGTCAGCATGTCTGACGAGGAACTGAAAATCGAAGGCATGCCCGTTCTGCAAGACACGGCGGCGTGACCTTTTCGCTAACCCCATACCACGGCATTTTTACTGCGGCACCCACCGGACAAGCCGCGCACAAGCCTGACTTCGCACAGGTGCCGCAGCGCATCGGCGATGACCTGTGCCGGCTTGCAGGTGCAGGCGCGATTGTTGCCGTCAGCACTGTTGCTGGCGGGGTTTCGGCCTCGGCATCTTTTATCCTGACGTTTGATAATGGCCGCAGGCTGTTCGTCAAAGGCAGCCACCCCGGCGATCAGTCACACGGCGCGGCTAACCTGCGTGGTGAATGCATGGCCTATCGCAACATTGATCTTCTGCGTGATTGCGCGCCGCCGTTTTGCGGTATGGTTCATGCGGATCACGGCGACGACAACGGCTGGTGGCTGGGCGCGTGGGAGGCGGTTGAAACATCCGCCAGCGCATATAATGCCGATGCGCTGTTTGCAATGCTTGACGATGTGCAGCGCTACGAAGTACCTGCGCAGGCAGGACTGGCTGTTGCAAGCGCGCATCCCTATCTGTCGCAGTTCATGACCGATACATATAAATGGCAACGCCTGCGCGGCGATGCGCAGCGTGCGCAGAAATTCGCGCAGTGTTTTGACGATGCGCCAGCGGCCTTGCAATGGCTGTCGGCAAACAGTGACAAGCTGTGTGCGTTGCAGGCGCGCGCCAGCACTTTTGCATGGCGCCTTGGCCTGATGCACGGCGACCTGCGTTGCGACAATTATATATACGGCGCATTACCTGCATCGCCCGCGCGCTGGTACATGATCGACTGGGCCAATGCGGCCGATGGACCGCTGGCCTTTGACCGCGTGATGCTGGCGGCATCGCTATGCGCGCAAGGTGCTTGCACAGTGACAGATGCTTTGGCCTTTGCGCAGGGTGATCTTGACGCCGAGGAGATTCGCCTGATGCTGGTTATGCAGGCAGGCTATTTCGCTGACCAGATCTACCGGGCACCGCCAGCCGCCATGCCGCGCCTGCGGCCGGTGCAAAAGGCGATGTTTGCCGGGTTGCTGGCGTTGCTGGATGCCGCCGAAGTGGTGGCTGCGCCCCCTGCAGGGCCGCTTGCTCAATAACAGATTCGCTTTGCCATATTTTGATTCGCCAGCGGGCGGTTTAGCTGACGAAATCATCCATTTTTGTCTATGTGACTGATCAAAAAGATAAAATTTTACCGATCATTAACCATTGAGGGGCGAAAAACACCCTTTTTATTTCCGTAACACTATCATTTTCCTGCTTTTTTGAACGGTGCAAGTGGTTGTTAACCATCTTCCCCCATGATGAAGGTGAGAGGGAGCAGTCATATCTGTTTTTTCCGCCTACGGTTCACCGGATCTTTTGTCGTTGAGGGACGAGAAAAACATCCGGAAGGGAAAATGGCAAAGGCCAACCACAGCGGGTTATCGAGAACAGGTCGGACTGGCTTGCCGGAGCATCCCACAGGGTGTTTGCGACAAGATCTTAGTACTTGAGGGTGATACGCATGGCAAAAGACAAAGACGGTACGACGTTTGATGACACGCTGCATACTTCCCTTCATTGCGAAACCGCAAGCATCGGTGACGAATACACCGTTGTCGACCTCACCGCAGACGACGGTGATTTCGCCCACAGTGATTTCGCTGGCGCAGCGCAAGGCGGCGATGATGCCGAAGTATCAGCCCAGGCGCGTCGTCCGGACAGCCGTCAGATGGGTGCGACCAGCAAGCGCCTGCGTGAAACAGGCGGCACCCAGCACATGCGCCACCGTGCAAGCCTCGACTGGCGCGCAGATCAGCAGCGCGTCTGTACGCCGGTTGCAACCAGCCAACGCTTAGAAAAAGACGGCGTTGTCAGCATCGCCACGCTGACGCAGACGCTGTTGTTCAGCCGTACCGCTATCGCACTCTATGAAAGACTGCAGGCCGACGGCATCAGCATCATCTATGACCAGCAGGTTCCGCTGTCGCAATACTATCCGCGCGCGGCGGCTGGCGAAGGTCCCGCACATACCATCACACTCAACCCCCATCACCCCAAGGGCGATTTGCTCAACATGCTGGCGCGTGAACTGCGCCGCGCGTGGCAGCATGCCGAAGGGGCGCTGGTCAACCCGCTGACCTTCGAGCCCGAGGAAGCGATCCTCGTCAACCGCGCCCAGCAGGCCGATGTTTTGATGATGTCGATCAAGATGGCGTGGGAACTCAAGCTCGCCGGCGAGAACGAGGCCTGGGACTATCTGGTCGGCTCGCCGATGGCAGATGTCAGCCGCCTGTTCGAAAACAAGGCAAGTGCGGATTTCCGCACCTTGAACAACGGCGAGGCAGCACGCGCCGCCTACGACCTGTTCTTTGACGGTGCGCGCACCAAAATTCACGACAAGCGTATCATCCACCAGATGCTGCTGGATGAAACCGGCTACATCAAATCGCGCGACAGCCGCCCGCAGGTGAGCATGGATCTGTTCCGCCGTCTGGGCCAGCTGCCCAACGGCCGCAACTATCTGGCCTCGGGCAACCAGTCGCGCCTGCCGACCGACCCGATGTACGCCACCGTCGAAGACCGCGCCAACGCGAACTTCCTGTGGTTCATCAAGTTCGAGCGCTCCTTTCAGGAGAAAGAACTGCAGATGGTCGAGGAATCGGTCAAGCTGTCTGCCGAAGTCGTCGACATGGCAGCCTTTGCGGCCCGCACGGGACGCAAGCGCAGTGCCGCGCGCCGCGCACCGGCAGAGCAGAACTAACAACACCACGTGCGGGCGTG
Source organism: Pseudomonadota bacterium (assembly GCA_023444705.1). GTDB lineage: Bacteria > Pseudomonadota > Alphaproteobacteria > Micavibrionales > UBA2020 > JAEXMB01. The sequence continues at coordinate 22,257 of JAEXMB010000020.1, read as the reverse complement.
CCGGTCGTCGGGGGACGGCCACGTGCGCCATCGATAACGCACGATGCGGACAAGAGGGAATCGCATATCCATGAAGCAGGCCACACCGCTTGTATTGACGCCATCCATGTCACCGTTCGTTTTCGACGGCAGTTTCAGCGCGGCGGAATTTGCGGCGGGGTTTGACCTGCCGGTGGCACTGGTGCATAGCGCGCGCGGGTCGCGCGTCAAACTTGCGATTGCCGACCTTTACCACGACCGCGCGGTCGCACGGCAGTCGCTGTGCGCCTTTACGCGCAGCATGGCCGAAATTCTCACGGCGCTTGACGACAGCCCTCTGGCGCGCGCGCTGCTGATGCGCGCGGTAGAAGACGGCGCGAGCATCGGCGTCGATCCGTTGATCCCGCCCAGCCACGGCTATTACTACGCCGATCATGCCCACATCGACCTTGGCCAGCAGGACGACGGCCTGCATATGAGCGAAAAGGGTCTGTCGCTGTATATGACCGGATTCATTTGCGGCCTGCGCCGCCACTGGCAGCAAAGCCACGGTTTCGCGCCTGCGCTGTCACTGCGCCCTGCCGATTACGCGGACCATGCGCGCCTGCTGACGGCTGACAGTGTGGCGGTGCTGCACATGGTGGCGTGGGAGTTGCGCGCGCAAGGCCACACCTATTTGTGGCGCGAGCTGATCGCAGGCGATCTGGCTGATGTCGCCACGGTATTCGAAGACAGCCTGTGCAACGACGCACACGCACAATTTAACGGCCACGCACTCAAGGCTGCATTCAACCAGTGGTTTGCACTGCGCGAGCGCATTGTCGAATGCGACGCGCAGACGCTTGAAATGTTCGACAGCGCCATCGTGCGCACGCAGGGCCGCCCCGAGCGCAAGATGATCGCAAGCGCACCGCTGGTGCGCAGCCGCCTGCAGGACATGGGCTTGTTGCCTGATGGCGGCAATTATCTGGCGGGGTGCCTGTTCACCAGCCTGTGGTATGCGGGTTTTGACGACGAACAGACCTGTGCGCGCCTGCGCCACATCGAACAGGAAGTTAGCCAACTTTCTGTTTTTAATTGATAATTACAGATCATTTGACATATAATAGAGATAGGGCTAGCATGTCTTATCTTGATTCCCCGCACGCAGGCATGGTGCCGCATGCGTCACGCTTTATTTAAGGATTTCAGTCATGTCCGCATCGCCCAGCAAACTCGAGCAGCTTAACAGCACCCTTGCCCGTGCCTTTGGCACCGTGGCGGGCAGTCTTGGCATCGCGGTCGGCGAAAACGGCGCTTTCGTCGCGCAATGTGCCGAGGTGAGCTACCTTAAAGCCTGTGACAAGCTCAGCGACGCACGCGACACTGTGCGCGCGACGTTTATTCACTGACAGCCGAGTTTGAATACACCGATAAAAAAAGCCCGTAGAAATACGGGCTTTTTTATTTTGCACCTATTGCGCGGGTGCGGCCTGCGCATCAAGCAAATGCGCGATGCCTTTTTTCGTCAGCCATTCACGTGCCATGAAGACGGCGGTTTCGCGGTCCCTGCGGCTCAGCGCGGCGTCGAGGTTGTTGCGGTCGGCAATAGCGCGGTTTTTTTGCGGACCGTCCTTGAAGGTCGCGGCCGCGATATGCAGCCACATCATTGCGCGCAGGCTGTCCTTGGCGACGCCACGGCCCTGATAGTATTGCAGGGCCAGACGGTGTTGCGCCTGCGACACGTTCGCCTCTGCCGCGCGCGCGAATAATTCCGTTGCGCGCTGCGGATTGGCGCTCACGCCCTGCCCGCTGTCATACATGATGCCCAGCAACAGTGCGGCCTGTGCGTCATTCTGCGCCACGTTTTCTTCAAGCGGGCGGATGATGTCGGCATACTTGCCCTGTGCGTAGGCCTGCTCGATTTGCGGCATACCGATGATCTTGGCTTCGCTGTTTTGCGCGGGCTTGTCTTCCAGCACCTTGAGCGAATGCGTCAGCACTTGCGGGTCGATGCCCGTGGTGTCGGGTGCGGGCTGCTGGGTATCGGCTTGTTGTGGCGTTTCACTTTCCAAGCGCTGTGCGGGTGTGAGCAACAGGCCCGGCGGCACGTTGTCGTATTCGCTCAGCGGCGGTGCGCCATCGCCGGCATGCGCGGCGGTAGCAAGCAACAGCAAGGTAAAAGCGGTGAAAGCGGTGCGCAGTTTCATATGCGTATCCTTTCTTCAGGCTTTGTGAAACACCAGCGCGCGCCAGTCATTCAGCGCATGCACGTCGCCCTGCTGCAGGCCGTGCGCGAGATGGGCTTGGGTCACGTCGCTTTCCTGGCGCGCCAGCAGGCCGGATAAAATCACATAACCGCCGCTTGCGGTGACGCGCGCGCAATCGGGCGCCATGTCCACCAGCGGTCCGGCAAGGATATTGGCTAGCACCAGATCATAGGGCGCCATCGCATCGACGCGTGCTGCCGCATAGCCATCGCCCGCTTCGGCAATGATGTTGGCACTGCAATTGTTGAGGGCTGCGTGGCGGTGGGTGACGACGACGCTTTCGGGGTCGATGTCGATGCACAGGACCTCAAGCTGCGGCCACAGTTTGACAGCGGCGAGCGCAAGGATGCCTGAGCCGCACCCCATATCAAGCGCGCGTTTGGGCGCAAAGCCGCGCGCATGCAGGTCTTGCAATGCCAGCATGCAGCCACGTGTCGTTTCATGTTCGCCTGAACCAAAGGCCGTGGCGGCGTCGATGCGCAACGCGATGAGGTCTTTGGGGATCTCGCCGTCGTAGTGCGATCCGTAGATAAAGAAACGCTCGATGGTGATCGGCGGGAAATGGCGGTGGACGTGCAACAGCCAGTCTTCGTCGGGCAGTTCCTCCCCGCGCACCGCGTCGCGCGGCAGGGGGACGATGGCATCTGCGATCGCATGCAGGGCGTCAAAATCAGGCTGGCCGTCGGTGGTCAGGATAACTTCCCAGTGATTGCCGTCGGTGGCCTCCTTGTTATGGAGAAAGACAGACAAAACGGCTTCCTCAAACGCCAGAAACAGGGCCTGTCCCTCCTCCTCGCTTAGCGGTCTGCCATAAGTCAGGCTGACACGCCACAACGGGCCTTGCGGCTGGAAGTCTTCGGCGGCGTCGGGCAGAAAGGTCATGGCGGTACTTTCGGGGCTACACTCTGGTCAAAGGCGCACAATATCTGGCATAGTAGCCTCTGTTTTACCACAGGCGTCAAGGCGCGTCACGTGATGCGCCCGCATATTTGAGGACCGATCACCATGAGCGAAACCGCAGTCATTGCCGGATATGTCCGCACTCCCTTTCATTTCGCCGCCAAAGGCGACCTTGCCGGCGTGCGCGGCGACGATCTGGCCGCCATCACGCTCAAGGCGCTGGTCGAGCGCACCGGTGTCGACCCCAAGGAAATCGAAGATTACATTCTTGGCTGCGCCTTCCCCGAAGGCGAGCAGGGCTTTAACGTCGCGCGCATGATCGTGCTGCTGGCCAACATGCCCATCACCATCGGCGGCGTGACGGTCAACCGTTTCTGCGGCTCGTCGATGAACGCCATCCATCAGGCGGTTGGCAACATCGCGGCGGGTGCGGGTCATGCGTTCTTCTGCGGCGGCGTTGAATCGATGTCGCGCGTGCCGATGGGTGGTTTCAACCCGATGCCGCACGCCGAACTTGCCAAGATGACGCAAGCCTACATCAGCATGGGCGAGACAGCGGAAAACCTCGCCAAGAAATTCACCATCAGCCGTGCAGAGCAAGAAGCCTTTGCGGTGGCGTCGCAGACCAAGGCCGCCAATGCGCGCCGCAGCGGCAAGCTGATCGAGGAAATCGTCCCCGTCACGCGCGAAGACGGTGTGACCGTCAGCGAAGATGGCTGCATCCGCCCCGAGACGACGGTTGAAGGTCTTGCCGGTCTCAAGCCCGCGTTTGACCAATTCGGCACCGTTACGGCAGGTACGTCGTCGCCGCTGACCGACGGCGCGGTTGCAACGCTGGTGTGCAGCGAAACCTTTGCCAAGACGCACGGCCTGAAAGTGATGGCCAAAATCAAGTCGATGGCAGTTTCGGGCTGTGCGCCCGAAATCATGGGTATCGGTCCCGTGGGCGCCACGCACAAGGCGCTCAAGCGCGCGGGCCTGCAACTGGGTGACATCGATATCATCGAGCTGAACGAGGCCTTTGCCGCACAATCGCTGGCGGTACTGAAAGACCTTGGCGCCGATCTGAACAAAGTGAACCTTGACGGCGGCGCTATCGCCCTTGGCCACCCGCTGGGTGCATCGGGTGCGCGCATCACCGGTAAAGCCGCATCGCTGTTGCAGCGCGAGGGCAAACAATTCGCCCTTGCCACCATGTGCATCGGCGGCGGTCAGGGTATCGCAACCGTTCTCGAAGCTGTCTAAGTAATGACGCCGCAGCCTTTCAAGCCCCACCTGCCCAAGGTGGACCTGCACGTGCATCTTGAAGGCACGCTGACGCCGCGCATGGTGCGCCACCTGTCGGAAAAAAACAGCATTCCTGTGAAAGACGGGCTGATCTCCGCCGATGATGAAAGCTATTGCTGGCATGATGATGGCACAGCACAGGGCGGATTGATCGCATTCGTCAACGCATATGACGACGCCTGTGCGGTGATGAAGACAGCACAGGATTATACCGACATCACTTACGACTATCTGATGCGCGCAGCACACGAAGGCTGCATTTATGCCGAGCTGACGATCTCCGCCGATCACGGTGCGCATCTGGGGCTCAGTTATCTGCAGATGGTCGACGCGATTGCGGTGGGGTGTGAAAAAGCGAAAGAAGAAACAGGCATCGAAGCGCGTCTGATCTCGACCTGCGTGCGTCACTATGGCGCGGAAGCTGGGCGCAAGGTCGGCGAAGTCACGGCTGCCAACCCGCATCCGCTGGTCACCGGCTTTGGCATGGCGGGTGATGAGAACGCAGGCACGGTCGCCGATTTCAAGCCTGCCTATGACGCGGCAGGTGCGCTTGGCCGCACCGCGCATGCAGGCGAAGCCGCAGGGCCGCAGAGCGTGCGCGCGGCGCGCGATATTCTCGGGTGCCGGCGCTTTGGCCATATGGTGCGCGCTGTTGAAGACAAACAGTTGTGGGATGAACTGGTCGCGATCAAGGCCGTGCCGGAAGTATGCGTGTCGAGCAACCTGTTTTTGAAAGTTTATCGCGATTACGCATCCCACCCGCTGCGCCGCATGTTTGACAGCGGATTGAAAGTGACGCTGGGGTCTGACGATCCGACGTTTTTTCGCACCTCCATCGGTCGCGAATACGAAATCGCACAAAAGGAATTCGGCTTTAGCGATGCGGAGCTGTTGCAACTGTCGCGTAACGCCATTGAAGAAGCCTTTGTCGACGATGCAACGCGCACGCGCTTGCTCGCACGCATCGACGCGGCGGCATGACAGCGCGCTCGCCCGACCTGCATGGCCATACGGTCGACCTTGCGCTGCGCTATCGCCTGTCGATCCTGCCCGATCATGTTCAAAGCGATGCGGTGGTGGTCAATCTTGACGCGCTGGCGCGTGAACTCAAACCGCGCGCGTCCACGGGCAATCCGTTGCTGGATGCTGACGTGCTTGACCGCCTGTTGCGGCGCCTGCATTACCGCTGGAACGTCGGCTACAGTTTCGGCGGCTATGCCGAGGACCGCCGTGTGTTGTGGCGCGGTTCGTACCTGAACGACGATGCGGCCGTGCATCTGGGTATTGATGTGAACCTGCCTGCGCAAACGGCAATATCGCTTGCATATGACGCAACTTTAGTGCGTGCAACGCATGATCCCGATCAAAAAGGCGGCTGGGGCGGGGTGGCAATTTTCCGGCTGGACCAGCCTGTGGGGAATATCAGCCATGTTCTTTACGCGCATCTGGCGCGCGGCAGCCTTCGCCCTGCCGTTGGCGCACACGTCCGCGCGGGCGCTGTGGTGGCGCATCTGGGCGCAAGTCATGAAAATGGCGGCTGGTATGAACACCTGCATGTGCAGGCGCTGACGCAACAGGCCTGGGATGAAACGCAAGGTGAACTGCAGCATTTTGACGGCTATGCGCCGCAGAGATTCTGTCACGGGCATCCCTTGTTCCCCGACCCCTGGGCGTTGTTGGGATGCCAGCGTGTCTTATGATAAAACATTGAATTTAAACAATATATATCCAAAGCATTTGATTAAAATGCTTTATCATGAGACCATTAAGGTAAGGCCTGTTGTAACAATTTGAAGATATTATGGTATGTTGAACAAATTTTATTTCTTCACTGTCCTTGCCTTGATTGCCGGTTTTGGTGCGTTGCCCGCGCTGGCATCCGAAAAAGTTGAAACCCTTTCCGTCACTTCGCCTGCAGATGTCAGCGAGTATTCGCGCCAAGGCACGAAGGTGAACGTCGATTTTACCAGCGCGGATGGCGGCGATGCCAAAGCAACCGTGCAATGCGGTGACCCCACGGGCGGCATATGGACGCCTATTCATGTCGAAGGATATTGCTACAAAGGCGAATTCGGCTATGACGTGCCGACAGAAGACGTTGATCGCATTTTGGCGACCGACCTTGCCGGCAAAACAATCCTGTCGCGCGATGTTGTTGCGGGCACGAATGGCAAGGTCACGCACCTGCGCTATGAAGTCGCGTTGCTGGCCAAGGATTCCGACATTGTCTTCAACACTTATACGCAATGCACCGGATCGGCGATCAAAAAGGTTGCGGGTGCCGGTGGCGGCGATGTCAAACGCCATTGCGTCTTCAACTATGAAGGCCCTGATGGCGGCATTATCGGTGCAAGTTCTGACCCCGCCGACAACGACGACATGTTCCGCATCAAGGAAGGGGCATCGGCCTATCTTGAATACGTCGACCGCAGCAGCGACCTCAACAACAAGCGTTTGCGCTGGATGTCGCGCGCCAGCGGCAGCGAGCCGATCATGGTGCCAAGCGGCCCGCATAGCGGTGATGAGGCCTACAAAGACTTCGACGTCTTCATGCGCCGCGAACCCGGTGGCGTATCGACACAGGACGCCTGCTATCCGCTGAAAATCTCGCTGTGCAAAGACGTTGAAATTCCCGCGACCAAACCGCCCACGCGCGGCCTGTGCGGCTCTGCACACGGTAGCAGCTATGCAACCGCATCTGATATTCCCGCCAGTGCGCGTTGCTACATCGGTGAATCAACGCCGGTCACCGAAGGCGACACCACCTTTACCTGGTCGTGCAAAGGCATTCCCGAAAGCGAGCCCAGCGATCATTGCACCGCCGACAAGGAAACCGACATCACCCGCCGCCCGCCGCGTTGCAACCCTGAAACGCATGGCAGCAAGAAACTTGACGTCGTCTTCCTTGCTGACAACACCGGGAGTATGGGTGGCTTGATCGCGTCTGTACAGGCCAAGGCCAACAGCATTCTCTCGCAGATGGCAGGCGACAACCCGCGTTTCCACCCGCTTGACGTACGCTTTGCGGTTGCGAACTATCTGCACGACCCCTCCGAGGGCGCTGCAGCGTCTTCGAGCGGTCCCTGCCCGCCGATGGGTGGACCTTCGTATGAAATGGAACGCTATATCGCCGATGATCCGTCAAGCGCCTGTGCGTCGGGCGGCGGCATTGAAGGCCAGCCCTTTACCCTGCAGCAAAACCTGACCAACAGCCGTCCGTCCGCCAAGGCCGCGATCGACCAGTGGAAGGCGATGGGCGGTGGTGACTTGCCCGAAGGCCAGATGTACGCCTTTCAGCAGTTGATGAGCGGTGGTACTGGCTGGCGCAGCGACGCCTATCACTTCATTATCTGGATGGGGGATGCACCGGGCCATACCGAAACGGTGTCGATGGACGAGGTCAAACGCATCCTGCGTGACAACTACGTCTATACGATGGCGCTTGACTCTCCGCTGACTTACACCAACCCCGATACGGGTGCGGTCACGATGTCGTCCTCGATGGACAGCACGGGACAGGCGACGGAAATCGTCAATGCGACCGGCGGTATTGTGGCTGATATTTCATCTCTGTCGGAAAGCCAGCTGGCGGACCTGATCGTGGATGAAGTCTATCGTGGCTTTACGCAGACCTGCGTGCCGGAGGATTAATTTTTCCGATCGAATAAAAAAGGGCGGTTGTGCAAACCGCCCTTTTTTTGTGCGCAATGATGACGCTTATTTTTTGTTGAAGAAACTGGTCATCAGATTTTTGTAGTCGGGAATGTGGTTGGCGAACAGTGTGCCAAGACCTTCGATGTCGTTGCGCCAGTCGCGGTGCAACTCGCACGCGATTGCAAACCAGCCCATCAGTTGTGCGCCGGCTTGCGACATGCGGTCCCACGCGCTGTGGCGTGTGACTTCGCTGAACGTGCCCGATGCATCGGTGACGACAAAGACATCATAGCCTTCTTCGATTGCGGAGAGTGCCGGGAAGGCCACGCAGACTTCGGTGACGACGCCGGCGATGATGAGCTGCTTCTTGCCCGTCGCCTTGATGGCTTTGACGAAGTCTTCGTTATCCCATGCGTTGATCTGGCCGGGGCGCGCGATGTAGGGCGCGTCAGGGAACATTTCTTTCAGCTCGGGCACCAGCGGGCCGTTGGGGCCGTCTTCAAAGCTGGTGGTCAGGATGGTGGGCAGTTTGAAATACTTGGCCAGTGCCGCTGTTGCCAGCACGTTGTTCTTGAACTTGTCGGGATCGAAATCACGCACCAGCGACAGCAAGCCTGCCTGATGGTCAACCAGCAGGACGGCGGCGTTGTTCTTGTCGAGTTTGCGGTAGGCTTTGGTCATGGGAATGTATCCTTTCGGCTCTAAGACGTTACAGTGGGCGCGCCCAGCATAAGGCAGAAATGGTCAACAAATTGACTACGCGCGATCTTTGCGGTTTGTGTGTTCTAAATAATTGATATTTAATATAAAAATCATATCGCTTTGATTTTCAGCCCCGCCTTGCAGACGTATCGGGCCCTGTCAGGACAGAAAGCCGTGAAAAACACAGGTGCTATGAAAATTCCTAAGAAACTTATCCCCAGAATCGTGCCATCTATGATACAAGCATGAACCCCCGTTTTAACCTTTACGGGTTTTCCGGAATACGATAAGACTGAGGCATGACCCTTAAAGCAAAATATGACGTGATCGTAATCGGCGGCGGCCATGCCGGCTGTGAGGCTGCGGCGGCTGCCGCGCGTATGGGTGCCGATACCCTGTTGCTGACGCACAAGCGCGATACCGTCGGCGTCATGTCGTGCAACCCTGCCATCGGCGGTCTTGGCAAAGGCCATCTGGTGCGCGAAATCGATGCGCTTGATGGCCTCATGGGACGCGTGATCGATCAGGCGGGCATCCAGTTTCGCATGCTCAATGCCTCCAAAGGCCCGGCGGTGCGCGGGCCCCGCGCACAGGCGGACCGCAAGCTCTATCGTCAGGCGATGCAGGATATTCTTTTCAGCTACGACAACCTGACCGTCTGGGGCGATGGCGCGGAAGACATTTTGCGCGATCCTGCCAGCGGTGCGATAACCGGCGTGGTGACCAGCAAGGGTGACACCATTGGCTGCGGCGCGCTGGTGATCACCACCGGCACCTTCCTGCGCGGGGTCGTTCACCGCGGCACCCATACGCATGAAGCTGGCCGTATTGGCGAGGCACCTTCGGTCGGTCTGGCATTGGCGCTTGATAAGCTGGCCCTGCCCCTTGGCCGCCTCAAGACTGGTACCCCTGCCCGCCTTGATGGCCGGACCATTGACTGGAAAGCCTGCGAAGAGCAACCCGGCGACAATCCGCCCCAGCCCTTCTCCTTCCTCAATACCGCCATTTCGGTGCCGCAGATCAGCTGCCACATCACTTATACCAGCCCGGAAACACACCAGATCATCCGCGACAACCTGCATCAGGCGCCGATGTATTCAGGGCAGATCAAGTCGTCTGGCCCGCGCTATTGCCCTTCGATTGAGGACAAAATCGTGCGTTTCGCCGACAAGGAACGCCACCAGATCTTCCTTGAGCCCGAGGGCCTTGATGACCATACCGTCTACCCCAACGGCATTTCGACCTCTCTGCCCGAAGACGTGCAGGTCGCGCTGATCCGCAGTATCCGCGGCCTTGAAAAGGCCGAGATCATCGTGGCGGGCTATGCCATCGAATACGATTATGTCGATCCGCGCGCGCTCAAGCGCACGCTTGAGGTCGCCAAAGTCCCCGGTTTGTTCCTTGCGGGACAGATCAATGGCACCACGGGATACGAGGAAGCAGGCGCGCAAGGCCTGATTGCCGGAGTCAATGCCGCCCTGCTGGCGGCCAACCCCGACCCTGTTTCACGTGAAACATTCATCCTTGACCGCGCGGACGGCTATATGGGTGTGCTGATCGACGATCTGGTGACGCAAGGCGTGAACGAGCCCTACCGCATGTTTACCAGCCGTGCCGAATACCGCCTGCTGTTGCGTGCGGATAACGCCGACCAGCGCCTGACCCCTGCCGGTATTTCGGTGGGCTGTGTGGGGAGTGCGCGCACGCAGGCCTTTACGGCGAAACAACAGGCGCTGGCTGATGCGCGCGCACAGGTTGATGCACTGACGATCCTGCCGATCGAGCTGTCGCGCAAGGGGTTCAAAGTCAATCAGGACGGTATCCGCCGCACCGCGCTCGAGCTGCTGCGCTATCCCGAAATTGGCATGAATGACCTGTTGAATTTGTGGCCGGAGCTGGCGGGTGTACCCGCTGATATCCTCGAACAGCTTGAAATCGATGGCCGCTATGCGGGCTATATCCAGCGTCAGGAGGCTGATATTGCTGCCTTCCGTCGTGACGAAGCCCTGCAACTGCCCAAGGATCTCGACTATAGCCGTGTCGGCAGCCTGTCCAACGAAATGCAGTTGAAACTGGGCCAGCACCGCCCCGATACGCTGGGAGCTGCCGCGCGTATCCCGGGCGTAACGCCTGCCGCGCTGGTCGCGCTGTTGCGCCATGTCCGCCGCCGCGACCGTGATACCGCCACCGAAAAACCGGAGCAAAACGTTGCCTGATAGCCAGTCTTTTAACCGTCCCCGCCCTGTCCAGCAAAACTTCCCGCCCGCCGACATTGCCGGTGCGCTTGCAGCCCACGGCATACATGTCGATCAGGCGGCTTTGGCAAGGCTCAACAAATACGATGTTCTGCTCCTTAAATGGCAAAAGGCGATCAACCTTGTCGGCCCCACCACGCTCGAAGACCGCGCCAACCGCCACTTTCTTGATAGCGTGCAGCTGATCCGCTATCTGCCCTCCACCGATGTGACGCTGGTCGACATTGGCTCTGGTGCTGGGTTTCCGGGGCTGGTTCTGGCTATGCTGGGCGTGCGCGACGTCCATCTGGTTGAATCCGATATCCGCAAGGCAACCTTCCTGCGCGAAGTTTCACGTGAAACATCCCTGCCCGTCACCATCCATGACCGCCGTGTGGAGGATTGCCAGATAGAGGGTATGCAGGTGCTGACCGCACGGGCCCTTGCCCCTCTGGTTGACCTGTTGGGCTATATGTACCGCTTGAGCGATGGCCGTAGTGATACCACCGGATTGTTCCTCAAAGGCGTACAGGCCGAGGCCGAAATTGCCAAGGCGCGCAAGAAATGGGAATTCGACCTTGAAGCTTTCCCGAGCCTGACCGAGCCCGAGGCGCAGATCCTGCGCATTACCGCCCTGAAGCCCAAGGGCCGTACCTGATTGTTTCACGTGAAACGCAGGACGCACCGCACTATATAACCCTTGCCAAGCCCCGTTTTCAGCCGTAAAGATGAGCTTATGACCTCAGTTTCCGCCAAATCGTCCCTGCCTCCCGCGCAAACCCCTGCGCAGTTGCATCCGCACGTTATTTGCGTGTCCAACCAGAAAGGCGGCGTTGGTAAAACGACGACTGCGGTTAATCTTGCCACCGCTCTGGCAGCTGTCGGCAAAACCGTTTTGGTGATCGATCTTGACCCGCAGGGTAATGCGTCGACCGGGCTTGGCATCGGTCGTGACGCGCGCGAGAAAACCACCTATGAAATCCTGTTCGGCGAGGCTACGCTTGATGAAGCCGCACTGGCCACCAAGGTGCCTAATCTTTATATCGTCCCCTCCTCGCTTGACCTTTCGGGCGCGGAAATCGAGCTGATTAATGTCGAAGGCCGCGAATTCCGCATCCGCGACGCACTGGCCGCCAGCGCACGTTTTTACGATTACGTGTTGTTTGATTGCCCGCCATCACTTAACCTATTGACATTAAACGCATTTATTGCATCAAACGGTGTCTTGGTACCTCTGCAGTGCGAATTTTACGCCCTTGAGGGCCTGAGCCACCTGATGAGTACGGTCGAGCGTGTGCGCGAACGCTTCAACCCCGATCTGGCGTTGATGGGTATCGTGCTGACGATGGTCGACAAGCGCAACACGCTGGCGCGCCAGGTTGCCGATGAAGTGCGCGATTATTTCGGCGACAAGGTCTATGACACTGTGATCCCGCGCAACGTGCGCATTTCCGAGGCCCCCAGCCACGGCCTGCCCGCCATCGTCTATGACATGCATTGCACCGGATCGCAGGCTTACATCCATCTGGCGCGCGAAATCATCCGCCGCGAAAAAACCGCCGCGCAAGACCAACAGGCGCAACAGCACGCCGCCCCCTCCTCCACTCCTTCCGATGCAGGTAACGCAGAATGAACGCAGACGGTAAAAAGCGCGGCCTTGGCCGTGGCCTTGATGCACTCTTTGGTGAAGCCAAGCGCGAAGAAACAGCGCGCGGCAACGTGCCTACCCGTGGCGTTCCCCCAGCGCCTGCACCTGCGCCTGCGGCAAAACAGACGATGATCGAAACGTCTTCCGCAACGGGGTCGCCGCGCAAGATGTCGGTCGAGCGTCTGACCCCCGGCAAGTTCCAGCCGCGCCGCCAGTTCAATGATGACGCCATCAACCAGCTGGCCGACAGCATCGCCGTGCATGGTATTCTGCAACCCATCGTCGTGCGCCCCATTGGCAGCGTCAGCGCGCCCAATGCCATCTTTGAAATCATCGCCGGCGAACGCCGCTGGCGCGCCGCGCAAAAAGCGCAACTGCACGAAGTGCCCGTCATCATCCGCGAGCTTGACGACCAGCAGGCGCTTGAATTCGGCCTGATCGAAAACCTGCAACGTGAAGACCTCACCCCGCTGGAAGAAGCCGAAGGCTATCAGCGTCTGATGGAAGAATTCGGCCACACGCAGGAACAACTGGCGCAGCAGCTCGGCAAAAGCCGCAGTCAGGTCGCCAACACCTTGCGCCTGATGAAACTGCCCGAGCCTGTCAAAGCCTTGCTGCAAAGTGGCCACCTGAGTGCTGGCCATGCGCGCACGCTGGTCGGCAGCAAACATGCCGAAGACGTCGCCGCCGCCATCGTCAAGCGCGGCCTGTCGGTGCGCCAGACTGAAAAACTGATACAGCAGCTTGACGGCGGCAAGGCCGCCAGCGCCAGCAAGGGCGTGAAGAAACCGCTGTTCCGCGAAAAAGACGTCGACATCCTTGCGCTTGAGGAAAAGATGACATCGCTGCTTGGCCTGCGTGTCGCCATCGACAACAACGAAGGCGGGCAGGGCAAGCTGGTGATTGAATACAAGTCGCTCGAGCAGCTCGACGACGTGCTGGCGCGCCTGTCGTCGGTGCCGAAATAACCCGCGTAAAAAAGCGCACATAAAAAACCGCCGGCGTCATACCGGCGGTTTTTTTATGGGCGAAAAGGTCCGGTCTTATTCGGCCTTGGCCACCGTATCGGCGTCGATTTCGACAACGTTGCCTTCGATGTCGATTTCACCGGTTAGGGTGACCTTCGCACCGTCAACGGTAATGTTATAAAGATCTTCGTCGTCGATCTCGGCCTGAATGGTGCCGGTCTCGTCCTTGAATTCGTATTTCTCGTCGCCGGTTTTCTTGACGATGGTGCCGGTGATCACGACCGGATAATCATCGGTTTTGTTCTTGAGAACATCGGCCACGCTGGTCAGCGGCGTGCGGCCTTCGCCTGTTGCGCCGGCCAGTGCCTGCGCCAGGGCAGGGGTGGCGGCAGAGGCCACAAGTGCGCTCAGCGCCACTGCGGCCATAAAACGTGCGGTACGTGTCATCATGATAAGAACCTTTCAATCGGAAGAAATAAAAAGACGCTATACAGCATCCCAACGCGCCTGACGCGCGTCGGGTTCCACAAAAAATAGGTGCTTATTTCAGGATTTCTATATGGTCCACGTCGATCTGCGGTGTGTCGAGTGTCTTGCTGTCGATTTCACCGGTGATGCGCACCGCTGTCGTGTCGTCGAAATCCTGTGCGGGGATGACGTCGGCGTCGATTTCAAGGCGAATCGCGCCGGTCTTGTCGCGGAACAGGTATTTGTCATGGCCGACGCGCTTGACGATATGGCCTTCGAATTTAACCCCGTGATCGTCGATGGGAAATTCACGTGCTTCGACGACCGTGGTGAAAATCTGCGGCACGTCCTGCGGGCCTGTATAGGCGGCCAGCGCGGGCAAAGGCAGAAGAAGGGGCAAAGTGCAGAGCAGGGCAGTTGCGATCAGGCGGTTCATGTGCAATGTGTCCTTTTTAGGTTTCAGGCGCGGCGGCGCATGCCGCTACCGGCCATCTGGCTGAGCGCCAGCAGCGCGCGCGACAGAATCAGTTCGGGGTCGCTGCCGGTTTGCTTGCATTTATATTCCGCCGACATGATGAGCGTCAGCGCGGCCTCGAGCTGTTGCGTGCGCCAGCCGTTGAGCTGCGCGGTGAAGGCGTCTTTTTGCTTCCAGAACACGGCGGGTTTGAGTTTCGCCATCGCACTGTCAAGGCTGTCGCCCTTATCCATGCGCGCACGCGTGACGTGCAGGCGCAGGAAATAGTTTTGCAACACGCGCGTGACGACGACGAAAGCGGTGCCGTCGGCCAGCAGGCTTTTCAGCACGCGCTCGGCCTCGGCAAAGCGGCCGGAGGCCACGCGTTGCGCCAGCAGATCCATTGAGAGATCCGCGCTGTCACCGATGCAGGCGACGACGTCTTCAAAGCGCACGGTGCGGTTTTCCGGCCCCATATAGGTGACCAGCTTTTCGATCTCGCCGCGCACGACGCCGCGGTCGCCGATGACGTTGCCCGCCATATAGCCAAGCGCGTCGTTGTCGATGCTGTATCCCTGTTCGCGCAGGGCCGTGCCGATCAGCTTGGTCAGGTCACGCTCGTCCTCGACGTAGCAGGGCAGGGCGACCGCCATCGTCTTGGCGTCCTCGCAGGCCTTGCGCAACTTGGCCGAGGGACCAAGGTCGCCGCCTTCGATGACGACGTAGTTGTCCTGCGGCGTGATACCGGCCAGCAGTTCCACAACCGCATTCTCGACGACCTTGAGCAAATCGCCTTCCGCGACGCTGGCATGCAGGCGCACAACGCGCCGCCCGCCCAGCATGGACAGTGATTTCGCCTCGTCCATCAGCAGCGACGGCGTGGCGCGCAGTTGTTCGGGCAGGATATCGGCGACCATGAAGGGGTCTTTGAGGTCGGGCGTGACCAGTTTGGCCAGATGGTCTGCACGCTCGCGCACCAGACCCTCGTCAGGGCCGTAGACCAACACCACCGGCACGCTTGCGTCCGGTTTCTTGAGGAATGCGTCGATCTGTTTAAACGCGAGCTTCATGATAGAGTGCGGCGCTAATTCTTTTGTCTGTTGAAATGCAACGTCAGTTCGGTGACGGCGCGCTCGGCCATCTCGTCAAGCAGGCGGTCGGTGGTGTCTTCCTTGCTGACCTGCGCGCCATAAAGATTGTCCATGCGGTTATAGCCGCCGCGCGTGCGCAACGCGCGCTTGAGAACGACGGTGTTCGTCTGCGTGTCGATCAGCTCCATATCGGCGGTGACGGTGATGTCGCCGCGCGTGGCACTGGCATCCTTGCGCACGCCAAAGGCCTGATCGTCCTGGCGCAGGTTATAGATGCGCAGGAAATAGCGCTGGCCCGCGCTGGCTGCCGTGGTGCTGCCCATCTGGTCGAGCAGGGCGTTGCGCAGGCGCTGGCCCTCGCGGTCGGCGATCATACCGACTTCGACGTTTTCAAGCTGTGCCTGCATGGCGGGCTGGCTGTCGTTCTTGGCATAGACGGGGCTAAAACCACAGCCGCCAAGCGACAGCAGGGCAACCACGATCAACACATGCGGTTTAAACGACGACATTGACGATCCTGTTGGGCACGACGATGACTTTTTTGGGGGCGGCACCCTCAAGCGCCTTTTGCACGGCTGGGTCGGCAAGGGCAATACCTTCGGCTTCCTTGGCGGGCAGGTCGCGGTTCATGGTGATGGTCGCGCGCAGCTTGCCGTTGACCTGAATGGCCATCGTGACGGTGTCGTTGGCCACCAGCGCCGGATCGGCCTTGGGCCAGCTTTGATCGGCGACCAGCGTTGTGTTGCCAAGCCCGTGCCAGAGTTCTTCGGCCAGATGCGGCATCATCGGGTTCATCAACACGATAACGGCATCAATTGCTTCGCGCAGCACAGCGTTGTCGCCGCCTGCGGCCTTGAAGTCTTCCATCATATTGGTCAGCTCGCGCAGGCGCGCGACAGCCTTGTTGAAATGGAAGGCGTCAAGATCTGCCGTCATCTCCGCAATCGTGCGGTGCAGCTTGCGCTTGAGTTCCAGCGCGTCAACGGCCTTGCCCGACGGCTTTTCGGGTGCGGGCAGGGAGACCAGGCGCCACAGGCGGTTGAGGTACTTGAACGCGCCGTCAATGCCGCTTTCCGTCCATTCCAGATCACGGTCAGGCGGGCTGTCGGACAATACGAACAGGCGGGCGGCGTCGGCGCCGTAATTTTCAAGAATTTCGATCGGGTCGACCGTGTTCTTTTTCGATTTGGACATTTTCTCGACACGGCCGACGGTGACGGGTGATCCGTCGCTGACCTTCGTCCACTCGCCATTATGGCCGCGCGTGATGTCGGCGGGGTAGAGCCACTTGCCGTTGTCGTCCTTGTAGGTTTCGTGGGTGATCATGCCTTGCGTGAACAGGGCGGCGAAAGGCTCGCTGATGTTCAGATGGCCGCAGGCCTTGAGCGCGCGGGTGAAGAAACGCGCATAGAGCAAGTGCATGACCGCATGTTCGATGCCACCGATATATTGATCCACCGGGCCCCAGTAATTGGCCTTGTCGGCGTCAAAACCTTTTTGCGCGTTATGCGGGTCGCAAAAGCGGAATTGATACCACGAGCTTTCAAAGAAGGTGTCAAAGGTATCCGTCTCGCGCTCGGCCTTGCCGCCGCACTGCGGGCAGTCGGTGTGCTTCCACGTCGGATGGTTGGCGATGGGGTTGCCGGGCTTGGAGAAGTCGACGTCGTTGGGCAGCTGCACGGGCAGCTGGCTTTCGGGTACGGGCACGATGCCGCATTTCTCGCAGTGAATGACAGGCACGGGGCAGCCCCAATAGCGCTGGCGGCTCACGCCCCAGTCGCGCAGGCGGTACAACGTGGTGCCCGTACCTTTGCCCATGCCCTCGATCTTCTTGATCGCGGCAGCTTTCGCGTCTTCGACGGACATGCCGTCAAGGAAGCCCGAGTTGTGCAGCTTGCCGGGGCCGGAATACGCTTCGTCGCCGACGGTGAAGGCTTTGGGGTCGGCATCGTCGGGAATGACGACGGGCAACACAGCCAGTTTATACTTGCGCGCGAAGTCAAGGTCGCGCTGGTCATGCGCGGGGCAGCCAAAGATCGCGCCGGTGCCATAGTCGATCAGCACGAAGTTTGCGACATAGACGGGCAGGGTGGCACCGTCGATGAACGGATGTGCGACCTGCAGGCCGGTATAAACGCCTTTTTTCTCCGCCGCTTCGATCACGGCTTCGGATGTGCCCTGCGCGCGGCATTCGGCGATAAAGGCGGCAACATCGCCGTTACTTTCCGCCACCTGTGCCGCCAGCGGATGGTCGGGCGACAGCGCCACGAACGATGCGCCAAACAACGTGTCGGGACGGGTGGTGAAGATTTCAACCGCGCTGTCCTTGGCGATATCGTTGGCGACGATATCAAAGGTCAGGCGCAGGCCCTGTGACTTGCCGATCCAGTTTTCCTGCATGATGCGGACTTTTTCGGGCCAGCCTTTCAGCTCGTCCAGTCCCTGCAACAGGTCTTCGGCGAAATCGGTGATCTTCAAAAACCACTGCTTGAGCTTGCGGCGTTCCACCAGCGCGCCCGAGCGCCAGCCGCGGCCGTCGACCACCTGTTCGTTGGCCAGCACGCAATTGTCGATCGGGTCCCAGTTGACGAAGGATTCTTTTTGATAGGCGAAACCGGCCTTGAGGAAGTCGAGGAAGAATTTCTGCTCGTGGCGGTAATATTCCGGCCCGCAGGTCGCAATCTCGCGGCTCCAGTCAAACGCAAGGCCAAGCTTTTGCATCTGCTCTTTCATCACGGCGATGTTTTTATAGGTCCACTCCGCCGGATGGGTGTTGTTTTCAATCGCCGCATTTTCGGCGGGCAGGCCAAAGGCATCCCAGCCCATCGGGTTCAGCACGTTAAAGCCCTGCGCGCGTTTGTAGCGCGCCACGACGTCCGACAGCGCGTAGTTGCGCACGTGGCCCATATGCAGACGCCCTGACGGGTAGGGGAACATCGCAAGGGTGTAGAATTTCTTGCGCTTGGCATCCTCGCTGACTTCAAACGTTTTGCCGGCGCGCCAGGCGTCCTGCCATTTGGCTTCGGCGGTTTTTGGGTTGTAGCGATCAGACATGACGATGCTCGTGCAGTAAGAAGTGTAGGGAATGCGAAAGTCGGGAAGGGTTTAGTTCTTGCCCGTGCCCATTTGCGCCACGCGCAGTTCGCGCGCGCGTGTCAGGATGGTGTTTTCAATGTCGGTCGCCATCTTGGGGTCGACCTTGACGTCGCGCCAGCCGCCTTTTTCCATCTGTTGCTTGAACACCGCAACGCGCACGCCATCGGCGCGCAGTTGTTTGTCGAGAATGGTGATGTTCATCTTGAAACGCTCGCCCGGTGCGTCGGGGTTTTCGTACCACTCGGTCAGGATCACGCCGCCAAAGGCATCGACCGATGCGATCGGCATGAACGAAATGGTGTCAAGCGACGCGCGCCACAGATAGCTGTTGACGGCAAGGCCATCGCCGCTGGTGTCTGCGGTCTTGTCGCGGAACAGGCGATCACCCAAAGACGTGCCTTCGCCCCAGATGGTGTCTTTCTTTTGGTCGGAGTAGAGAATCTTGTCCGTGCCTTCGATGCGGTCGGGATAGCTTGCGCCCGATTGTGTCTCCACACTCTTGCAGGCAGCCAGCGCGCAGAGCGCGGCAAAGACGCAAGTGGTCAGCGAAAGACGGGAAAGACTGCGGACATGCATGGAGTGACACCTTCTTGAGAAGCCGATTCATCGCGGCTGTTTATTTATATAGTGCGGCCACTATAGCAACCCTTTGTGCGGGCCAAAAGGGGCGTTGAATCAAAAGCGTGCGCAAATAAAAAGAATACATTATCGCTACAAACACGACGCAATCGGAGGAGCGCAAAGTTACGAAAATAATTATAATTATGGATAAATATATCGGATATCCTATTGTAAAATAAGCCGTATTCAGCTCGATTTCCTTAATGTTTGTAAAGCGCTTGTTGCAGCAATGTCACACAGCCCTGCCATGTGGACAACATCATGCTTTGTGCGGTTGACCGTTTTGCGCGGGCGGAGGTATTGCTTTCATGTACCGGCGGTTCTCCCCTCCAATCGTGGATGGTGTTCAGACAGCCGCTGCATCAAAACAACCTGAAATCATTCAGGGCCTTTTGGAGGAAACACAATGAAAAAAGTACTTCTCGCAGGTACCGCTCTGCTCGGTCTCGCACTGACCAGCGCTCCTGCTGCTGCTGAACTCAACCTGGACCTCGGCGGTCACTTCCGCGGCTACGGCGTTTACTCGGATGCCGATAACGCTGCTGCCAACACCCAAGATTTCGACTTCCGTCGCGACACCGAAGTTCACTTCACCGGTGAAGCTACCTCGGACAACGGCCTGACCGTTGGTGTTCACTATGAACTCGCTCTCGGTGGTTCGGCTGTTGAAACCGACGAAGCTTACGCTTACTTCGCTGGCAACTGGGGCCGCACCAACTTCGGTAAAGAAGACGGCGCTGCATACCTCCTGCAGGTTGCCGCTCCTTCGGCTGACAGCAACGTTGACGGCCTGCGCACCCAGATCCAGGGCTTTGACCTTGATGGTGCTGTTACCCCCGTTCCCGTCGCTCTCGACTACGATCACGCTGACTTCCGCGGCGCACAACGCCTGACCTACCTGACCCCCAAATTCTCGGGCTTCCAGGCTGGTGTTTCGTACGCTCCCGAAGCTGCTGACAACGCATCGGCTGCTGGCGTAGGCGCAATCGGTTCGCCGAACGCTCTGGTTGCTGACGACTTCAAAAACCTGTTCGAAGGTGCTGTTCGTTGGGATGGCGAGTTCGAAGGTTTCGGCCTGAGCGCTGGCGCTGGCTACTCGACTGCTGAAGTTGACGTTGCTGGTACTCTCGACGGCGACCTGAACACCTGGAACGCTGGTCTGAACGTTGCTTTCCAAGGCTTCAGCGTTGGTGCGGCTTACCTCGACAGCGAACAAGACCTCTCTGGTGGTGGTTCGAACGACAGCGACACCTGGGTTATCGGCGCGGCTTGGGACAACGGTCCCTACCACGTTGGCGCAAGCTACCTGAACGCTGACATCGAAAACCTTGACTACGTCGGTGATGCTGACCGTTGGACGGTTGGCGCTGGCTACACCTACGGTCCCGGCATGTCGTTCCGCGGCGCAGTTGCCTTTGGCACCTTCGACAACGACGCTGCTGCTGGTGACAACGACTTCACCCAAGTCACCGTTGGTACCGACATCCAGTTCTAATCTCCTGCCTGTGTAAACAGGCCTGAGATAACAGGATAAAAAGAGGGGCGGCTCCGCAAGGTGCCGCCTCTCTTTCTTTTTGTCTGGCGGGGTGTGCCGCCCTTTATAACCTTTCCTGCGCGCCCTCTTGCTGTCCTGCCGCATGAAGGCTAAATTATCAACAGCCGCTTTGTTCACCGCCAACCGCAGAGGTTTTTTCAATGTCCGCAGCATCCACGCACGATCCGGTCGTCATCGTCGGTATGGCCCGCACGCCCATCGGTGCCTTTCAGGGCGAATTGTCGGGCTTTGCCGCCTCCGAACTCGGTCAGGTGGCGATCAAGGCCGCGCTGGAGCGCGCCAAGGTCGCAGGCGGCGATGTGGGCGAGGTCATCATGGGTTGCGTCCTCCAAGCCGGCCAAGGTCAGGCTCCCGCCCGTCAGGCCGCATTGAAAGCGGGCTTGCCGCAAGCCACGCCCTGCGTGACCATCAACAAGATGTGCGGTTCGGGCATGAAGGCCGTGATGCAGGCGCATGACAGCCTGCTGGCAGGCAGCAGCGACGTGATCGTCGCGGGCGGCATGGAATCGATGAGCAACGCGCCCTACCTGCTCGACAAGGCGCGCGGCGGCTACCGCATGGGGCATGGCAAGGTGTCTGACCATATGTTCCTCGACGGCCTTGAAGACGCCTACGACAAAGGCCAGCTGATGGGCGTGTTCGCCGATGAAACCGCGAAAAACTTCCAGATCACCCGTGCGGATCAGGACAACTTCGCGCTTGAATCCCTTGCGCGTGCGCAAAAGGCGACCAGCGAAAAACATTTCGCCGCCGAAATCGCGCCCGTGACCATCAAGGGCAAGGACGGCGAAACGCAAGTCACGCGCGACGAAAGCCCCACCCGTGCCAAGCCGGAAAAAATCCCCACTCTCAAGCCCGCCTTCGGTGCTGACGGCACGGTCACGGCGGCGACTTCAAGCTCGATTTCCGATGGTGCGGCCGCACTGGTGCTGATGCGCAAATCCGAAGCTGAAAAGCGCGGCCTGCCTGTGCTGGCAACCATCCGCGCCCATGCCAGCCATGCGCAGAAACCGTCTGAATTCACCATCGCGCCGATCGACGCCACCCGCAAGGTGCTGGCCAAGGCTGGCTGGGACATCAAAGACGTCGACCTGTTCGAGGTCAACGAGGCCTTTGCCGTCGTCACGCTCGCGGCGATGAAAGAACTCGGCCTGCCTGCGGACAAGGTCAACGTGCATGGCGGCGCTTGCGCGCTCGGCCACCCCATCGGGGCCACGGGTGCGCGCATCATCGTCACGCTGCTCTCGGCCATGCAACAACGCAACCTGACCAAAGGCGTTGCGTCGCTGTGTATCGGCGGTGGCGAGGCAACGGCCGTTGGCATCGAACGCGCGGCGGGATCGCGGCGCAC
>JAEXMB010000076.1 GCA_023444705.1 Pseudomonadota bacterium | reverse complement strand
CGTCTCGTGGGCTCGGAGATGAGTATAAGAGAGAGGCAATAATCTGGCCGACCGACATGCGCGGCGACAAGGCACCATAGGGGTCCTGAAACACGATCTGCATATCCCCGCGCAAGGGGCGCAGGTCGGATTGATCGAGCCCGCGCAGATCGCGGCCCATAAAGACGATCTTGCCGTCCGTCGGGCGCAGCAGGCGCAGGATGGCAAGCCCGAGCGTCGTCTTGCCCGAACCCGACTCCCCCACCACGCCGATGGTTTGCCCCGCGCGCAGGGTCAGGCTGATGCCGTCGACCGCCTTGACGTGATCGGTCACGCGGCGCATCAGGCCCGTCTTGATGGGGAAATAGACCTTCATGCCCGACACATCCAGCAGTGGTGCGACCGCATGGTCAAACGGGACCGGCGTACCCTTGGGCTCTGCCGCCAGCAGCATTTGCGTGTAAGGATGTTTCGGTGCGGCAAACAGGTCTTTGGTTGCGGCCAGCTCGACCATCTTGCCGTGTTGCATGACGGCGACCTTGTCGGCCACCTTGCGCACGATGCTGAGGTCATGGGTAATCAGCAAGATCGCCATGCCAAGCTTTTTCTGCAACTCGCCCAATAGCTTGAGCAACTGCGCCTGCACGGTGACATCGACCGCCGTCGTCGGCTCGTCCGCGATCAGGATGTCGGGCTCATTCGCCAGCGCCATTGCGATCATCACACGCTGGCGCTGGCCACCTGACAATTCATGCGGAAAGGCGTTGAGGCGGTTGGTCAGCTTTTCAAGGCCCACCAGCGTCAACAATTCAACCACGCGCGCGCGCGCCTGTTGCGCCGTCATTTTCTTGTGGATGAACAGCACCTCGGCAATTTGTTTTTCGATACTGTGCAGGGGGTTGAGCGATGTCATCGGCTCCTGAAAAATCATCGAAATACGGTTGCCGCGCAAGGCGCGCATCATGGGTTCGCTCGCCCCCATCAGGTCCTTGCCGTCAAACATGATCTTGCCCGATGGATGACGCGCCGAAGGATAAGGCAGCAATTGCAGAACCGAGAGTGCCGTCACCGACTTGCCCGAGCCCGATTCCCCCACAACCGCCAGCGTTTCGCCGCGATCCAGCGTGAACGATACGCCGTCAACCACGCGATTGGCCTTGGGGCCATTGACGAATTCAACGCTGAGGTTTTCTACTTCCAGCAAAGCCATGACGGGTTACTCCCTGAAAATCTTGCGCGGATCAAAGGCGTCGCGCACTGCCTCGCCGACGAAGGTCAGCAAAGACAGCAACACCGCCAGCGAAATAAAGGCCGTAACACCAAGCCACGGTGCCTGCAAATTGTTCTTACCCTGCGCCAGCAGCTCGCCCAGCGAGGGCGAGCCCGGCGGCATGCCAAAGCCAAGGAAATCAAGGCCGGTCAGCGTGGTGATCGACCCCGTCAGCACGAACGGCATCATCGACAAGGCCGCCACCATCGCATTGGGCAAGGCATGGCGGAACATGATGCGCGGTGTTGACACACCCAGCGCGCGCGCGGCGCGGATATAATCAAGGTTGCGCGCCTTGAGAAACTCTGCGCGCACCACGTCGACCAGCGCCATCCACGAAAACAACACCATCAACCCCAGCAACGTAAAGAAACCGGGCGCAATGACGCTTGAGAGGATAATCAGGAGGAAGAACACAGGCATGCCGCCCCAGATTTCCATGAAACGCTGGCTGAGCAAATCAACCCAGCCGCCGAAATAACCCGAAACCGCGCCGACCGTCACGCCGATCAAACTGCCCAGCAGCGTCAGCGTCAGGCCGAACAGCACCGACAGGCGGAAACCATAAATCAGGCGCGCCAGCACATCGCGTCCCTGATCGTCCGTACCCAGCCAGTTTTCGGCACTGGGCGCTGCGGGTGCGGACACGGTCAGGTGATAATTGATGGTGTCGTAGGAATAACGGATCAGCGGCCAGACCATGAAGCCGTCTTTGTTGATGAGGTCCTGCACGTAAGGATCGCGGTAATCCGCCTCGGTTGCGAATTCGCCGCCGAAGGTGATCTCGGGATAGGCTTTGACGATGGGGAAATAGAATTCACCCGCATGGCGCACCACAATCGGCTTGTCATTGGCGACCAGCTCGGCGCAAAGGCTGAGCGTGAACATCGCAAGGAATATCCACAGCGCCCAATAGCCGCGCCGGTTGCGGCGGAATTGCTTGAAGCGACGCTGGCCGATCGGCGAGAGCTTGAAAAACGACGTCATGCGCGCGCCTCCTGCGACTGGAAGTCGATTCTAGGGTCGACCCATGTCAGCATCAGGTCGCTCACCAGTTTGATGATGAACCCCAGCAGCGTGAAGATATAGAGCGTGCCGAACATCACCGGATAGTCGCGGTTCAGCGCAGATTCAAAGCCCAGCAGGCCCAACCCGTCGAGCGAGAAGATGGTTTCGATCAGCAGCGATCCGGTCAGGAAAATCCCCATCAGCGCCGCCGGAAAACCCGCAATGACGATCAGCATGGCGTTGCGAAACACATGGCGGTAGAGGATATGACGCTCGGTCAGGCCCTTGGCCCGCGCGGTCAGCACATATTGCTTGTTGATTTCCTCAAGGAATGAATTCTTGGTCAGGATGGTCAGGCCGGCAAAGCCGCTGATGACCATCGCCGTCACCGGCAGGGCAAGGTGCCAGAAATAATCCACCACCAGCATGGGCCAGCTCAGCTCCTGCCAGTTGTCCGACACCAGCCCGCGCAAGGGGAACCAGTCAAGATAAGTACCGCCCGCGAACAGCACGATCAGCATAATCGCAAACAAAAACCCCGGCACCGCATAGCCGACGACGATCACGCCGCTGGTCCACACGTCAAATGCCGAACCATCGCGCACTGCTTTCTTGATGCCAAGGGGGATCGAGATCAGATAGATCAGCAACGTCGTCCACAAACCAAGAGAGATCGATACCGGCATTTTATCAAGGACCAGGTCGATGACGCGCTTGTCCTGAAAATAACTGTCGCCGAAATCAAAGCGCAGATAGTTCTTGAGCATCAGCCAGAAACGCTCCCCCGCCGGCTTGTCAAAGCCGAACTGCTTTTCAAGGCTGGCGATGAATTCGGGGTCAAGCCCCTGCGCGCCGCGGTACTTGCCCGTGCCGCTGCCGCTGCTGAGGTTCTGCATCTGCTGGCTGGTCGCGGCAACGTCGCTGCTGCCGCCGGAAAAACGCGCGGTTGCCGATACGTCCATTCCCTGCAGCTTGGCGATCATCTGTTCGACCGGCCCGCCGGGCGCCAGTTGCACGATAAAAAAGTTGAGCAGGATGATGCCAAACAGCGTCGGGATCATCAGCAGCAGACGGCGAAGGATATAGGCGGCCATGTGGCGGTCTTACTCCGTGGGTTGTGTCTTGGCTTGGCGGCGCTGCGGCAGCGCCTTGGCCTTGTCGGCATCCACCCACCACGTGTCGGCGACGCCAAGGCCGTATTTGGCCGGCGTTGCGGGCTGGCCGAACTTGTTCCAGTAAGCCACGCGGTGATAGTTGATATGCCATTGCGGGATGACGTAGAAATTCCACAGCAACAGGCGGTCGAGCGCATGCACGCGCGCAATCAGCTCCGCACGGTCGGGTGCGTTGATGACCATATCGACCAGCGCGTCGATGGCCGGGTTATTGACACCGGCAAGGTTGCGGCTGCCTTTTTCATCGACCTTCGCGGACGACCAGTAATCGCGTTGCTCGTTGCCCGGCGACAGCGACTGGCCAAAGCTGCCCACCGTCATGTCGAAATCAAATGCATCAAGGCGGTTTTGATATTGCGCCGTATCGACAGTACGCAATGTCGCGGTGATGCCGAGTTTTTTAAGATTGCCGATCATCGGCAACACCCAGCGTTCAAAAGCCGGGCTTGACAGCAATACCTCAAAACGCAATGGCTGGCCGTCTTTTTCAAGCAAGCCGGATTTACCTACATGCCAGCCCGCTTTCTCCAGCAGGTTCTTGGCGATGATCAGGTTCGCACGCGCACTGCGGCCGTCGCCGCTGGTGCGCGGGTTCGTATAGACATCGCTGAACACGCGCGCCGGCACGGCAGCAGGGTAATGCTTGGCAAGAGCGGTCAGTATCTCAAGCTCGCGCCCCTGCGGCAGGCCGTTGCTGGCCAGCTCGGAATTTTCGAAGTAGCTGTCCGTGCGCTTGTACGTGCCGCTGGCGAAATTGGCATTGGACCATTCGAAATCAAATGCGTAGTTCAGCGCCTCGCGCACCAGCGGATCAGCGAACACCGCGCGGCGGGTGTTATAGACGAACCCCTGCATGCCTGTGGGAATCTCATGGGGAATTTCCGCCTTGATGATATAGCCGCGATCAATCGAGGGATGCTTGTAATCATCCGTCCATGCCTTGGCGATGTTTTCCTCGCGCAGGTCGTATTCACCCGCCAGCAGGGCCTGCAGCAGTACAGCCTGATCGCGGTAGAGGTCATAGCTGATGGTGTCGAAGTTATATCGCCCGCGCGCGATGCCAAGGTCTTTGGCCCACCAGTCCTTGACGCGCGCATAGATGATCTTGCGCCCCGGCTCGACGGTTTTGACCTGATAGGGGCCGCTGCCCGGTATCGGCGTCAGCGTCGTGGCCGCGAAATCCTTGCCATCGAAGTAATGCTTGGGCAATACCGGCATCTGCCCGATGATCAGCGGCAATTCGCGGTTGCCCGCCATCTTGAAGGTGAAACGCACACGC
Source organism: Pseudomonadota bacterium (assembly GCA_023444705.1). Classification (GTDB taxonomy): domain Bacteria; phylum Pseudomonadota; class Alphaproteobacteria; order Micavibrionales; family UBA2020; genus JAEXMB01. The sequence goes on along the minus strand of JAEXMB010000076.1, from coordinate 12,990 downwards.
AAGGGGCCTTCGGCTTTTACCTCTTTCACGTCGGCATAATAAGCCTTGTAGAACGGATGCCCCTTGTCCATCAGCGTGTTGAAGGTAAAGACAACGTCTTCGGCCATCACGGGCTTGCCGTCATGAAAGCGCGCCTGCGGGCGCAGATCAAACACGACATAGCTGCGGTCCTGCGCCATTTCGACGCGCTCGGCCAAAAGACCGTATTCGGAGAACGCCTCGTCGCGGCTACCGTCAAGCAACGTATCAAACGTCAGCCCGAGCCCCGGTGCCGACACGCCCTTGAGGATATAGGGATTGAGATTGTCAAATGTACCTTGCGCGGCCAGACGCAACGTGCCGCCCTTGGGGGCATCGGGGTTGACGTAGTCGAAATGCGCGAAATTTGCGGGGTACTTGAGGTCGCCATACATCGACAGACCGTGGCCGACGATGGCGTCGCTTGCCAAGGCGGGCGTGGCTGCCATCAGCAACGCCAGTGCCGGCACCGCAAGCCCCGCCAGCATGCTGTGGCGCCAACCGCCCGATGACCGCTTTGCCGCTTTCACGTTATGAAATCCCCGTTTATCTATCCCACGCCGGATTCTAACGCGCCCGCGCCCTTAAAAAAAGCCCATAAAAAAACACCCGGCGGTAAGGCCGGGTGTTTTTTTATCAGGTCGGGATCATGCGGGTCTTGGAGCACCCGGCTTATCGCCGCCCCCCTCCTGACCCTTTTTGATGTTGGGGCCGTCCTGATCGTTTTTCTTGACCCCGCCTCTCGGCGCGCTGATGCCGGGAGCGCTACGCAGCATGTTGGATGCCGCAATGAGCGCTGCCTTATCGCCATCGTTATCGAAGCTATGGTCGGCCTGGCCACCCATCCAGCGCATCAGTGCCGAAGGAATGATGTCGAGCATCTTAAATACCGTATTGGCGACCGTATAGATGACGAATACATAGATGACCATCATGACAATCACGGCAACAAGGTTCGCAAAACCGCCCGCAGGCAGGCCGGCCGACAGCGATTTCGAGAAGTTATCGTTAAAGAAGGACACAAAGGAATTGAACACCAGCATCGCGCCGACAAAGCCTATGACGGTTAAGATCGGGCGCAACAATACGTTGAGCCACAGGATCCAGACGTTCTTAGCCCCGCCCGCCAGACCTTCTCCTTCAAGATTAAGGTGGGCCAGTGCCGCGATCGGCACCATCACCACAGCCTCGAACACCGAAATGATCCAGGTGAGGACAGAGAAGATCACGCGCATGAACGGAATGAGCGGGATATAGAACTTGAGCGTCAGGCCCGCCGCCAGGAAAATATTGGCGAAAGAGCCCAAAAGCTTGAACAGATAGGCATCCGCCAGCGGTGCCAGGTCAAGACCACCACCAAAGGTCAGAGCCTCTACTTTCGTACTCAGCAGGGCCATAACCGCGTGAAGAATGACAAGGACAGAGTGCAAAAGAACGCCGATTGACACCAGCACGTCGCCGATCGTCGTCAATTGTGCGAGCGGATACACGCCCTCGCCACCACCCATCACGGTGATGATTTTCGCGCCCAAACGCGGGCCCAACCCCATCGCATCCAGCAGCACATCAAGCACATTGTTGTCGCCGCTGGCAAGGTTACGCAGCACCTGCATCATGCCCGTCTTTCGCCCTTCGGTCGACACATCGACGCTTGATGCCTGAACATCACCGGTCGTCGAGTTGATTTCAGGCGACGCGCCGTTGCTGACGGTATACGCCAGCCACCACTCGTCATACGAACGCAGGATGCTCAGGGTATCGCGAATGACGACATGGTCGCCTTTCGTGCCAAGGTTATGCGCCGTTACCGTGATCGGTGGCTTGGTCAAGCTTGCCGTCACTGCGTTGATTTGCGCAATGCGGTGATACCAGGCCCCCATGCCCGCCCAACCGCGCTCGGTCATCATTTCGAGCATGGAACGGTCCTGGAAGGCGTTGCGCAATGCGCCGATCTGGCTTTGCAGGGCGGCTTCGACCCGACGGCCAAACTCTGCATTGATCGCCTGAATATCGCCGTACCCCAAGGTCGCGACGGTTGGCGAGGTTGCGACCTGGCCTTCACTGGGCACAGAAATACCTGCACCCGCGCATTCCGGCTGCGTGCTCAGCAGTGTTCTGTCTTCGCGAGAGCTGAACAATACCGAGGTAGAAGCAAACCGACATGCCGCCTGTTTGATCTTGGGTTCCAGCGAGAAGAAAATGGTCGAGTACTGCTCGCGCATCGTTCTTTTCATCAGGTCCAGTTTTTGCGAAATCTGGTCCGCCTGCCCGATCCAGCCGCTGCGCACATAGGTATTCACAAGGTCGATACCATAGTTGCTGTCTTCATAAACCAGCGTGCCGCAGGAATGGTTATCTGATGCAACCAGCTCGAACTGCCTTTTGCCATCAAGAGGATTACCGATGGATGATTGCTTCTCCATACGCTCGGGCGAGTTGATTTTTTGCATCGCTGCGTTGTAGGAAACAGCGCAGACCCACATTTTTTCGTAGTCCTTGATGAGCGCCGTCGCGGGAGATGTCGCCTGGTCCGAAACGATGTTGTTTGCCGACATCGTCCCCATCACATAAGCATTCCACGCGTTGGTGCCGAGGTTATTGCCCCATTCGGCGATCTTCATGACCATATACTGGCCAGAACTGAAGCCGGCCGAACCCAGCGGGATCAGCAACGCCAGCGCAAAAACGATGCGGATAGGCCCCCAGACCATATTGTGGCGGCCGCCGCCCACTTGACCGGTCTTGGCGGTATCGACCACCACGGTCACGATCATCCAGAACAAAATGACACTGGCGATGACGAGCACTGCGGAGTTGTAGACCAGCATCAGGTCGCGCAATGCGTTTTGCATCGGGATACCTTTACCCGAAGCACCCGCGCGCACGACTTTGTCGAGCATCATGATGCCGTAATCCCCCTGCGGCGTGCCCGGTGCGGGAACAGCCATATCATAGGGCGGCGAGGGCGTATGTCCATTGACCGAACTGTCGCCGGGCATCGGGTGGGAGAACAGCTGCGCTTGCGCGGAAGCGCCGACACCAAAGGCAAGCGTGGCAATCGTGGTCAGCAACGCCATGAAGGTCAGCGCCAGCAACAGCGCCACGCCGATAAAAAGCCCCCACTGGGTGATATCCGTTTTACGCGTACGCAGGCCAAACCATGCATCGCCCATCAGGGCAGAAAAACCGGCGTCGCGGCTGTTGACTTCGGGGCTGCCGTACAAAAGCGCGGGGTGATTGCGCGCGATCAGGCCTGCACCGGCAAAAATTCCTGCCAGCGTGCGCACGAAGACGGGCGCAAGATGCGACATGTGCTGAAAAGAGAGCCTGAACTGTGGCATCCACAAGAACGCGGCGACACTGCGGACCGGCTTGGGACCCAAGAAACTATCTGACATGGCAGACCCCCTCTTATGCTACCCTCCCCGCCCTGACACACCCGCGAGGCAGCCAGAGGATAGCGTATCTATTCAGTTTATGTCGTTTTCCGAAACCCGTCAAATTTAGGCAGATTTATCTAAAATTGTCGGCATTTAGGTAGAAACGGCTACTTTTATCATAACCTTGAGGTCGTTACGGAATGGTTACCAAGACAACCCATTGATAATAAATGACGATTTAACGCCTTCCGCCGCGATCAGCGCCTGCAGGCGATTCTCCGCCACCGGCACGCCAGGTGCGATCTCGCCACCGCCGGCCGCCCCGCCAAAGAGAGACTCGCGGTGAATGCCCGCGGTCACAAGGGCCACATCAATGCCCGCCGCAACCGCGCCTTTGACATCCGTCGCCATGCCGTCGCCCACCGCCAGAACGCGGCGCGACGGCATGCGCGCCAGCACCCGCTCATAGACCGCCGCATAGGGCTTGCCAAACCATGCGACCGTGCCGCCGATACCTTCGTAATAGTCCGCCAATGTGCCCGGACAAAGCAACAAGTCATCCCCCACATGCACGACGCGGTCAGGGTTGGCGCAGAGCATCGGCAGGTTGCGCGCCCGCGCCGCCTGCAAGACATCTATATTGTCTTCCAGCGTGCCGCCGGGAACACTGGTGGCGAGCAGGTAATCAGCATCGGCAATAGTTGCGGCAGTTGTAGAGGGTAACCCCTGCAATAACCCGTCGCCATAGGCATGGCCCAGCAAATAGCAACGCGGCCCCCATGCGGCAATAAGACCATCCCTGAGCGCCTCGTGACTGGCCTCCCCCGAGGTCAGCAAACCGGTATAAAGATCAGGCCCGATGCCCATCCCCGACAATTGCGCTGCGACAATCTCGACACGGCGCGGCGCATTGGATAACAGCCAGACGGTCTTGTGCGCCGCGCGCAGTTTTTCCAGCGTTGCAATTGTGCGCGAAAAAGGCGACACGCCGTTATGCACCACACCCCACAGGTCGAGAATAACGCCATCATAGCTGTCGATCACTTCACCCAGACCGCCAATATGTCGCGGTAATCCGCCGTGATCTGCGCACAGCGCCATCATTGGGCGCCCTCCTGTGCGGGATGGCCGAACAGATAGCCTTGCCCGTAATCAATCCCCACATCCAAAAGTTCGACCAGCTGCTTTTCGCTTTCAACGCGCTCGGCGATCATGTCGATGCCCTCGCTGTCAAGCGCGGCCTTGAGCTGCTGCAGGCGGTCGGCACCGCCAGGCTTGCGCAGATGTTCGACCAGCACGGCGGCATCGACCTTGACGAAACGTACATAGCGCGCCGCAAGCTCGGCGGCGTTAAGGTTCAAGTCCCGCACCTGATCAAGCGAGAAGCGGCAACCCAGCCGCGCCAGCCCCGCCAGCACCGGTACAACATCGTGGCGCATGGTGGCCAGCTCGTGCTGCGTCAGCTCGAACACCAGCCGCTGCGCCAGCGTGCGGTTCTGCGCGATAAACTCGACCAGATCGGTCATGAACTTGGGGTCGTGCAGCGTCAGGCTGGTGATGTTGCAGAAATAGGCAACGCCGCTGTCGCCATCCGCCGCCGCGCGCAGGGCCCTGAGGCTTTCCAGCAGCAAGAGGTTGTCGATGGCAGGCAGCAGGTTTTGCTCGCGTGCGACATCAATATAGCGGTCCGCCGACATATGCACGCCCGCACGGATGCGAATGCGGGCAAACGCCTCGACAAATCGGGTTTTTCGTTGCGGCAGGGTGACGATCGGCTGGGTAAACAGGTCGATGCGGTCCTGCTCCACCGCCGCCTTGACCAGTTGCGCCACATGCGCGCTGCTCAGCGACGATTCCTTTCCTGCCGCGCTGGCATGATGTTCGATCATCGCCAGTTCAAGCTCGGTTACGCCGGCCAGCGCGTCGCCGTCATTGTCGGGTGCTGCGGGTATGGCAAGGCGCGACAGCTCTGCCGCGATCGTGCGCAACATGCGCTGTTCGGTGGTCAGGTTGGCATCGGGCGGGGCATGGCGGTTTTGGCGGCTGAGCGTCTCACCCGCACCCGACAGCGCTTCGCGCAATTGCGCGTTGTCCTGACGCTGGCGCGCGACATCGCGCATGACGCGCCGCGCGTCGTCGTCAAGGCGCGCCAGCTGTCCGGCAACGCCTTTTTCCCAGCGGCGGCGGCGCCAGATTTCGGCGACCAGCAACACGGCCAGTGCTGCAACGGCAATCAAAATAGGCCGCGTCTGCGCAGTGGCCGCCCCCAGCACCACCAGCACGGCAACGCCAAGCGCAAGGCCGATGACGATGCGCGGCAGCATGGGCAATCCCGCAGGGCGCAGGCCCAGCGTCATCGTTTTGATTTTCGGCCAGACCTTCATTATGCCCCTGCCTTGCCGCCTACGGCGGCGCGAATATGTTTTTGCACGGCGGCAAGGTCGCACGGTAGCGTCGTGCAGCGCTCCGGCTTATCTTCAAGCCCCGCCAGCTGTGCGGGTACGGGCGGCATGACACCTGTCGCCTGCATGACCGCATCGGGGAATTTCGCCGCATGCGCAGTGGCCAGTGTTACCACCGGCTGGTCGGGGTAGCGCTGGCGGTATGCGCGCGCCACATGCACACCGACGGCCGTATGCGGGTCGATCAGCCTGCCCGTCGTCTCGTAGACGTTATTGATGGTCGCAAGCGTCTGTTCGTCAGAGCAGCGCCCGCCGCCGAAGGTCTTGCGCACCTCGGCCATCAGCGTGTCGTCGAGCTTGAACGTGCCGCCCTGCGCGAAATGGCGCATGGTCTGGTCGACCGCATCGCCCTGCTGGTCGAACAGGTCGAACAGCAAGCGCTCGAAATTGCTGGCCACCTGAATATCCATGCTGGGGCTCAGCGACGGTTCGACCGCATGGCGTTTCATCTGCCCTTCGGCAAAAAAGCGGTAAAGGATATCGTTGCGGTTGGTGGCGGCGACCAGCCTGCCCACGGGCGCACCCATCGCGCGCGCGACATAGCCCGCATAGATATTGCCGAAGTTGCCTGTCGGCACCACAAACGCGGCAGCGCTGCCCGTCTGCGCCTTCACCTTGATCGCCGTAGTCACGTAATAGACAACCTGTGCTGCGATGCGTGCCCAGTTGATCGAATTGATGGCCGACAGGCCGATGTCGGTACGGAATACCTCGTCCGCGAACATCGCCTTGACCATGTTCTGGCAGTCGTCGAAATCACCCTCGACCGCAATGTTATGCACGTTGGGCGCATCGACCGTGGTCATCTGGCGGCGTTGCACATCAGACACGCGGCCCTTGGGGTGCAGTATGACGATATCGACATTGGGCTGGTTGGCAAAGGCGGCAATAGCGGCCGATCCGGTATCGCCCGAGGTCGCGCCGACGATGGTCACCTTGCGTCCGCTTTGCGCAAGAACATGCGTGAAGCAATGGCCAAGAAACTGCAACGCCACATCCTTGAACGCCAGCGTGGGGCCGTGATACAGCTCGAGCATGAAATGCCCGTCTTCAAGCACGCTGACGGGCGCGACTTGCGGAGCATCGAAATTCTTGTAGGCACGCTGCAGCAGGCGCGCCAGCACCGTGCCGTCGATGTCCTGCCCCACAAACGGTGCCAGCACGCGCCAGGCGGCCTCGACATAGCTTTGGTGTTGAAGGTTCGCGCAGTCTTCCGCGCTCAGGATCGGGCAGGATTGCGGCACATAAAGGCCGCCGTCACTGGCCAGCCCTGCCATCATCGCGCCGGTAAATCCGGCATGTGCGGCCTTGCCGCGGGTGCTGATATAGGTCGTCATGCCGCCACCGCCGTTCTTTCGACCAGATAACGCTGGTGCAGATGATCTTTCAGCGCCTGCGCCGACAAGGGCGCGCCGCTTACGCGTTCGATCAGCACATCGGGCCTGTACAGGCAGGCCTGCGACTGGATATGGTCGCGCATCCACGCGGTATAGGCAAAGAAATCACCTTTGCGCAGGCGCGCGTCAAGATCGGGAATATCCTGTTGGAGCTTGCGCGTGAATTGCGCGGCAATCACGGCGCCGATCGCATAGGCGGGGAAATAGCCGACCATACCCGCATGCCAGTGAATATCCTGCAGGCACCCCTGACGGTCATTTGGCGGTTCGATCCCCACCAATGATTTCAGCCCTGCGCGCCATGCGGCGGGCAGGTCGCGCACGGCAAGCGTGCCCGCCAGCAGGTCTTTTTCAAGGCGGTAGCGCAAGATGACATGCAGCGGATAGCTGATCTCGTCCGCTTCGATGCGGATCAGGCTGCGCGAGACCTGGGTTGCGTGACGGTGCAGGTTCTCCCCACTCCATGCGGCACCGCTGCCGCCGAATATCTGTGCCAGATGCGGCGCCAGATAATCCCAATAGGCGCGGCTGCGGCCCATCTGCATCTCAAGCCCCAGCGATTGCGATTCATGGATACCCATGCCCATGTGGCCGCTGATGCCAACGGGCTGGTCGTTCCATGCATCGGGCACATGGTGGTCGAACATGCCATGCCCGACCTCGTGCCCCACGGCTTGCAGGGCGTTGATGAAATTGCTGTCCTCATAGCGCGTGGTGATGCGCACATCACCGCCGATGCCGGTACTGAACGGATGCGCCGAGGCATCAAGCCGCCCCCAGCGATCCAGATCAAAGCCGAGTTGGCGCGCGACCAGATCAGCCGCCTGTTTTTGCTTGTCGATTGCAAACGGGCCCGCCAGCGGCAACGCCTGCGCCTGCACGTTAAGCGCACGGTCAAGCAATTGCGGCAGCGTCCCCGCCAGATCGTCGAAGATGATATCGACATCTGCCGAGGACATGCCCGGCAGGTAATGCACCATCAGCGCGTCATAGGCGGGAATGCCCATTTTGTCCGCGCGCGCCTGCGCATAGTCACGCACAAGACCAAACAGCTTTTCAAGCTCGGGCGCGACAAGGGCGAAATCATCGTCGGCCTTGGCCTGGCGCCAGACCATCTCGGTGCGCGTTTCCTGCGCCATCTTGTGCGCGATCAAGTCAGCCGGCACGGCGGTCGCCGCCATGTGCTGTTCGCGCATCAGGCGCACGTTGGCGCGCTGCCAGTCATCAAGCATGGCATCGTCAAGCGCCGCCAGCGCATCGCCCACGCGCGGGTCCGCCAGCATGTCGTGGATTTTCACGTTCAGCACCGCGGTCTGGCGCGCGCGCTGTTCAAGACCGTCCTTGGGCATCATGACCGAACGGTCCCAGTCAAGAATGCTGTCGATCTGCTTGAGGCTGGTGATCGCCGAGAAATGCGCGGCGAGGTCTTGATAGGTCTTCATCAGGCATATCCCTTTTTACGCGCGATCACAAAGACCAGCAGGCACAGCCCCGCCATGCCAAACCAGAAGACCGCGTATTGCGCATGGTTGTTGGGCAGCTCGGGCGTCACGTCTATGATGCGCGGATAGCCCGCATTGCTGACGCCGGTTTGCTGGATATACACATCGCGCACCAGGGCAACGCCGCTGTCCATCACGCTGAGGTCGGGCCAGTACCACTCGTTGCGCGAGGGCTGGTTGTCGGGCGTAAACGCCGTGCGCACCGGCACGCGCACCACACCTTCGATGCTGACCGTGCCCGACGGCGGCAGGTCAAAATCCTCGGAGTATTGCGGGGAGCGCATGGCAACGAAGCCGCGGTTGACCATGATGCTGGTGCCATCCGCCATCTTCAGCGGCGCAAAGAGATGAAAGCCGACCTTGCCGTCCTGTGTGCGCGGGCTGACCATGAAACTGCGATCGAGAATAAACTCTCCGCGCACGCGCACCTTGCGCCATTCCTGCGCCGGATACGGTTTGGGCAAAAACGCGATGTCGACGGCAGGCTCGGCCAGACGTTGTTCCAGCGTGGCGATCAAATCCTGCTTCCAGGCCAGGCGCTTGAGCTGCCATACGCCAAGCGCGCACAAAATGCTGCAGGCCAGCATCACAAGGATTACAGCACGATAGCGTTTTTTGGGGGCGGGGGCCGCGGGTCCTGTCATTTATTCACTTGGCGCAAGGCCGCTCCTCTGGCTATTGTTATGCACAGCACCTTGATAATACGCCGCCAAGCGCAGTTTTTGCAATGAAAGGGCATGCCCGTGAGTGAGGAAAAATCCACCCGTTTCCGCGCGCTGACCGCAGGCGAGATCGCACTGGCACGCCGGATGTTCGGCGACTCCATTTGCTATGACAAAGTCGGCGTGACTGCGCAGTCCTTCATGCCCTTTCAGCCCAAGGGCACGGCGATGGCGCCCGATGGTAACCTGTACATGTACGGCTGCTATCACGACGATTTCTCTCAGCAGCCGCCAATGACGCAAAGCCATTTCATCCATGAAATGACGCATGTCTGGCAAAAGCAAAACGGCGTGCTTGATCCTATCGCCAGCGCGCTCAAGCTCAGCATCACCTACCGCTTCAACTATAATGCGGCCTATTACTACACACTCGATGCGGGGCGTGACCTGACCAGCTATAACATGGAACAGCAGGCGACCATCGTGCAGGACTACTTCCTGCGCGCAGTCTGCGGCCACGGGCGCGATACGGCGCAATGCAAGACGGCCGGCGGCTGGGATACCACCCGCCCGCTGTATGAAGCGGTGTTGAAGAATTTTCTGGCCAATCCGCACTATGCCCGCAAGACGACAGGCGGCAACAAGCCCCCCGCCCCGCCAAGCGTCTAGCGCGCTTATTCCTTGCGGCTCATATCCGTAGGACGGTGGCGGTATTCAAGCAGGATGATATAGGCCTTGAGCGCGGGCAACATCAACGCGATGATGCCAAGCCCCGCCGCACCCCATACCATCACATGCACCCACAGCGGCGGTTCGAAGACGTTTTCGAAAATCCACGCGATGGGGATCAACGTAAAGCAGAGAATGAAGTTGAGAAAAACCGCCGCGCCATCGCCGATGTCGTGCAGGCCAAGGCGCGCGTCACATACACTGCACCGCTCGACCGGCGTGATCGTCCACGGGCGGAACAAACGCCCCTGACGGCACACCGGACAGCGCGGCTTGAGGCAAAAACGCAGGTCTGCCAGCAGATTGGTCATGGCACACCTGCGCCTTTCAAGCCTTAAGCGTTGCCCCACCAGTAGATGGCGGTGAACAGGAACAGCCAGACGATGTCAACGAAGTGCCAGTACCATGCCGCCGCCTCGAAGCCAAAGTGGCTTTCGGCGGTGAAGTGGCCTTTCTTGGCGCGGAAGTACGAAACGATCAGAAAGATCGTGCCGACCAGCACGTGGAAACCGTGGAAGCCCGTCGCCATGTAGAACGCCGACGAATAGACGCTGCCCTTGAAGGGGAAGGTCGCATGCCAGTACTCGTAAGCCTGAAAGCAGGTAAACAGCACGCCAAGACCGACGGTATAGGCCAGCGCGTTGACGGCGTCTTCCTGACGGCCTTCGATGATCGCATGGTGCGCCCAGGTAACGGTGCAGCCCGACAGCAGCAGGATCATGGTCATCAGGAACGGCAGGCCAAAGGCGGCGATGGGTTCGATATCAGCCGGCGGCCAGATGTGGCCGATCGCTTCCTTGGGGAACAGGCTCGCGTCAAAGAACGCCCAGAAGAACGCGACGAAGAACATGACCTCCGACGCGATGAACAGTGACATGCCATAGCGGAAGCCCACTTTGGTCACGGGGCTGTGGGCGTGTTCGACCACCGCCTCGCGGATGACGTCGCGCCACCAGTACCACATGACAGCCAGCACGGCCGCAAAGCCAAGCAAGACGCCCTTGAGGCCGAATTCAAAACCGCCCAGCGCCGCCTTGTGCATGTACAGCACAGCACCCAGCGCCAGCAGGCCCGCGGCAAACGCGCCCGCCATCGGCCAGATGCTCGGCTTGACCAGGTGATAGGGATGCGGCTTGCCGCTGGTCAGGTCGTATTGGACTTCGCTCGACATGTGTGTCTCTCCTTGAACGTGTCGCTGGTGCCGTCAGGTGCGCGATGGCGCCTTGGCAGGTGAAGGTTGGTCGTCGTTGGTGAAATCTTCAATGGCGCGCTCAAGCTCGGGCGTCGCGGCCTTGAAAAAAGTATAGGACAGGGTGATCGAGCGAAGGTCGGTCAGCTCGGGATCGTCGAGAATGGCGGGATCGACGAAAAAGACCACGGGCATATGCACGCGCTGTCTTGGCTCCAGCACCTGCTCGTTAAAACAAAAGCACTGCGTCTTGTTGAAATACTTGCCGGCCTTGAGCGGCGTGACGTTATAGACAGCCGTGCCGGTGACGGATTTCCCGGTCGGGTTTTCCGCGACAAAAGACACCAGCCCGTCGGCGCCGACATCCAGCGTCACCTCGTTGACGTCGGGCTTGAAGCGCCAGGGCATGCCCTGCGCCACATTGGCGTCGAAATGCACGGTGATCTTGCGGCCCTCGACAGGCTTGAAGGGGTTGCTTTGCACCGTGCGCGTGGTGCCGCCCCATCCCGTCACCTTGCACAGCGCGCCATACAGCGGCACGCTGGCAAAGGCCATGCCGATCATCAGCCCCACGATGACAAGCGCAACCGTCATCACCCGCTTGTTCTTGCGGGCGAGTTCCTGCTGGCGGTCATGGGGCGAAGGCGCGGTCATGCTCAGCCACCCATCCCCTGCTTCATGCGGATGATGCTGACGAAGAACACCACCACCATAAAGGCGATGACGGCCAGAAAGACCGCGATGTTCTTTTTCTTCTTTTGCTGGTGCAGGTCGGAATGCGGCATGGTCACACCTTGTCGGCCATCATCAGGGCGAAGATGGCAAAGAGATAGAAAATCGAATAACCGAACATCTGCCACGCGGGGCGGTCATAGTTCTGCGCACGCAACACGCGCAACGCACTGAGCGTGAACAGGCCGTGCAGCACTGCGGCACCCAGCGTATAGAGATGCCCCGTCATGCCCATCAGCGACGGTGCAAAAACGAACGGCGTCATCAGCAGCGTATAGACCAGCATCTGCCATTTGGTGGCAGCCGCGCCTGCGGTCACCGGCAGCATGGGGATGTTCGCGCGACGGTAGTCGTCGTTGCGCACCAGCGCCAGCGCCCAGAAATGCGGCGGCGTCCACATGAAGATGATCATGAACATGATGACAGCCGCCCACGACACGTCGCCCGTTACTGCCGCCCAGCCGATCACCGGCGGGAAAGCGCCTGCGGCACCACCGATCACGATGTTCTGCGGCGTGCGCGGCTTAAGCCAGATGGTATAGACGAAAACATAGAAGAACGACGCAAAGGCCAAAAGCCCCGCCGCGGTCCAGTTGATGGCAACCCCCATCAACCCGACCGACAAAATGGTTAGCACCACGGCAAAACCAAGCGCATCGGCGCTGTCCATGCGGCCCTGCGGCAGCGGACGGTTCTTGGTGCGTTGCATTCTGGCGTCAAGGTCACGCTCGTACCACATGTTGACCGCTCCCGCAGCCCCTGCCCCGACAGCGATGCAGAACACCGCCACCAGCGCCAGAAACGGATGCATGTCACCGATCCCCGGTGCCATCACCATGCCGGCAATGCCCGAGAACACCACCAGCGTCATGACGCGCGGCTTGAGCAGCGCGATGTAGTCCTGCACACGCGTTTCGAC
>JAEXMB010000036.1 GCA_023444705.1 Pseudomonadota bacterium | reverse complement strand
TAGAAGATCAGCGTCATCTACGGCGGCCTGTCGCTGGAAGGCTATCACCCTACGGCTGTCTCGGCCGAGCGCCTGATCGCCATCGCCCGCCACATGCGCGTGCCCGACGGTGCCGCCGTCATCATGTTGCCGGGGCGCCTCACGCGCGGCAAGGGCCACATCGTGCTGTTGCACGCGCTGGCGCGCATCAAGAACCGCGATGCGCTGTGCCTGTTCGTGGGCAGCGACGCGGGCCAGCAGAACTACCGCCGCGAGCTTGAAAAAGAAATCGCGCGCCTTGGCCTTGAAGGGCAGACGCGTATTGTGACGGACTGCCCCGACCTGCCCGCCGCCTATATGCTGGCGACCGTCGTGGCCTGCCCGTCGCTGGTGGCCGAAGGTTTTGGCCGCACGTCGGTCGAGGCGCAGGCAATGGGCCGTCCCGTCATCGCGGCGCGCAACGGCGGCCTGCCCGAAACGCTGGTGGATGGCGAAACCGGCTGGCTGGTGCCGCCCGACGATGCGGGTGCCTTGGCCGAGGCACTTGACAGGGCGCTCAGTTTGAGCGGCGAGGACCGCGCTGCCCTTGCCACCCGCGCCATGAGCCATGTGGCCGCCCATTTCACCAATGCCCGCATGTGCGCGTTGACCTTTGCCGTTTATGCCGATGCACTGGCCGAAAAACGCACACAGATGCAGGCAGCACAGGCCGCTGCGCAAAAGCCCGCCAAAAAAACCAAGGCGGCGTGATAGTGATGCGCGGTGCCCTGGCCCAGTCCCGCGCACAAAATGTATTGATTACCGGATTATACGGCCTGCGCGACATCGTGCTGGCCCTGCCGCGCCTGGCAAGCCTGCGCGCGCAATACCCCGATGCGAAGATCACCATGATCGCGCCATCAAGCGCGCGCGACCTGCTGTTGCGCCTGCGCGTGGCCGATACGGTGCGCGTGCTGGATGACCGCAGCGTCATGTCGGTGCTGGCCTGGGGGTGGTGGAGCCGCCTGCGCGGCGCGTTTGACCGCGTGATCCACGCAGCGCAACTGCGCGAATCTGCGCCGCCTGCATGGGATAAAATCGCCCGCGACGTATCCTTTATCGCGCCACCCGCGCCTTATGTATTGCTGGCCCTGCCAGAACATCTGCCCGTCTTGCGCGCGGCGGCATTGCTGCGCAAGCTCGAGGTCATGGGCATTCATAGCGCACTGGTCGGTCTGCGCGATACGCCAGCACTCGATCGCCTGCTCAAGGCTGCGCCCGATGTGCGTGATCTGGTCGGGCGCGTGGATCTGTCCGATATTCCTGTGCTGGCGGCGGGTGCGGCGGCGGTGATCGGCGGGCGCGACGCGATGACGGCGCTGGCCGCCTTGTCGGGGGCGCGCACGCTGATTTTAACACAAGGCGAAGACGAAGCGGTCGGGCAGCTGCCCGCCGCCAATACCGTCTGGTTGCAAAGCGACGATCTGTCCTATCTTGCGGTCGGTGACATCATCAAGGCGGCGATACCATGAAGAAACATATTGCATGCATGCTTTTGGTTGTGCCGCTCTGCGGCTGCCTGCACTGGCAGGATTACAATCCGTTTCACAAAAAGGAACCGCCGGTGATTGAAAGGGCGGCACCGGCCGAAAAGATCGGCCCCGATGTGATCGCCGTGCCGGTCGAGCCTGTCGAGGCCGAAGATATGCTGGTACTTGCGCCGCCTGCTGATACGGACGGGCTATAAGCCCGCGTTGCGCTTCAGGAAATCCAAGACGCTTGCGGTATAGTCGTTATCAACGCCGAGTTGCGCGTTGATCTCGCCATGTTTCATGTCGACCGGCAGGATGTCAAACGCACCGCCAAACGCCTGCGCGCGGTCGCGCAAAATACGGGCCTGTTCGCAGGCGCTGGTGCGCTGCGTCGAACATACGGCCAGAAACGGCGGCATTTTTGCGGCAAGCTGTGCGGCGGGCGATGCAGCGTGCCACAGCGCGGTATCGGTGCCAAAAGCCTCGTCATACAGTTTGAAATGCCGCGCCTGCATGACTTTTTCAATGTCGTAGCCCGCGCTGTCGAGCGCGACGGTGGCCAGCCATGCGGTGCCGCCTTGCGTGGTCAGCAGATCGGGGCGCGCGCTTACCAAGGCCACCAGATGCGCGCCAGCCGAATGCCCCATCAGCACGAAGCGGTTTTGATCACCACCCCATTGGGCGGCATGCTGCTGGGCATAGGCCACGGCACGGCCCACATCCTGCGCTTGCTCAAGCGGATTGGCGGCGGGCAGCAGGCGGTAATTGGTGGAAATGAAAATCCACCCGCGCGCGGTAAAATATGCGGCCTTGTTGGCGACGGCGTTGCTGTTCGTCTTGTCGCCGTTGCGCCAGCCGCCGCCATGCACCATGAAGATGACGGGTGCGCCGCTCACAGGTTGCTCTGGCAGGTAGATATCGAATTTTTGTGCGGCATCCGTGCCATAGGCAACATCGCGGTACTGTGGCGCAGGGGTCGGAGTATCTGCGGTTGTGCGCTTGGCGGCCAGCTTGTGCGCCAGTGCGTCGCGCAGGGGATGCGCCGTGCGTTCGGCATGGGCAGGCAGTGCGCAGAGCAGTAAAAAAGCACATGCGCAAAATGATAAAGCCGTTTTTGTCATGGGGTCAGTCCTTGCGCGGTGCGCGCGACAGCAGGCCATCAACCCAGGCATTGGGCAGCCATGCAATCAGACGCGCCATAAACGCCATCGGCCACGGAAAGCAGATACGGGCCTTGTTGTCTTCAAGTCCTGCGCGGATTTTTTGCGCCGCGCGCGCGGGTTGCATCAAAAACGGCATGAAAAAGCCATTCACCGCCGTCAGCGGTGTGGCGATAAAGCCGGGATGGATGACGTTGACCGCAATACCATCGCGCGCCAGCACGGGGCGCAGGGCCTGGCCAAGGGCTGCGACCGCAACCTTGCTGGTGCTATAGGCCGCCGCTGTCGGCAGGCCGCGAAAACCGGCGAGGGATGACATCAGCGCGATCTGCCCTTTGCCGCGCTGTTGCATGCGGCTGATGAGGGGCAGGACAGTATTGAGCGTGCCGTTGACGTTGACGGTGACGACGTCTTCAAAACGGCTTTGGTGGTCGGCGTTGCGGATCAGCCCGCCGCCGGAAATGCCCGCGTTGGCGATGACGAGGTCGATTGGCTCCTGATCGAACCATTGCAAAATCTGGTTGCGCATGGCGGCGCTGTCGGTCACATCCATTGCCGCAAGCTTGACGGCGGCACCCTTGGCACGGCACAGCTTTTCGATGTCCATCAGGCGCGGCATATCGCGCCCCATCAGCAGCAGTTTCACGCCGCGCTCGGCATAGGCATCGGCCAGTGCCGCGCCGATGCCGCTGCTGGCGCCGGTAATCAGGATGACATTGGGGTTTTTCATATGTTAAACCAGCGGTGAGATGTCAGGGCCGTGCATGCACTGTCTGGCATGCTTGTGACGAATCCGTCTAGGGGGTATACAAGGTAACACTTAAAAACATGGGCGAACCCGAAGATAGCCGATTGCGGGCCGCCATGTCACTTGAAAAGGATGCCAATGCCGCCAGCTTGTCCGCCCAGCGTTGCTACACCTTCCGCCAACCCGCTGCAGCGCCGTGGCATGATGGTTGTGCTGGCCTCCCCGCCGGGCGGGGGCAAGACGTCGGTCAGCCGTGCCGTGATGGCGCGCGATCCGCTTACCACCATTTCTGTCTCCGCCACCACCCGCGCCATGCGCCCGGGCGAGGTCGAAGGCACGCATTACTATTTCATGGACAAGCCGGCGTTTGAGGACCTGATCGCCAAGGGCGAGATGCTTGAACACGCGCTGGTATACAACAACTACCTCTACGGCACGCCCAAGGCGCCGGTCGAAAAGGCATTGCAGACCGGCCGCGACGTGCTGTTTGATATCGACTGGCAGGGCAACCGCAGCCTGTCGCGCAGCGCACCCGACGACGTGGTGTCGATCTTCCTGCTGCCGCCAAGCTGGAGTGCCTTGGCCGACCGCCTGCGCACCCGCGCGCAGGACAGCGAGGAAGAAATCGTGCGCCGCCTGTCAAAGGCCCGTGACGAGATCGACCATTACACCGAATTCCAGTATGTCATCGTCAACCATGACCTCAACGAAACCGTCGGCCATGTGCAGGACATCATCGCGGCAGAACGCCACCGCCGCCACCGCCTGACCGCGCTGGCGCCTTTCGTCGAGACCCTGACGCCGGGCAAGAGCTGAGATCAGCCTGCGTTTTCTTTTTGCGCGATAACGAGTTCAGCCAGTTGGCCCTGCAACGCTTCTGCTTCATCCAGATCAAAGATGACGAGCGTCTCTTGCTGGTCAGTCCCCATGAGTGAAATTTGGACGAACGCTCCTGCCTCGCTGCTCAGGCTGAGATGCGGTGCGCCGCTTGCTATTCTATTGCGGCGGGTTTTGCCAAGAATATGTGCCATGTAAACCGTGATCCCTATGCTGCGTTAAGCGCCTGCGCCAGCCTGACAAACCCCGCCACGTCGATTTCCTCCGCGCGCGCGGTGCCTGCGATGCCTGCCTGCTCCAGCAGGGGTTCGGCGGGGACGCCCAGTGACTTCAGGCTCTGGCGCAGCATCTTGCGGCGCTGGCCGAAAGCGGCGGCGGTGATGCGTTCCATCGTTTTGAAGGCGACCTCGTCGGTGCGCGGGCGCGGGCGCAGGTGCACGACGCTGGAATTCACCTTGGGCGGCGGGGTAAAGGCGGAAGGCGGCAGATCAAGGCATTTTTCCGCTGTCGCCACCCATTGCGTGATGACGCTCAGGCGGCCATAGGACGAGGTGGAGGGGGGCGCCACCAGACGGTCGGCGACTTCTTTTTGAAACATCAATGTCAGGCTGTGAAACTGCGTGATGTTTTCAAGCCATCCCATCAACAGCGGCGTTGCGATGTTATAGGGCAGGTTGGCCACGATGGCACGTGGTGCGGGTGCGAGCGCAAGATAGTCGGCCTTGAGCGCATCATCGGGGATGAGTTTCAGCTTGCCGTTGGCGGCCAGCACCAAAGGTTGCAGGGCCGCGACGGCGCGGTCGTCGCGTTCG
>JAEXMB010000047.1 GCA_023444705.1 Pseudomonadota bacterium | reverse complement strand
ATGCCGACATAGGCCAGGCGGCGTTCTTCCTCAAGGCCGCTCATGCCGGTTTCATCCAGCGCGCGCTGGCTTGGGAACAGGCCTTCCTCCCAGCCGGGCAGGAAGACGACGTTGTATTCAAGACCCTTGGCGGCGTGGAAGGTCATCAGCGACACATAGCTGTCGTTGCTGCTTTCGTCGTTTTCCATGACCAGCGCCACATGTTCCAGAAACGCGTCGAGATTTTCAAATTCGTTGAGCGCGGTGATGAATTCCTTGAGGTTTTCAAGGCGCCCCGCCGCCTCGGGCGTTTTGTCGGCCATCCACATGGCGGTATAGCCGCTTTCATCGAGCATGTTCTGCGCGACTTCGACGTGGCTCATTTCCTTGAGCATGCCGCGCCAGCGCGCGAAATCGCCGTGGATGGCGGTCAGGGTGGCGCGCGTCTTGCCGCTGAACTCGTCGCTGTCGAGCATGGCATCGAGCGCGCGCGTCAGCGAGGTCTTGCGCGCACGCGCGACCAGATGGATCTTGTTCATCGCGGCGGGGCCGATGCCGCGCTTGGGTACGTTGACGATGCGCTCAAACGCAAGGTCGTCGTCGGGCTGCGCAATAACGCGCAGGTAGGCGATGGCGTCGCGGATTTCCTGACGCTCGTAAAAGCGCAGGCCTGAAAAGACGCGGTAGGGAATACCCATGCTCAGAAAGCGTTCTTCAAACGCGCGCGTCTGGCTGGCGGTGCGTACGATGATGGCCATATCCGACAGCGGCTGGCGGCGGAGCTGCAGGCGTTCGATCTCCTCGGCGACGAAGGTTGCTTCCTGCTTGCCGTCCCACACGCCGCGCAGCTGGATTTTCTCGCCCTCCTGCTCGGCACTCCACAGGTTCTTGCCCAGGCGGCCTTTGTTGTTGGCGATCACGGCGTTGGCGGCGTTGAGGATATGCGGGGTGGAGCGGTAGTTTTGCTCCAGCCGCACGATGTGCGCGCCGGGGAAGTCCTGCTCGAAGCGCAAAATATTGCCGATCTCCGCCCCGCGCCAGCCATAGATCGACTGGTCGTCGTCGCCGACGCAGCAGATGTTCTTGTTCTGCTGGGCCAGCAGACGCAGCCACATGTATTGCGCGACGTTGGTGTCCTGATATTCATCGACAAGAATGTATTTGAACTTGCGCTGGTAATTCGCCAGCAGGTCGGCGTTTTTCGGGTCGCGCAACATGGTGATGACATGCATCAGCAGGTCGCCGAAGTCGCAGGCGTTGAGCGTGCGCAGGCGCTCCTGATAGTCGCGATAGATCTGCGCAAGCTTGCCGTCGGCAATTGCGCCGGCGTCGGCGGGCGTGATCTGGTCGGGGGTGAGGGCGCGGTCCTTCCAGCGCTGGATCACGGTGCTGACGGCGCGCGGCGGGGATTTTTTGACGTCGATGCCCTCCGCTTCCATCAGTTGCTTGAGCAGGCGCAGCTGGTCGTCTTCGTCAAGGATGGTAAAGTTGCGGTTCAGCCCCGCAAGTTCGGCATGCTGGCGCAGCATGCGCGCGCAGAGCGAGTGAAAGGTGCCAAGCCACCAGCCCTCGACCATGTCCTGCGCACCCAGCAACGCCTGCACGCGCCGCTTCATTTCCAGCGCGGCCTTGTTGGTAAAGGTAACCGCGAGGATTTGCGACGGATAGGCCTTGCCGGTGTTGAGCAGATGGCCAAGACGCGTGGTCAGCACCTTGGTCTTGCCCGTGCCGGCACCCGCCAGCACCAGCAGGGGGCCGTCAAGGCGCTCGACCGCTTCGCGTTGCGAAGGGTTGAGGCTGTCGAGGTAGCCGAAGTCGGGGCCGCTTGGCGGCGCGATGGGATTGTCGAAGTTTATCATAATCTCGCTCGGTCGGGCACCACTGTATCTTATGGGCAACATCTGTGCAAAAGGAACTTGTTTCAGGCATTTGCGTTGGCAAGGTCGCGACAAGACTCTTGCGCAAAAACGGGGCGAGGTCTATCTATGGCTGAGAAGTTTTTTTGCCCGAATTTTCGGGGAAAAAGGCCGCTACAGGATTTCACTTTGATACCCGCATGATCCGCCGATTGCGGTCGTGTCACAAACCTGAACATCACCAATTTGACTGCACATAATAAGGAGTTTCAACTATGGGTGCGCGTCTTCTGACTATGCTTGCTGTACTGGTACTGGTTGCCGGTTGCTCGAAAAACGAGCCCGATACCGGCATGGTAACCACCGACAGCAACTACACTGCCAACCAAACCACCACCGCGACCACCACCGACACCGGCATGGCTGCCGGCCCGCTCGCTGGCTCGCAACAGGACTTCGTCGTCAACGTTGGCGACCGCGTCTTCTTTGACTACGACCAGCACGACCTGACCGCCGAAGCGCGTTCGACCGTCGAGCGTCAGGCACAATGGCTCAAGCAATACGGCAGCGTCAGCATCGTCGTTGAAGGCCACGCCGACGAGCGCGGTACCCGCGAATACAACCTGGCACTGGGTGAAAAACGCGCGACCACCGTGCGCAACTACCTGATCGCCAACGGCGTTGACGCTGGCCGCATTCAGGTCATCTCCTACGGTAAAGAGCGCCCGGCCGTTATGGGTTCGGACGAGCAATCGTGGGCACAGAACCGCCGCGCGGTTGTGGTGATCCAGTAACGCCGACTTAAGGGATTGCGATGAAGCACCAGCCTCACAGCAATCGCAAAACAGGGCTCCTGCTTTCAGCAGGGGCTCTGTTTGCTTTTGCATTCATGATTGTTGCCCCCGTGATGTCGGGCGCGCAGGAATATAATGACACGCGCGGCATGGCCAACCGTCTCAACCAGCTTGAAAAGCAGGTGCAGACGCTGAGCCAGAGCGTCTTTCGCGGCAAACCGCTGCCCGCCGACATGGCGGCAGGGGCCAGCAGTGGTGGCGGCAATATCAATCCGGCGGCGCTGACCATGTTCGAAGACCGCCTGCGCGCGGTCGAAGAACAGCAGCGCACCATGATCGGACAGATCGAAAAGCTTGGCTTTGACGTGCGCCAGATGCAGGACCAGATGCAAAAGGCGCAGTCCGACCTTGACATGCGTTTTCAGCAGATGAACGCGTCGGCGTCCTCCTCCTCCGCGTCGTCTTCGTCTTCGACGTTGCCTGCCGACGAGATGGCGGCAACGCCGTCTGAGGGCGTGAAGTCGTCGGGCAACAGCGCGGCGGGCACGCTTGGCACGCTGGGCAGCGGCACGGCCGCCGCCGCAGGTTCGCCCGAAAGCCTGTACGAGGCCGGGTTTGCCGACGTGCGCGAGCAGAACTTTGACGCCGCGCAAAAGAAGTTCACCGACTTCATGGCGCGCTATCCCACCCACGCGCTGGCGGGCAATGCGCAATACTGGCTGGCGGAAACCTACTACGTGCGTGGCGACTACCGTCAGGCGGCGAAATTGTTCGCCAAGGGCTATCAGGAATTCCCGCAAGGCCAAAAGGCCGCGGATTGCCTGCTCAAGCTCGGCCTCTCTCTTGGCAAGCTTGGCAAGAAAGAAGACGCCTGCCTGTCTCTGCAACAGCTGCAAAAGGAATTCCCCGGCGACAGCTCGCCGGTGAACCGCCGCGCTAAGCAGGAAATGACGCAACTTGGCTGTGGCTAGGTTGCTGACCGTCGATACATTGACCGCCAGCCTGCGCGAGATGGGGATCACCCCTGACATGCGGCTGGCGGTCGCCGTTTCAGGCGGTGTTGACAGCATTGCGCTGGCGCATCTGGCGTGGCATGGCCATGCGCAGGACAACCTCGTTTTTCTCACCGTCGATCACCGCCTGCGCGACAGTTCCACGCGCGAGGCCGAACAGGTTGCGCAAACCCTCCGCGCCTGGGGCGCTGTCTGCGACATCCTGACATGGGATGGCGCGCAACACGGTGCGGGGGTGCAGGAACGCGCGCGCCATGCGCGCTATGGCTTGCTGGCAGATGCCGCGAAACGTCACGGCTGCGCGGGCGTGCTGCTTGGCCACCATGCCGACGATCAGGCGGAAACATTCTGGATGCGCCTTGCCGACGGCTCCGGCCTGTCGGGGCTGGGCGGTATGCAAAGCCGCCGCGATCATGGCGGCATGACATGGCTGCGCCCCTTGCTGGGCGTGACGCGTGCGGACATTGTCGCCTATGCGCGCGACCATGCGCTGCCGGTCATCGACGATCCTTCCAATAAAAACGAAAATTTTACCCGCGTGCGCCTGCGCGGCTTTGCAGGGCAGCTGGCGGACGAGGGGCTTGACGCGCCGCGCCTGTCGCGCACGATGGCCAAGCTGCGCGCCGCCGACGATGCGCTGGCCGCGCTGACCGCACAGTTTTTGCACCGGCACGTCACGGTGCATGGGGGCGGTGCGCTGCATTTCGCACATGCGGATTTTGCGGCGCTGCCCGATGATTTGCGCCGTCGCGTGCTGCAGGCCGCGTTGCTGGCGATGACGCCGCGCGACTATCCGCCCGCTTATGACGCCGTGTTGCAACTGGCGCAACAGTTCGCGCATGACGCGGCACCTGCGGCCAGCCTCAACGGCTGCCTGCTGGCGCTGTCGCGCGGCGATGTCTGGGTGATGCGCGAACCTGCGGCGGCGGCGCATCTGCCGCTTGAAGCGGGCATCGGCGATGCGCTGGTGTGGGATCACCGCTTTGCGGTGCGCGGGGCTGCACCGCTGGCGGGGCGCGGGATCACGCTGGCGGCACTGGGCGAGGCGGGAATTGCCGCGCTCGGTCAGGAAAAAGAGCGTTTATTATGGACAGAAGATTTCAAAAACGCCCCCGCCGCGATCAAACGCGGGGCCGCGGCGCTCTGGCAGGGGCAAAAACTGCTGGCTGTTCCACAGCTTAGCTGGCGCGCGGGCGGTTTTGACCTGCCATTGCCCGATATCCGCACGCATATTTCCTTTGGCGATATTGTTTAACCCTTTCATGCGATTATATAATGAGAGGATAACAACTCACAGGATGCCCCATGCGCGACAACCGCCAAGACCAGCAACCCCCGTCCGGCAATAACAACAACCCCTTCGGCCGCAATCTGGTGGTCTGGGTGATTATTACGCTGTTGCTGGTCGGCGTGTTCAACATGATCAACAAGGGCGGCACTGCCGGCATGAGCGGCAACGTGGTCGCCTACAGCGATTTCGTCGCCGATGTCGATGCGCAGAAAGTCAGCGAAGTGACCATCGCGGGTGACCAGATCCGCGGCAAGTACAACGACGGCCGTGCCTTTGGCGTCATCGTGCCTTCGGGTACGGACGTGGTCAGCCGTATCGACGGCAAGGGCGTGCGCATCAGCGCGCAGAAAGACACCAGCGACCAGCCCACGCTGTTTGGCCTGTTGCTGTCGTGGTTCCCCATGTTGCTGCTGATCGGTGTGTGGATTTTCTTCATGCGCCAGATGCA
>JAEXMB010000041.1 GCA_023444705.1 Pseudomonadota bacterium | reverse complement strand
GCAAAAAGACGACCGCCGCCTGACGCAGGCTGCGGCCCGCACAGAACCGGCGGAAAATGTCACGGCACCAAAACCGCAAGCTGGCAAAACATCACGCACGCTGACGCAAAAAGTGATGGGGACGGGAACCCCTGTTTTCGGCTGGCCGGTGCAGGGCAAGATCATTTCCGCCTATGGCCCCAAGGACGGCGGCCTTTATAACGAAGGCGTCAATATTGCCGCGGCGGCGGGTACGCCCGTCAAGGCTGCGGCGCAAGGGACGGTCGTCTATGTGGGCAACGATCTGCACAGCTACGGCAATATGGTGCTGGTGCGGCATAACGAAGGTTATGTGACGGCCTATGCGCATCTTGGCAAAGCGGCTGTGGCACGCGGCGATGCGGTTGCCAAAGGGCATGTGCTGGGGCAGGTCGGCAATACAGGCACGGTGTCGCAGCACCAGTTGCACTTCGAAATCCGCAAAGGCGGCCAGACGCTTGATCCGCAGCGTTACATCAAAGGGTAAATTTTAAGGGCAGGCCGCGAGCTTGTCATGCGTGAAGGTGCCGGCCGGGGCGAAATATTCGCCGTCTGTGACCGTGATCGGTCGTTCCAGGCGGCCATCGGCGAGACGATAGCGCGTATAGCCTTTACGGTACTGGCTGCACAGGATCAGTGAAACACTCTCGCCATCAACCAGCAGATATTGATTGGCGGTGGCTGAATCCGACATCACGACTTTCCATCCCTCGGGTCTGGCGGCATAAACGCTGAAGGGGCAATATTTTTGTGCGCACCACGCGCCTTCCTGATACAGCGCCACCAGCCGCAGTTTTTTTGAAGGGATGGCCATATCCGCCACGCTGATCATGGCGGGAAAGTTGGAGGGAACAGGGCCGTCGTCGTCATAGCCTTCCTGCATCTGCTCGGCGATAAAAGGGAACTGCTTGGTCAGGCTGGCGCTTTCGTACTTCGCCATGATGATGCGGTAAAGGTTCTGCCCGTATTCTTGCGGGTTGGTTTGAACCTGCTCAACCGCTTGCGCGCCCTTGGCGCCGGGGGGCTGCGCGGTTTCGCCAGCCGTCTTGCTGCCGTTCATCTGCGTTCCGGATGACTTGGAAGAAGACGAAAACAGCCCGCCGGCAAAAGCCACGGCAAGCATGACCAACGCAACCGCGCCAATCGCGAGTAAAAGATGTTGACGTTTCACGTCCTGTCTCTCCTTGATTTTATTATGGCGCACAGCTTTCGCGCGGTGCGTCAAGCGGTACGGGCACGGGTTCCATTTCGCGTCCCTGCATCTTCCATTCGACGAACTGCCCTTCGTGCGTACACAGCAGCAGTGATTGTTCGCCGTTTACCGTCTTGACCGCGATGGGGCCGGGAATGCTGACATTCAGGACATTTGTAAACGATCCGTCTTCATGGCGCATAAAAGCGACGTGGGCGCATCCAAGACTGCCGCAGCTGCCAAAGCTGGTGTCTTGAAAAACATAAAGCGTGTCAGATACTTTGCTGGCGCCGCCTTGTGTGGGGACCAGATAGGTTTCGTCGTTTTTCTTGAGCTGCTCAAGCAATTCGCGTGTTTCGGGTATTTGCTTGTTCAACTGGCTAAGCGATGTGTAGCGGGTAAATTCTATCGTGTAGCGGCTGTTGGCTTCGCCGAACTGACGGGCGGTTTCGCCTTTTTGCGGCAGGGGCGCTGTCGCTGGTTGTTCGGTGGCCGTGCTGCCGGCTGGCGGTGCGGTTTGTGCCATCGCGCCGGATGATGCCAGAGGCGTGCCCGCCAGCATGAGAGCAAGTGTACCTGCGGCAGCCAAAAGGCGCTTGCGAGTTTTCATTAGTATCTCCGTGAAAGAAGGCATGTCAGAATTCCTGTGCTGCGCCGCGGGCAAGCCTTGTTATTACTTGCCGTTTTTACGCTCAAGCTCCTCAATGCGCAACGACGCCCGTGCTGCGACCAGCGCGTTGATCTGCTCTTGCAGCATTTCGATGTCCTGCAAAGTCATGGCGATATAGGCGTTGAGCGCCAGTTCGTTGTTTTGCATCGCGGGTACGCTGTCGGTGATCTGGGCGAAGAAGCTCGGGTCAAAGAAACGCTCTTTCGTCATCGCCAGCATGATTTCGTTATAGCTGGGGTCCTGGCCGATCTCGCTTGCCGGAACGCCTGCACGCTGACGGATTTCGCGGATGATGTCTTTCACCGGGCGCGGCGGGGGCGGCGTGTAGTAATCGCCGTAGGTCATGCCGTCAGAGTCCGTGCTGTCGCCCGAAGGTGCGGTGCCGGGGCCAAAGGCAGCGACCATGTCGCCAGGGCAGTTGCCGCTGCGGTAGTTGCCGACGCCAAAGGGTACGGTATAGCCGCCCAGCAGGTGCATGTACTCGGTGATGCGCGTGCCGTTACCGTCGCGGCGGACTTCGCGGCCATTGGAGCGTA
The DNA here is from genome assembly GCA_023444705.1 of Pseudomonadota bacterium. Classification (GTDB taxonomy): domain Bacteria; phylum Pseudomonadota; class Alphaproteobacteria; order Micavibrionales; family UBA2020; genus JAEXMB01. Next base: position 33,367 of record JAEXMB010000041.1, on the reverse strand, counting down.
CGAACGCCTTGACCGCGGTATGGCCGACCAGGTGCGAGCCTGCGATCATGCCCGAGTGGGTCAAAAGCAAGCCGCCCATACGCTGGCATACGGAGTTCTTGGCGGTCTCGATATATCGCCACTGGTTATCATTGAGACGGTTGATGGCGCCTTCCTGCACACTCGGGTTTTCAAGGAAGTCGGCGGAACCGCGGCGCATGGTGCTGCCAAAACATGCTTTCCATCGGCCGCTTCTGTCTTTGCAGCCGACATCGATAAGCGCAATCTGGCCAAACTGGTATTTACCCATGTAGCCAAGGTTGTTGACGCAACGATAGCCGCCGCGCGTTTGGCCGGAATAGTTGACGCGGCCGCCGTTGTTGCACAGGCCGTTGGCCGAGCCTTCCTGACCGGATTCACGGAAACCAAGCGCTGTTTTATAAGCGTCATAGCCGCCGCGCGAGCGCGAACCTTCCGGTGGCGTCACCGGCGTTGCCTCGGTCGGTGTTTCGCGTGAAGGCGGGGTGGGGTCGGGTGCTGCACCGGTTTGCTGGCCCACGCGCGGGCCGGAAGTAATTGTTGTCGGCTGTCCGGGCTGCGTGCCTTCGTTGTAATCGAACTCGCAATCCGCCACATCCGCATTCACGCCGGAGGGGCGCACGAAGCCAAGGATTTTATATGTGTTGTTGCGGTTGGACAGCGCATCGCAAAGAATGGGTGTATAATTCTGCTTGAAAACGTGACACATCTCGCCACCACCCATATAGACGCCTGTATGGCCCGCTTCGCAACCATCACGATACGTCTGGCAATTACCTGCCATATAACTTCTTTCTGCGGCGGCGGCCCTGTTGTGCTTGACCATGTAAACAAGGTCGCCGGGCTTAATCTGGCTCATATCCGACTGCGCAACGCCAGTGCGGCGGAAGTGGTACCACGCAGCGAGTGCGGCAGGCGCACTACCGCCGCTTCTTGTGGGTGAAGGGGTGGCACGGCTCGGGGCATTGCCAAAGACCGCTCTGTGAGCGGCTTCGCTGCCGCTCATAACACCGCCCGATGCTTCGTATGATAAACGCTGGCATAGAGTGCCGCCTCTTTTGCCTGGGGGATTGCGGTTGAACCGCCCGATTTGAACACTGCGATTTCTCCAGTAGTTCGCATAGGCAACGGCCTTTGTATTGGCGTCACCGGCTTCGGCGGGGACGTTGCACTGTCCGGACGGGCCACCTTCCATCGGGTTCATCGGCGTGCCTTCGGAAACGGTCTGCGGCAGGGGGATGCCGATACGGCGCGAGACCATGCCCGCGACCACGTCGGCTGCGATCTTGCGCAGGGTTTCAAGACGCTCTTTCCTGACGGTCCACTCCGTACCAGCGGCGCTGTTGAGTTCCTCCGGCGTCAGCATCGGATAGGGGCGCGATTGGACAAGGTTGTCGAGCAAAGCTTCGACGGCGGCGCGCGTCGGCGTGTCATCAATATCGATGGTGTCTTTGAACAGTAATTGCTCGACGTCAATATCAGCATTGGGACGCGCGGCCAGACCGATCGTTTGTTCCCCATCGCCGCTATCGGACGCATCGGCGTCGGCGGGTGCCGGTGTTGCAGGGGCGGGGCTTGTGGGGGTGCTGGGCGTTGCGCCGTCAGCAGGCGTTGCACCGGCAGGCGCTTCTTCGGCGGCGGCGGCTTCCTGCATGGCTTGCGTACAGGCGTTCACGCCGTTGTTGTCCTCGGGATCAACGAAGTACTTGCAATAGGTTTCATAGCGTTCTGCGATGACGGCGCCATATCCGCGCGCGGCGGTGGTGCCGGGTACCGGGTTGTTGCGCTTGGTGAAATCTTCGACAAGTGCGCGGGCGAGGGCGGCGCCGGCGCGGTGTGTTTGCGCAAGCGCTGGGCCGCTGGTGGGCAGGGCGCAGCTTTGTTCGTGTTGTTGCAGACCTTGGCGTGTATCAAGCTCCTCGCGCTCGATATCGCGTTGTGCGTCGCCCATTTGCGCCGCATCGACGATCGAGCCGAGCTGGCGGCTTTGATCGGATACGCCCGCACTCAGCTGCGCGGTGCGGTCTTTCATGGCGGGCAGCAGGCGGTCGGTATGGGTTTCTTCGATCTTTTTGGCGATCTCTTTGCCGCCTGGTTCTTCCTGTACGTATTCGATCGAGCGGCTGTCAGCCGTTTGTTCGCACGCGGGAACGGCAAAGGTCCCTGTCAGCGCGGCGGTGCCGCAGACGGTGGACAGGCCAAGCCCCCCCAGCAATTCGGTGATCTGGCCGCCGAGCGCACCGGTCAGCGCGTTCAACGCGCCACTTGCACCCAAGGCATTGGTCAGCGCGGACAGCGCGCCATCAGCGCCAAGCGCGCCGCTGAGCGCGGAGAGGGCACCATTGGCGCCAAGCGCGCCCGTCAGCGCGGACAGCGCGCCGTTAGTGCCGCCAAGCGCACTGGTCAGAGTGGAAAGCGCACCCGTGTTGCCGCCAAGGAAAGACGAAAGAGCCTGCAGGCCTTGCGTATTGCCGCCAAGGGCCGCTTGCAGGGATGAAATCGCGCTGCTGTTGCCAAGCAGCGATCCCGCCAATGAGCCGATAGCGTTATTGCCGCCCATTGCGCCGACAAGCGCATTGATGGAGCCATTCTGGCCAAGCGCGCCCGTCAGCGCGGACAGCGCGTTGCCGGTGCCCATTGCCTGCGTCAGCATGTTGACGGCATTGGTGCCGCCAAGCGCGCTGCCAAGCGAGGAGGAGGCATTGCCGTTGGTAAAGGCATTCAGCGCGGTGACGGGGTCGCCGCCGAGTGCCTGGATAATCTGGTTGGCGGCCTGCGCGTTGCCACCGACGGATTGCGTAATGATACTGGTGGCTTCAGCCGCGGTGGGCAGGGAGGAGCCGCCGGCTGCGGGCGGCGGTGTTTGGGTTTGCGCGACAGCAAGGGGGGCAACGGCGAGCGCAAGCACAACCATGCTCGCGCTGATGGCAAAGCGCAGTTTTTTGCTGATGGCTGATGAATGGCCTGTTGTCTCTGCTTTGAAACCCAGCTTCACCGCACAAACCCCCGTTTATCGTGCTAACTATCCAATTATCTTATCATAAATCGGGGTTAGTGTGGAATTGATTAAAATTTTAGCGATCGGGTGAATTAATATCGAACAGGTTATTAAGTGCTTGATGAATATTGGAAATAATATCCTCCGCCGTCAGGCCGAGGCCGTGCAGCCGCGCGGATTGGCTATGTAAATAGACGGCGGCGCATGCGGCAAAGAATGGCGGCATGCCCTGTGCCGCGAATCCGGCGATCATGCCCGCCAGCACATCGCCCGAACCGGCGGTGGCCAGCGTGGGCGGGCCGGACACGTCGATGACAGCCAGACCTTCGGGTGCGGCGATGATGGTATCAGGGCCTTTATAGACGACGATCGCATTGGCCTTCTTTGCGGCGGCGCGTGCCTGGTCGAGCTTGCATCCCTCGGGTGATCCGAACAGGCGCAGGAACTCCCCCGCATGCGGGGTAAGAACATGGCGCGCGGGATCAAGATGGCCAAGAAGATGCGAGGGGTGATGCTCGAACGCGCGGAACACGTCGCCGTCAAACACGGCGGCCTTGGGTGTTTCAATCACGGCGGCAACGGCGGCACGCAGTTCTTCCTCCCCGCCCTGGGCGGGCAGGGCGCCGGGGCCGATCACTACGGCGTTGCGGCGGTCGTCGGCAAGGATGGCTTTATATTCGTCAAGCGTGTCACAGGTATCGACCATCAGGCTGGCTGCGGCAAGGCGGTAGTAAAGCTCGCTTGCCTGCGGGCTTGCGATGCTGACAAGTCCGGCCCCCGCACGCTGTGCGGCGCGTGCCGACAATGCGGCCGCTCCCGTGCGGCAAGTGCCGCCATAAACGCTGACATGGCCGCGCGTGAACTTGTTGCTGGCTGCATCGGGAACGGGCAGGCTGGCCAGCCACAGGGCGGGATTGTTTTCAAATGCCAGCGCGTTTTGCGCGCTGACGGTTGCGTCGTCGATGCCGATGTCACTGCGCACGACGCGCCCGCACATGGCGCGCGCGGGATAGATCATGTGCGCGACCTTGCGGCGGCAAAAGGTGACGGTGATATCGGCCTTGAGCGTGCCTTCGGCGATAGCGCCGCTGTCGGCTTCGATACCGCTGGGCAGGTCGACGGCAATGACAACGGGCGCTTTGGCGCGGACCTTGTCGAACAGGGTGACAAGTTCGGGTTCAAGCGCGCCGGTAAAACCTGTGCCGAATACTGCGTCAATAACAATGCGCGCATCCTTGATGCCGAGGTTTGAGTTCAGCGCCTCGACCTTGCCGCCGAATGTTTTTGCGGCGAGGGCAGCGTCGCCTTTGAGATCCGTCGTTTTGGCAAGGCAGGCCACGCGTACCGGCCATCCCGATTTTTCCAGCAGGCTTGCCACGATGAAACCGTCACCGCCGTTGTTGCCTTTGCCGCACAGCACCAGCACAGGGCAGGGGGTGTAATCCTGCATGATACGTTGGACAACGGCCTGGCCCGCAGCCGTCATCAATTCGATGCCTTTGGTGCCGCCAGCGATGGCGGCCTGATCGGCGCGGCGCATTTCTTCTGCTGTCAGAATCTCGAACATGTGGATAATTCCGGCTGAAAGCGGTGGATGATGGAAACCCCGCTATCCTATCGTCGTGGCGCGGGGGCCACAAGGGCGGTTTTTTTATTGCCACTGCTGGCACGCATATGGCGGTTTTGCTACATATAGTCTGTTTTCCGCTACCGGCAGGGGATTGGTCGTCATGATGCATTTTATCGCCAAGCGTATTCCGCAAACGCCCAACACGGCGTGGGGATTCATCGCCTATCTGTTGCGGCATTGCCCGACCAAAATGAAGTGGCAGGGTGTTGCCGCCTGCCTGTGCGAGATGGCTGCCAACGCGGGCGATATTCTTATCACCTGGTCGCTGGGCCGCATCGTCGGCGTGCTGATGGCGGCAAGCCCTGACATCGGCTCTGCGATATGGGAGCCGATCACGCACGAGCTGATCCTGTTCACCGTGATCTGGACAGTGCGCAGCGCGGCATTTCGCCTGCGCGAGTATTTCGACCGCCAGTATGTTCCGGTGTTGCTCAACACCACGCGCGAATTGCTGTTCAGCCGCCTGATCCAGCAAAGCCAGTATTTCCTGCAAAACAATTTCGCGGGCGTGCTGGCCAACCATGTGCGCCGCGCGGGCGATGTCATCGGCGGCCTGCGCGAGAAAATCCAGCATAACATCATGCCGCTGCTGACGCGTTTCGTGACGGCGGGCATATTGTTGTGGGCGCTGACGCCCACACTGACCATTTTCGTCTTTGCTACCATTATCTTCTGCATCATCGGCGCCTTGCTGACCGCGCCGCGTTGGACCAATATTTCCACCCGCAATGCCGAGGCCGCCTCGCGCCTGACGGGTTATATTGTCGACAGCGTGACCAACCTGCAAATCGTGCAGCAAAACGTCGGCTGGCCCGAGGAAAAACGCCGCCTTGGCACCGCGCATGACGAAATCACCACGGCCTACCGCGACCGTCTGGTCTATGTCAGCTGGTTCTGGGGCAGTTTCGATTTCATCATGACGTTCTTCTACCTCGGCTTCATGGGGCTTGTGGTCTATGGCTGGCAGACGGGCGACGTGACGCCGGGGGAACTGGCGATGGCAGTCGGTCTGGTGACCAACCTGTTCGGCGCGCTGGCGGGGACGGTGTCGTTGCTCAGCTCCAAATTCGACGACATCGGTATCCTGCAGGATTCCCTGCACAAGATTTCAACGCCGCTCTCTATCATCGACCAACCGGCCTCGCGCACGCTCGAGGTCGCGACGGGCGAGATCGAATTCCGCGATGTGTATTTTGACTATCCCAACGGGCAGTCGCTGTTTCACGGCCTGAACCTGATCATCAAAGGCGGGGAAAAAGTAGGGCTGGTCGGGTTGAGCGGGGCTGGCAAGACCTCGCTTTGTCAGCTTTTGTTGCGCGCCTACGACGTCAAGGATGGCGGTGTATACGTCGACGGGCAGAACATTGCCGAGGTTACGCTTGATAGCCTGCATGCGGCCATCGCCGTTATTCCGCAGGAGCCGATGATGTTCCACCGAACGCTGGCCGAGAATATCGGCTATGGCCGCGCCAGCGCCACGCGCGAGGATGTGGAGGAAGCCGCCCGCGCCGCCGAGGCCGCCGATTTCATCGCGCGCCTGAGCGAAGGATACGATACGCTGGTGGGTGAGCGCGGGGTCAAGCTGTCGGGCGGCCAGCGCCAGCGCATCGCGATTGCGCGCGCCATCGTCAAGAATGCGCCTATTCTGGTGCTTGACGAGGCGACGGCCGCGCTCGATAGCGAAACCGAAATCCATATCCAGCGCGCGATGGCGGTGGCGATGCAGGGGCGCACGACGATCGTCATCGCTCACCGCCTGTCCACACTCAGCCATATGGACCGCATCATCGTGATGGACCGCGGCAAGATCGTCGAAGACGGCACGTTCAGCAGTCTGATGGCGGCGGGCGGGACCTTTGCGCGCCTGTGGTCTCTGCAGGCCGGCGGCTTCCTTCCCGAAGCGATGCCGGGCAAGGCACCTGCCAAGCCGCAGATTGACCCGATTGAAGGGTAACATTCTGATTTTGCTTTGGAATTTATAAACCCCTTGCGCCTGTGCCTAGCAGGCGTATGAGTCACATATGACGTGCGGCCATTTCCAGGCCGAGTCCTTTTGTTCCCTTCCAAGGCCTCTACATATGTCTGCTGCATCCCATTCCCACCACGGCACTGGCAAAACCAGCGTATTTACGCTTGGCATCGCCGCCGTCGGGGTGGTCTTTGGCGATATCGGGACCAGCCCGCTCTATGCCTTTCGCGAAGCGTTGCATGCGGTCGCGGGACATGAAGACGTCGTCACGCGCGACAGCATTCTTGGCATCCTGTCGCTGGTGCTGTGGTCGATGACGCTGATCGTCACCTGTAAATATGTGGCGATGCTGATGAAGATCGACAACAAGGGCGAGGGCGGTACACTGGCGCTGATGGCGCTGGCACGGCGCGTTATATACCTCGACACCACGCTGTTCCTTTATCTGGGCATTTTGGGCGCGGCGCTGTTCTATGGCGATTCCATGATTACGCCAGCGATCTCTGTCCTGTCGGCGGTCGAGGGGCTTAAAACCGTCACGCCGGTCTTTGATCCCTACATTATTCCCATCACCATCGGTATTCTGATGACGCTGTTCGTCTGCCAGTCGCATGGCACGGCGACGGTGTCAAAAATTTTCGGCCCCGTGATGGTGGTGTGGTTTTCAACGCTGGGCATCCTTGGCTTGATGCACATCAGTGACGACCTCGACATTTTCAATGCCTTCAACCCGTTTTACGGCATACGGTTCCTGCTGGATCATGGCATGGTGGGGCTGATCACGATGGGGGCGGTGTTTCTGGCCGTAACGGGGGCAGAGGCGCTTTATGCCGATCTGGGCCACTTTGGCCGCCTGCCCATTCAGGGGGCGTGGGGCTGGTTTGTCTTTCCGTGCCTGACGCTCAATTATCTGGGGCAGGGGGCGATGGTGCTGGCCGATCCGTCCACGCTTGAAAACCCGTTCTTTCACTTGGCACCTGCCAATCTGCAATTGCCGCTGGTGTTGCTGGCGACGTGTGCCACGGTCATCGCTAGCCAGGCGGTCATCACCGGCGCCTATTCACTGACGCGTCAGGCGATCAACCTCGGCCTGTTGCCGCGCCTGCACATCAAACATACCTCGGTGCAGAATTCCGGCCAGATCTATATGCCGCAAATCAACTATATGCTGATGTTCGGTGCCATCGTGCTGGTGCTGGCATTCAAATCCTCGGCGGCGCTGGCGGCGACCTATGGCATCAGTGTCACCGGCGCCATGCTGGTCGACGGGATCATGGCGTTTTTCGTCGTCTGGCAAATCTGGGAGTGGAAGTGGTGGAAGACCACACTGGTCATTGGCCCCTTCATCCTGATCGAAAGCGCGTTTCTGGGCGCCAATATGCTCAAGTTCATGACGGGCGGCTGGGTGCCTGTGCTGATCGCATTGGTGCTGGTTGCGCTAATGATTATCTGGCTGCGCGGCAGTTTCATCATCAACAGCCGTTCTTTCAAGCGTGACATGAAGCTGCGCAAGTTCATCACGTGCTATCGCGAACGCTGGCCCGATGTGGCCCGTGTAAGCGGCACGGCGTTCTTCATGACGTCGAATTCGGAAATCGTCCCTGCATCACTGACGCAGAACCTGACGCACAACAAGGTGCTGCACGAAAAAAACATCCTGCTGTCCGTGCAGATGGAAGGCGAGCCTTATGTCGATCCGCTATCGCGCTTTCAAGTTGAAAAACTCAATGGGGATTTTACGCTGTTGATCGTGCGCTATGGCTTTAAGGACGATATTGATTTGCAGGGGGATCTGATCCGCCTGAGCCGCATGCCCGATGTCGACCTGACGTTTGACTGGTCGGAAACTTCGTTGTTCCTCAGCCGCCGCAGCCTGCGCGCCGATCCGCGCTATGGCCTGCCGCTGTGGCAGGATTTCATCTATGTCTTCCTGCACCGCCACGCCAGCGAGCCAACGGATTTCTACCGCCTGCCAGCCTCGCGCGTGATCGAAGTCGGGCGCCAGACGTTGATTTGAGGACTGGTTACTGATCGTTGGGGGAAATGCTGTCCAGCGTGTAGCTGATGGCATCACCCTCAATAACGAAACGGATAATACCGCAGTTATCAACCGTCACCGATTGGTTGAAGGTATAGAACCTGCGCATGGTATCGCTGTTGACCGCAGTAAAATGACCGTCGACGGCAAGCATAAGCCCCTTCATGAAAAAGCCGTGGCAAAAGGCCATACTGCGTCTATGCGGGCTTTGCCGCATGCGCTCCAGCGTGTTCAGGCAGCGTTGCATGAATGCGGCAAAACTTTCCGCAAGCGCGCCATCCTTGTGTTGCGGATCGGCCTTCTCCCAATAGGCCTGGACATGGGGTAGGCGGTCCGTGAATGTCGTTCCTTTGTATTTATCCGGATCCAGATGGGTGAATTCGTGAATGTCCCATTCTTCGCTGGGGACATGGGGGAATTTTTTCAGGAAAGGTTGCGCGGTTTGCTGGGTACGCAGGTATTTCGAGGTAATAAAAACATCGGGCGCGTCCTGCCACTGTGTTGCGGCATCAAGCGCCTGCTGAACCCCTTTGGGCGTCAGGTTGACGGTGCGTGGATACTGGGTGACAAGGCCTGCGTTTGACTCGCTCTCGCCGTGGCGGATGAAGATGAATTCACGCGATGCGGTTGCGGGGGAGGGCAATATAACCTCGTGCGGTAAAAGAGGTAAAAATGGGGCGACCGATGGGGATTGAACCCACGACATCTTGGACCACAACCAAGCGCTCTACCACTGAGCTACGGCCGCCACAAGTGAGGGGGTTTATGACAGGAATCCCCCTGTGCCGTCAAGCCCCAAGGCTGCCTTAAAAACAGGCAATTGCCCAAAAAACAGGCATTTCATCCGCCGCTGAATGCTAAAATGTATATAAATATCAATAATATAAATCTGGCACGGTGTGTGCAAAAGATTGGCGGCTTTTACGATCAGGAGCAAAGCTGTCATGAAAAAAATCGAAGCGATCATCAAACCCTTCAAACTGGACGAGGTCAGGGATGCCCTGATCAAGGCCGGCGTTGAGGGGATGACGGTGACCGAGGTACGCGGGCATGGCCGCCAGAAAGGCCATACCGAACTGTATCGCGGTGCTGAATACGCTGTCGATTTCCTGCCCAAGGTCAAGGTCGAGGTGGTGGTGGAGGCCGAGATGGCCGATGCCGTGATCGAGGCTATTGAAACCGCGGCCCGCACAGGGCGCATCGGCGACGGCAAAATCTTTGTCCTGCCCGTAGAAAACGTTATCCGCGTGCGCACCGGCGAACGCGGCAAAGACGCTATTTAAAAATAACAACGACGACACGCCCACGACGCCATAAATACAAGGAGCAATCAAGATGGCCACCAAGAAGACCAAACCCGCCGCCCGCAAAACAGCTGCCGCCAAGATGCCGGCACAACATATGGAGGCCATCAAGGGCGGCAAGCAGGATACGCGCGCGTTCTTCAAGCTGCTGCGCGAGAGCAAGGCGGAGTATGTCTCGTTCCGCTTCACCGACCTGCGCGGCAAGCTGCAGCATACGGCGCAACATATCTCGACCGTGGATGAGAGCCTGATCGCCGAAGGCGTGATGTTCGACGGCTCGTCCATCGCGGGCTGGAAGGCCATCAATGAATCCGACATGGTCCTGCGCCCTGATGTGTCGACGGCCGTGCTTGACCCGTTTACGGCTATTCCGACCGTCAATGTCTTTTGCGACGTCTATGAACCCGCCACCGGTAAGCCTTATAACCGCGATCCGCGCAGCATTGCCAAGGCCGCCGAGCAATACCTGAAATCGACCGGCATCGGCGATACGGCCTATTTCGGGCCTGAGGCCGAGTTCTTTATCTTTGACGACGTGCGTTTTGACGTGTCGATGAACCGCGTGGGCTATCAGATCGACAGCGTCGAAAGCCCCGCCAACTCCGCGCGCGAATACGAACACGGCAACCTTGCACACCGTCCGGCGGTCAAGGGCGGCTATTTCCCCGTAGCACCCATCGACAGCACCGTCGATCTGCGTGCGGAAATGACGTCGGTGCTGATGCGCATGGGTGTGCCGATGGAAAAGCACCACCATGAAGTCGCGCCAGCGCAGGTAGAACTTGGCCTGAAGTTCTCAACTCTGGTCAATAGCGCCGACCACATGCAACTGTATAAATACGTCGTGCATAACGTTGCGCATGCCTTTGGCAAAACCGCGACCTTCCTGCCCAAGCCTGTCTATGGCGACAACGGCTCTGGCATGCACGTCCACCAGTCGGTGTGGAAGGGCGGCAAGCCGCTGTTCGCCGGTAACAGCTATGCGGACCTGTCGGAAACCTGCCTGTATTACATCGGCGGCATCATCAAGCACGCCAAGGCGCTCAACGCCATCACCAACCCGACCACCAACAGCTACAAGCGCCTGGTGCCGGGTTACGAGGCGCCCGTGCTGCTGGCCTATTCGGCGCGCAACCGTTCTGCATCGTGCCGCATTCCTTATGCGGTCAGCCCCAAGGCGAAACGTGTGGAGGTGCGCTTCCCCGATCCGGCGGCCAACAGCTATCTGGCCTTTGCCGCGATGCTGATGGCGGGGCTTGACGGCATCGCCAAGAAAATCCACCCCGGCGAGGCGATGGACAAGAACCTCTATGACCTGCCGCCGGATGAACTCGCGGAAATCCCCACCGTTTGCGGCAGCCTGCGCGATGCGCTTGATGCCCTGCGCGACGATCACGATTTCCTGCTCAAAGGCGACGTGTTCAGCAAGGATTTCATCGATGCCTATCTGGAACTGCGTTATGCCGAGGTCAAGGCATACGAGACCATGCCGCACCCGATCGAATTCGCGATGTATTATTCGGTTTGACGGTTTCCGCCAAACAAAAAGCCCCGCAAGCGATTGCGGGGCTTTTTTGTGCCGTGCTTTGCCTTGCCAAGCGTGCCTGCAAATATAATTATACGACATGGATCTTTTTAGCGAAGCAGGTGCAGGGGCGCGTAATCTTTTGCCGTATGACGGCATTGCGCTTTATTACGGGCCGGTCATGTCCGCAGAACAGGCGAGCGAATACTTTGCTCTGTTGATGCGCGATATTGCCTGGCGGCATGACGAAGCCGTTATCATGGGCAAGAAAATAACGACCCGACGCAAGGTTGCATGGTATGCCGATGCGCCATTTTCTTATACCTATTCTGGCGTGACCAAGACGGCGCTGGCATGGACCGCACCCTTGCTGGCGCTTAAGGCGCTTGTAGAGGCGAGCAGTGGCGAGACATATAATTCATGTCTGCTAAACCTTTACCACGACGGCAGCGAGGGGATGGCGTGGCACAGCGACGCAGAAAGAGATTTGAAGCGCGACGGCGCCATAGGGTCACTCAGCCTGGGTGCGGCGCGTAAATTCGCCTTCAAGCACAAAAAGACTAGCGAAACCCTTTCCATGACACTGGAACATGGCAGTTTGCTGGTCATGAAGGGGGCGACGCAGACGCATTGGCTGCACCGTCTGCCGCCAAGCGCGCGCGTTCATGCGCCACGCATCAACCTGACTTTCCGCACGATTGAAACGCAGGCTACTGCAACGATGCCGCGATAAGGTCGAGCGCGCGTTTGTTGCGGCCCCAGTTATAAAGGTCGACGGCGCGCTGGGGGCTGAGCATCATGATAAAGATGTAATGGTCGCTGTTGCCCAGCGTGATCAGGCGCAGTTCCTGCGCGGGATTATTGGGATTGTCCGCACTGCTGGCGCTGTAGGTTTCAAGCCGGTTGAAGGCAAAACGGCTGAGCGCGGGCAGGGGGCGCTGCTCGGTCATCTTGTCGATATTCAGGCGCACGGCATTGGTGATGTAGTCTCGCAGACGTACAGTTTCTTTTTCCAGCGAGGTTTCGGGTTTGCGGCGGATGACGAACATCTGGATATACCCCTGAAAGGTGCCGGCGCTGTTCTTGTTGAACAGCTGCACGCTCAGGCGGTCGATGTCGCGCAGGTTGGGCGGGGCCAGCTCCCACGAGGCGGGATAGTTGAACTTGATCAGCTCCGCCAGCGTAAAGGATTTTTGCTCCTCCACGGTTTTGTCTTCGGCGGCGGTCAGCTTGAAGCTTTCAATCGCGCGTTTTTGCATGAAGCCAAGGGCGTCCTGAAACGCCAGCGGCATTTCAAGGCGTGCCAGTACGGCCTCGCGCCCGTTGAAATGGACGGCCGCCTGCACCAGCATCACCTTGCCTTCGGGGTTGATATAGGTGAAGGCGCCGTGGGCGCGCGTGAGGCTGACAGCGGCGACTTTATCCTGCGGGATATAGCTGTTGGTGAGGATGTAGTGTTCAAGCCAAGTCGCGGCTTCGATGTCGTTGCGCAGCATAGTGGTCTGCACGCGCAATTCGGGACGGTTGGTGCCGATATAGGGGCTGCGCAGCAGGGCGACATCGCCGATGATCTGCTTGCTGAAGGCTTCTGACGTATCGGTTGCGACGTTTTCGACCGTCCATTCCTGTGGCAGGGAAATGTCAAAGGTCAGGCTTGGCGCCTGCGGTGGTTCGATATGATAATTCTGCGTCAGCGCGGTGAAGGACGCTTCGTCGTAGATCGGATAGGCGGGGCCTTGCACGGCGGCCTGTTTTTTGCCGAAAGAGAGCGATGGCAATTTGACGTCCAGCACGCCAAACAGCAATACCAGCACGGCCAGCACGCCGGCGCCGCCGGCGATCAGGTTGAAGGTCTTTTTGTCGATACGGGGCTGGGTCATGGTGGCGTCCCTTTAGTCGCGCACGACGGGAATGGGCTTGCGGTCGTCGCCGATGGTGACATAGGTGAACTTGCCCTCGGTCACCTTGCGCGCGCTTTCCGCCACGCGCGTGCGCGCCCATGTGTCGACCTTGACGGTGATCGACGTGCGGCCGACTTTTTCGATGGTGCAATAGCAGCTGACCTCATCGCCGACGAAGACGGGCTGGTGAAAGCTCATCGCCTCGATGCCCACGGTCGCGACTTTGCTTTTCGCCTTTTGCACGGCGACGACGCTGCCCGCCAGATCCATCTGCGACAACAGCCAGCCGCCGAAAATATCGCCGTTGGCGTTGGCGTCCGCGGGCATGGCGATGGTGCGCAGGGAAGGGCAGCAGTGGTAATCGGGATGTTCGAATGACATGGGCGATCCTTTCAAGACAGCCTTATTATAATCAGGCGGTTAGCAAAAACAATGAATGTGCCTGCAGGCGGGCCAAAGCAATGCTTGCATAGAGTATTGATATAACGCGCGTGTTTCGTTAACCTTTGCGCCTGTTCTCGTTTCGATCCGACCACACGCGCGAAGGAAAGCCGTCTATGACCGCGACCAAAAAAGGTGAATATTCAGCAGCCGACATCGAGGTGCTGGAAGGCCTTGAGCCCGTCCGCAAGCGCCCCGGCATGTACATCGGCGGCACGGACGAACGTGCCATGCACCACCTGGTCAGCGAAATTCTGGATAACGCGATGGACGAGGCCGTGGCCGGTCACGCCAGCCGCATCGAAATGACGCTCCAGCCCGGCAACCGCATGATCATTAGCGATAACGGGCGCGGCATTCCTGTCGACAACCACCCCAAGTTTCCCGGCAAGTCGGCGCTTGAGGTGATCTTCACCACCCTGCACTCGGGCGGCAAGTTCAGCGGCAAGGCATATAACACCTCTGGCGGTCTGCACGGGGTCGGCTCGTCCGTCGTCAACGCACTGTCGTCGGAGATGACCGTACAGGTCGCGCGCGACAAGGTGCTGTACGAGCAGGTCTACAGCCGTGGCCTGCCCAAGGGCAAGCTCAAGAAACTTGGCGATACCAAAGAGCGCGGCACCACCGTGACCTTCGTTCCCGATACGCAGATCTTTGGCGAGGATATGGCGTTCAACCCGTTGACGATCTACAAGCTCGCGCGCTCCAAAGCCTATCTGTACCGCGGTGTTGAAATCGTCTGGAGTTGCGATCCCGAGCTGCTCAAGGGACGCGACAATGTTCCGCAAAGTGAAACCATCAAGTTTCCCAACGGTATCCTTGATTACCTTTATACCTTGGTCGAGGGAAAAACCCTGCTGACGCCCAAGCCGTTCTATGGCTCGGTCGACTTTGCCGATAACGAAGGCCGTTGCGAATTCGCTATCGCGTGGACCGAGGAAGAAGAAGAGGGCTGGATTTCCTCCTATTGTAACACCATCCCCACGCCCGAAGGCGGCACACACGTGCAGGGCCTGCGCGGTGCGCTGTCCAAGGGGATCAAGAGCTATGCCGAACTGATCGGCAACAAGAAGGGTGCTGCGCTGACGCCGGATGACATTTTCGGCTCGGCCACCGTGCTGCTGTCCATCTTCATCCGCGATCCGCATTTTCAGGGGCAGACCAAGGACAAGCTGACCAGCGCGCAGGCGGCGCGTTATGTCGAAAGCGCGGTCAAGGATCACTTCGAGCATTGGCTGACCGGCGACCCTGCCAGCAGCAAATATCTGCTTGATTACCTCATCACGCAGGCCGAGGAGCGCAAGCGCGCCAAAGATGCGCAGGAAATGACCCGCAAATCGGCCACGCGCAAGTTGCGCCTGCCCGGCAAGCTTGCAGATTGCGCGAGAAAATCATCCGAAGGCACTGAAATCTTTATCGTTGAGGGTGACTCGGCGGGCGGTTCGGCCAAGCAGGCCCGTAACCGCGAGACACAGGCCATCCTACCCCTGCGCGGCAAGGTCCTCAACGTTGCCAGTGCTACGACCGACAAGATCCGCCAGAACCAGGAGATCAGCGACCTTATTCAGGCGCTTGGTTGCGGCGTGGGTAAGGACTTCAGTATCGACAAGTTGCGCTACGAGCGCGTCATCATCATGACCGACGCGGACGTGGATGGCGCTCACATTGCCTCGCTGCTGATTACCTTGTTCTATCAGGAAATGCGCGGGCTGATCGAAAAGGGGGCGCTTTATCTGGCCCTGCCGCCGCTTTATCGTCTTGTCGCCGGTGGCGAGAGCGTTTATGCGCGCGACGATGCCCATAAAGAAGAGCTGATGAAAACGACCTTCAAGGGAAAGAAAAAGATAGAAATTAGTCGCTTCAAAGGTTTGGGCGAGATGCCTGCCGCGCAACTTAAAGAAACCACGATGGACCCCAAAAAGCGCAGCCTTGTGCGCGTAACCCTGCCGCAGGCCGAGCGTATGGCTGAAGGCCAGCGTCCCTTGCGCCATGCCAAGCCGGAGGAGGGGACAACAGCCCACCTGATCGACCGCCTGATGGGCAAAAACCCCGAGGCGCGCTTTACCTTCATCCAGGAAAACGCGAGCTTCGTGCAGGATATCGATATCTAACATAAAACATTTGACATAATGCAATTTCTAGTGTTATATGGCATCAGAACGATTTCTTTAAAGGAGTATTTCCATGAAAAAACAATTGAGAATTGCCTTTGCAACGGTAGCCTTGGCCGGGGGCATCGGTACTGTTGCGTATACAGATAAATCCCACCCGCACGGCTTTATCAGCCCTTATCATGACACCTATGATGCCGTTGCCAAAGCGGGTACGGCGACCGAAGCGCAAAAACAGGTGCTGGTCCGCGCTGCTGTTCAATCGGCAGAGGATACCCGCACGGCGAATAAATTTGCGGCTGTCCTGGGTATCGGTCTGATTGGCGGTGCTTTTACCCGCCGCAAGAAGTAATCCTGCGCGAAAAGAGATTACACGTTAAAAAACCAGCCGGTTGGCTGGTTTTTTAACGTGTTTGCTTGAAATCTCGTGCGGTCGTCTTTTTGGCGGGGCGGCCGGTTTCGGCCAGGCGCTTTTTCTCCCATTCCTCAGACGCGACCGCGTTCAGCAGTTTTGCCGTGTGTTCGGCCTGCTGGCGGTTTTTGCGGTCTTTGCTATGGCGAAGGAAGCCGCGGATGACCCCGTAGAGGAAGATCATCACGACGCCCATGACAGCAAGACCGATGATTTCTGCGGATACTGACATCATTTAATTTTAACATAATGTAAAACCGGAGGCAAGCCAGCCTCCGGTCATATATTACATACAATCCTTGATGTCTTTGGTTCCCCTTGGCCCTTAGGGCTGGGCGAGGGCACCGGGTACCGCGCGGCGCTTGGGCTGGCGGGCATAGTATTTGTCGAGATAGACCTTTTCGACGGCCAGCATGGGGTCGCCCTCGGGGTCGGCGCAGGCCTTGGCGAAGGCTTCCTCCATATCACGCAGGTCGGTCAGGTTCAGCTTGCCGTCAAGGCGGTCTTGTTCGATGCGGCGCAGGAACATGCGGTTTTCGGTATATTGACCGCGCAGGTCGAATTCGTCATTGGGCAGGTTGTGATCGGCAAAGAGGTCAAGTGCGCGCACCAGCCAGCGCGGTGTGTCCTGTGCCGCCGTTTCGGGCAGGTCGGCCATGCTGCGGGGCAGGTTGAAATCCTCTGCGAAGGTATCGGTCATCAAAAGTCCCCTCTGTCTTGCGGCGCGGACGGCCCATCCCCTGAGCTTGATATCGGCGCGTTGAATTGAAATGGCGGGGAGAGAAAGCGATTCCCGCCTGAAGTTATTTCGATATTACTTGTTTTCCGTAATAAAATAGTTAACGTGAAAAACTCTTGTTGCAGGGGATGGCGGAGGGATAAATTGTTTAAAAACAATAGACTATGTTTTTTCCGACGATAGGAATGGGGATTGGGTGATATATTATGGTAAAAATAATTGACTCTACAGAAGGGCTGGCGTAATCTAATTACAACATTCAACTTTACTGCCGCATCTATGGGGATTTGCCATGACTTCGATCAAAAAACTTATTCAATCCGGTGTCGCTGCTGTAACGCTGGCATTGGCGGGTGGTGGTGTCGCACAGGCGCAAACCTATAGCGGCCGTGCAATGCAGGCCGATATGAACGTGGCGCAGGCGGATTACAATGCCGACCTCGCATCGTGCAACAGCCGTCTGTTCCGCGGCAGCTCGCGCAACAACTTTGGCCGTGCGCTGTCCAACGGTGCGGATTCCCGTGCCTGCCGTGCGGATGCACAGGCCGACTATCTTGATGATGTTGCGCGTATCCAGCGCCGCTATGGCGTCGATAACACCAGCACCCTGCGCAGCGCCTATAACGCGCGCTCCATCTCGGTCCGTCTTGAGTATGAATCGGATCTGACCAACTGCAACACCAACTTCGTCGACCGCCTTGGCCGCCGTGGCGACTGGAACGACCGCGCACGTGACGCCGCGCGCAGCCAGCAGTGCCGCGCCAATGCCGAGCGCACCTACTATCGCAATATGAGCCGCCTTGAAAGCCGCTACGCATCGCAAATGCGCAGCCGCTAAGCGATCCGGTCCGTATATTCGTTCGTATAAAGGTCAGCCCCCACGCGTAAGTTTACGGGTGGGGGTTGTCTTTTGTTTTGCAAGGGAAGGGATGGCCCATGTCACACATGATGGCGCGCCGCGCTTTTTTGACACTGGCCGCGCTGGTGGCGGGGGCGGCGATGTTGCCCGCGCGTCTGGCGCGCGCGCTTGATATCAGCGATGATGAATGGCGCAAGAAGCTTACGTCGGCGCAATACCGCATCCTGCGCGAACACGGCACGGAGCGCGCATTCTCAAGCCCGCTCAATGACGAGAAGCGCGCCGGTGTTTTTCACTGCGCAGGTTGCAACACGGCACTGTTCACTTCGGCGATGAAATTCGACAGCGGCACGGGCTGGCCCAGTTTTTACGACAGCCTGCCGGAGGTGCTGGGGACCAGCACGGACACCAGCTATTTCATGACCCGCACCGAATATCACTGCGCGACCTGCAAGGGCCATCACGGTCATGTCTTCAACGACGGGCCGCAGCCGACGGGCTTGCGCTATTGCAACAACGGCGATGCACTGGTGTTTGTGGCAAAACAGGGCGAATGATTGCCATAACTTAAGATAATCAGGCGCAAGCCCGCTTGCTTTTGCGGCATGCTTTCTTTATCAATAGGCCTCCTGACAGCAGACAGGGACAATGGTCGCTTGGCCTTTTTGCGGGCGTGGCGGAATTGGCAGACGCGCTGGATTTAGGTTCCAGTGCCGCAAGGCGTGTGGGTTCAAGTCCCTCCGCCCGCACCAAATGACCAGACGATCGTTCTTTGCATGCTGTCGCACGAATTTTATGTTTGGCCCCACAAGAAAGTCGACCTATGCAAATCACCCAGCCCCAAAAAGAAACCCTCAAGTTTTCCTGCACCGTCACCATGACCGCGCAGGAGATCGACGAGAAAGTGAACGAGCGTCTGGTTGAGCTTGGCAAGACCGTCAAGATGCCGGGCTTCCGCCCTGGCAAAATCCCCATGCCGCTGCTCAAGCAGAAATACGGCAAGGCCGTGATGGGCGAAGTGCTGGAACTGGCCGTCAATGAATCGTCGCTCAAGGCGATCAACGAAAACAACCTGCGCCCCGCGATGCGCCCGAAAATCGAAATCAAGAATTTCGACGAGGAAAAGGGCCTTGAGTACGCGATGGAAATCGAACTGCTGCCCGAAATCACCGTGGCTGACCTCAGCGACATCAAGATCGAAAAGCTGACCGCGAAGCCCGATCAGAAAACCGTCAAGGAAACGCTCGAGAAAATCGCGGCGACCAACAAGACCTCGGAAAAGGTCGAAGACGCGCGCGCGGCGAAAACGGGCGACATCGTCGTCATCGACTTTGATGGCACCGTCAACGGCGAAGCGTTCCCCGGCATGAAGGGCAGCGACTTCCAGCTTGAACTCGGCAGCAAATCCTTCGTCGATACCTTCGAAGACCAGCTGGTCGGCAGCAAGGCGGGCGACAAGAAAACCGTGAAGGTCACGTTCCCCAAAGACTACGGCCATGAAAAGTTGCAGGGCGTCGAAGCCGTGTTTGAAGTCGAAGTGAAAGAACTGCGCGCGCCCGTCGTGCCCAAGCTCGATGACGAATTCGCCAAGTTCCTTGGCTTTGACAGCATCGCCAAAGTGGAAGAGGCCATCGGCGAGCAAATCCAGAACGAGTACGACCAGCTCAGCCGCATGAACGTCAAGCGCGCGCTGCTCGACCAGCTCGATGACAAGCACAGCTTTGACGTGCCCGCCGGCATGGTGCGTGCGGAGTTCATCAACATCTGGCACCAGCTCAACCCCAACAAGCCGCACAACCATGATGCGGATGATCACAAGTTCGACAGCGAAGAAGAAAATGCCGAATACGAAGGCATTGCCGAACGCCGCGTGAAGCTGGGTCTGGTTCTGGCCGAAATCGGCCGTGCGAACAAAATCGAAGTTTCCAATCAGGAACTGCAGCAGGCCGTGATCAACGAAGCCCGCCGCTACCCCGGTCAGGAGAAGCAAGTCTTTGAATATTATCAACAAAATCCGCAGGCTCTTGAGGCTGTGAAGGCGCCGATTTATGAAGATAAAGTCGTTGACTTCATTCTGGAAAGAGCTAAGATTGAGTCTCGCGAAGTCACAATTGACGAGCTCACGAAGGCAGCGGAGCAAGAGCCCCCCAAGAAGGCATCGGGCTCCAAAGCCAAGAAATCCGGCACGAAGTAATTCGTCCGTGCAGTCTTGAACGTACAAGGGACAGATCAAAAAAAAGTCCCGGCGGCCAAGGCGAAGACTAGAGTGTGTGCCTGAATAAAGAAAACAACGAAAGGCATATGAGAGATGAGCAAGAAAGATCAATTCAATCGTGGCGCATCCGTTGATGCAGCTATGATCGGTGGCGCAGTTGACATCCAGTCGCTGTCAAACTTCGAACCTGCTTCGGCAGAAAACAAGGAAGCTGCACGCTTCAGCCCCGAAGCGCTGATGCACAGCAAGCGCGTGGTCGTTATCGGCGGCCAGGTTGACGCCAACCTTGCGTACCGCACCATCGTATACCTCAAGCACCTCGAAGCGCTTGACGAAGATGCTCCTATCACGCTGCTCATCAACTCTCCCGGTGGCTCGGTCATCGACGGCATGGCGATGTACGACATCATCCGCCAGATCAAGTGCCCCATCGTGACCATCGGTAACGGCATGCAGGCCTCGATGGGCTCGATCATGCTTGCGTCGGGCGACCAACGCTACATGACCCCCAGCGCTGACCTGATGATCCACCAGATCATGACCGGCGCCAACGGCGGCACCCAGCACACCGATTTTGAAATCCGCAGCGGTCACACCGCACGCCTGCACGAGACCCTGAAAAGCGTCTACGTCGAATTCACCGGCCTGAACCACGCATACTGGGATCTGGTCATGGAACGCGACACCTGGCTGACCGCTGACCAAGCCCTGAAAATCGGCTACATCGACGGCGTCACCGAATCCCGCAAGCCCGGTGGCAAATATGCCGCCGAAGCCAAGCGCGACGTGCCCGTTGACAGCCTGACTGCGGCTGTTCTCGAGAAAATCGCGAAAATGGGTAAAGACGACGTTATCCAGGCCCTGAACAACGGTCAGGCGAACTCGGCTGAATGGGGCCGTTTCCGTCCCGAGCTGGTTGTCCGTCTGGCTGAGTTCCCCGAGTTCTGGACGGCAGGCCGCCGTGCGGAAGCGGGCCTGAGCGCCAGCAACGACGACAAGAAGCCTGCTGTTCGCAGCAGCCGCAAAGCGCAAGGTCCTTCGGCCTAAGCGTTGCGGGAAAGGCTTTTTGACTAAAAGCGCGTCTTTACGACCGCTTGGCGTCAAAAAGGCCTTTCCGAGACTTCTCTCTCTTTGCTAAGATTACAGGGCTGGTGGTTTTCCACCGGCCCTTTTTCTTTGGCGGTCAAAGATCTATCTGATGGTCGGGTGCGAACACAGGCTTTCACGCACCGCCATCCACGAAACAAAAAAATCAGGGGGACTATCCATGAGCCATATTTCCGAACAAATGAGCATGCTGGTGCCGATGGTCATTGAACAGACCGCCCGCGGCGAGCGCTCGTTCGACATCTACTCGCGCCTGCTGAAAGAGCGCATCATCTTCCTGTCGGGTCAGGTCAACGACCACATGTCGACGCTGATCTGCGCGCAGCTGTTGTTCCTTGAATCGGAAAACCCGAAGAAGGACATCTATCTCTACATCAACTCGCCCGGTGGTGTTGTGACCTCGGGCCTTGCGATGTACGACACCATGCAATACATCAAGCCCGACGTGGCCACCGTGTGCATCGGCCAGGCTTGCTCGATGGGCTCGCTGCTGCTGACGGCTGGTGCCGCGGGCAAGCGTTACTCGCTGCCGAACTCGCGCGTGATGGTTCACCAGCCCTCGGGCGGTGCGCAAGGTCAGGCGACCGACATCGAAATTCAGGCGAAAGAAATCCTCAGCCTGCGCAAGCGCCTGAACGAAATCTACGTCAAGCATACCGGCCAGAAACTTGCCAAGATCGAAGAGGCACTCGAGCGTGACCGCTTCATGTCGGCCGAAGACGCCAAGGAATTCGGCCTGATCGACCATATCGTCGAAAAACAGCCGTTTGGCGGCGAAGAAAAGAAAGCCGCTTAATTTCCGGCTTGGCTGCAAGATACAAGGCGGGGCGGGGTGCTTGAAAACAGCGGCCCGCCCTTGCTGATTCAGCGCAAAAAATGCGCGGCAACAGCTTGAAAACACGCATCTTGCCGCCGCTCACTTGCTTTCACCCCGGCAAGGTATAGTTAGATGGGGGTAAGGGCAGGGTTGCTGCATGGTCAGAGCCTCTGCCGGGCCGATGTTTCGGGCGCATTCTTCATGGTTTGTTAAACGGAAGAGCGCGATACTGGGCGGGGCTAAATGACTGAAGAGACGAAAGGTTCACAGATGACTCACGATACCGTTATGGCAGGCGAAAAATTTCCGGTACTGCCGCTCAGGGATATCGTCGTTTTCCCCTATATGATCGTTCCGCTGTTCGTTGGCCGCGACAAATCCGTGCGCGCGCTTGAAGCGGCGATGCTCAAGGACAAAAAGGTCCTGCTGGTGACGCAGAAATCCGCGCAGCAGGACGAACCCAATGCCGGCGACCTCTACAACGTCGGCACCATCGGCACTGTTTTGCAATTGCTCAAGCTGCCCGACGGTACCGTCAAGGTGCTGGTTGAAGGGCACGAGCGCGCGCGCGTGCTGAACTATACCGCCGAAGAAAACTTCTTCGAAGCCTATGCCGAACAGATCGAGGAACCCGCCGTATCAAGCGAGGCCATCGATGGCCTGATGCGTGCCTGCGTGTCGCAGTTCGACCAGTACGTCAAGCTGAACAAAAAGATTCCGCCCGAGATCATCGCGTCGATCAGCCAGATCGACAATCCGCAAAAGCTGGCCGACACGGTCGCGTCGCATCTGGTGCTGAAAATCGCCGACCGCCAGAAACTGCTGGAGGTCTTCAACGTCGCCGAGCGCCTTGAGCAGATCTTTGGCTACATGGAGGGCGAGATCAGCGTGCTTGAGGTCGAAAAGCGCATCCGCGGCCGCGTCAAAAAGCAAATGGAAAAGACGCAGCGCGAGTATTACCTCAACGAGCAAATGAAAGCGATCCAGAAGGAACTCAACGAGGGCGAGGACGGTGTTGACGAACTCGGCGAGCTGGAAGACAAGATCAACAAGGCGCGCATGAGCAAGGACGCCAAGGCCAAGGCGATGGGCGAGCTGAAAAAGCTGCGCCAGATGAGCCCGATGTCGGCCGAAGCCACCGTCATCCGCAATTACCTCGACTGGCTGACCTCTGTGCCCTGGGCCAAGCGCAGCAAGGTTCTCAAGGACCTCAAATACGCCGAGAAAGTGCTGAACAAGGACCACTACGGCCTTGAGAAGGTCAAGGAGCGCATCCTTGAATACCTTGCCGTGCAGCAGCGCTCCAACAAGGTCAAAGGCCCGATCATCTGCCTCGTCGGCCCTCCCGGCGTGGGCAAGACCTCGCTTGGCAAGTCGATTGCCAAGGCGACCAACCGCAACTTCGTGCGCATGTCGCTGGGCGGGGTGCGCGATGAATCCGAAATCCGCGGCCACCGCCGCACCTACATCGGCTCCATGCCCGGACGCATCATTCAGGGCATGAAGAAGGCGAAGGTGTCAAACCCGTTGTTCCTGCTCGACGAGATCGAGAAGATGGGCCACGACCACCGCGGCGATCCGGCGGCGGCACTGCTGGAGGTGCTGGACCCCGAACAGAACAGCACCTTCAACGACCACTACCTGGAAGTTGACTACAACCTGTCGGACGTGATGTTCGTCTGCACGGCCAACTCGCTCAACCTGCCGCGTCCGCTGCTTGACCGTATGGAGATCATCCGCCTGTCGGGCTATACCGAGGACGAGAAGCTTGAAATCGCCAAGCGCCACCTGATGGACAAGATCATGGAGGCCAACGGCCTGAAGAAGGACGAGCTGACCGTTACCGATGCGGCCATCCGCCATCTGATCCGCTACTACACCCGCGAGGCGGGCGTGCGTAACCTCGAGCGCGAGCTGTCCACGCTGGGCCGCAAGGCGATCAAGGAAATCATGCTCGGCAAGAAAACTGCGCTGACCATCACGCCCAAGAATATCGAGAAATATTCCGGCGTACCGCGTTTCCGCTTCGGTCAGGCGGACGAGGTCGATCGTGTCGGCGTCGTCACCGGTCTGGCATGGACGGAAGTCGGCGGCGATCTGTTGCAGATCGAGGCCGTAACGTTCCCCGGCGGCAAGGGCAAGGTCTCCATGACCGGCCAGCTGGGCGATGTGATGAAAGAGTCGGTGCAGGTCGCCGAAATGCTCATCAAGTCGCGTGCGGGGCAATTGGGCATCAAGCCCGCCACGCTTGAACAGCTTGGCGTCCACGTTCACGTGCCCGAGGGTGCTACGCCTAAGGACGGGCCGTCTGCCGGCATCGCGATGGTCACCGCGATCGTGTCGAGCCTGACCGGCATCGCCATCCGCAAGGATATCGCCATGACGGGCGAGGTCGATCTGGTCGGCCAGGTCATGCCCATCGGCGGTTTGAAGGAAAAACTGCTGGCGGCATTGCGCGGCGGCATCACCAAGGCGTTGATCCCCAAAGACAACGTCAAGGACCTCGCCGACATCCCCGACAACGTCAAAAAGGGGCTTGAGATCGTGCCTGTCACCAGCATCACCGAGGTGCTGCAACATGCTCTGGTCGCAGCGCCCGAACCTGTCGAGGACAAGGTCGAAGCCGCACCGGTCGAGACCGCCGACAAGAAGGACGGCGACGGCCTGCGTCACTGATCTGGTTAACCATAATCGCGGCCTGTTTGGCGGTTGATATTGGGCGCAAACCCGCGCACAATAAGACCATCAGCAGGCTGCATTTGGTTTTCCACGTCCCTTTACAGGGCTGGCCGCAGGCCTGCGTCATCCGTCACAAGGAGACTTGAAGATGAACAAGAACGAACTGATCGACGCGATTTCCTCCAAACTGCCCGCTATGACCAAAACCCAGATCACCGACGTGGTCGATCAGGCTTTCGCCACCATCGGCGAAACCCTCAAGCAGGGCAACGAAGCCCGCTTCACCGGCTTTGGCAGCTTCAAAGTTTCCCGCCGCGAGGCATCGACCGGCCGTAACCCCCGCACCGGCGAAACCATCCAGATCGAAGCCAGCAACCGCGTGAAATTCACGCCGGGTAAAGAGCTGAAAGAAGCCGTCAACGGCTAAGGACATGCCCCCTCGCCAGAGGGGGTGACGAAATAACCCGGGCTTGCTTATAATGGGGCAGGCTCGGGTTTTTTCTTAAGGGACGCATCGACATGAAACCGGTCATCATCGGCTGCCGCACGGACAACTTCACGCCAGAGCAACTGGAAGCGTTTAAAAAGCACCAGCCCTTCGGCATGGTGATTTTCAACGAGCCGTTTGCCAAGGGCAAAGATGCTGTGCGCCATGTCATCAAGCAACTGCGCTCCGTCTGCCCGCACGCCAAGGTGTTTATCGATGCCGAGGGCGGCAAGGTCAACCGCCTGAAACCCGAATACGGTCACGGCTGGCGCGACGTGCCATCGGCGCGCAGTTTCGCCGATCTTGCCGTCAAGGACCTCGAGGCCGCCAAGGCCGCGATCTACGCCAATGCACGCCAGATTGCGCAGGATTTGGTCGAGCTTGGCATCGACGTCAACTGCGCGCCCGTGGTCGATCTGGTCAAGGCCGACGTCATCGCCAACAAAGACAACGAAGGTAAGCCGCACGCAACCTCGGCCAGCCTGTTCAACCGCAGCTTTGGCGACGATCCCTATATCGTCACCGAATGCGCGCGCGCCTTTGTCGAAGGCATGGAAAGCATGGGCGTGACCGCCATCGTCAAGCACGTGCCGGGCTATGGCCGCGTGTCAGCCGACCCGCACTATGCGCATGACGGCATCGCCACGACCCTGACCGAGCTTCAGCGCAGTGATTTCGTGCCATTCCGCAACCTCAAGGAAACGCGCGCGATGATGACGGCGCATGTCGTCTATACCGACATTGATCCCGACCGTTGCGCGACCATCTCGCCCAAATGTATCGATGTGATCCGCACCATCATCGGTTTTGAAGGCGTGCTGGTGGCCGATACCATCGAAATGAACGCGATCTGGCCCGAAGGTTTTTCCAAGACCGCGCGCGACCAGTTCGGCATGGGCCTGCCGCTGCCCGGTACGCTCGCCAAGATCACCAAAGAGGCACTGGGGGCGGGGGTTGACCTGATCATGCACTCCGACTGCAGCCGCGACTTTTCCCATACGCTCGAAGTGCTGGAAGCCGCACCCGTGCTGGATGCCGCCAAGGCCAAATGGCTGCTCGACAGTATGACGGTAGGCAGCATGCCCGCCAACGTAGTGCCGCCGCGCCCGCGTGATAACGGCCCGCGCCGCTGAGCCAACATTTAATAAAAAGTTAATAATTACCACCTATAATTTCCATAGTTATTATGTGGAGGTATAGGGATGACGGCGGCCTCGGGCATTACCGTTCATGGATGGCAGGACAAGCCGGGGATTCCGTTGAACGATGCGCTGATCGCTGTCTACGCCTCCTATTACATGGGGTCGCGCCGCCATGCGCATGCCAGTCACCTCAACGCCCATTTCAATCTGCGGGCCAAGAACGCCTTTAACATGGATGCGGCGATGGAGCATGCCTTTGGCCAGCCCGACAGCCCGTGGGTGGTGCTGGACCACAAGTCCGACAAACGCCGTGATGCGGGGGTGAATACGGCCGAGGCGATGCACGGCGCGCATTTCCTGACAGTCTACCACCGTGACAGCGGACGGGTGATGATTACGATGCCTGGCCTTGAAAGCGACGATAACCTTGG
This sequence comes from Pseudomonadota bacterium, assembly GCA_023444705.1. GTDB lineage: Bacteria > Pseudomonadota > Alphaproteobacteria > Micavibrionales > UBA2020 > JAEXMB01. Next base: position 6,544 of record JAEXMB010000041.1, on the reverse strand, counting down.
CGATACGCTCATGGACCTGCAGCAGATGGCGCTGGGCGGCATGCGCGGACAGTCGCGCGCGCTCTATGCCTATGCCGAGGAAGTCAGGCACAAGATCGCGGCAGGGGCATTTCGTGACGCACAAGGAAAGCCGCTACCCATCACCGATGACAAAGCGGTGATCGGCGCGCATTCAATGGCCTGTACGGCAGCCCAGATGATGGCGATGTCTGATTATCAGGTCGTGCTGGTAGAGCCCCGGCCCGTGCATAACGGTTTGCTCAAGCGCATTGCCGACAACCATGCCGCGATTACGGGGCAGGACCGCCCCGATATCGAAAAGGTCGCCAATGTTTTGCACAACACCAGCGTGAGCATCCGCAGCATGCATTCCAATGTGTGGAACAGCGTGATCCTGCCGTGGATCCGCCAGCGTGAAGTGGGCGAAAACTTCGTCTATTCAAAAGAAGGGCACAAGGTTGTTCCCGCAGACAGGGGCATTGGCACCTTCCACAGGGTGGAAATGTCCGTACCCTCGCTCAATGGCAATACCGAGGCCAAGGCTTATGAGGCCGGTGCGTTTATCCGGCCCGCGCAGGCGGGGGAACAACGCGGTTTGCTGGCAGATATTGCCCGCAACAACGCCATGCAGCCCAAAAAGGGGCCCTAAAAATCTGCCATAAAGCCGCTTGACAAGGTATCGGCGGGGCTTTAAACCTTCTTTCCACGTCGGGCGCTTAGCTCAGTTGGTAGAGCACCTCGTTTACACCGAGGGTGTCGGGAGTTCGAGTCTCTCAGCGCCCACCACTTTTTCCGACGTTCAAAGCTGCCGCAAGGCAGCTTTTTGTTTTTATTCAATATCTTACAAGGTATCTGGTTGCCGCCGCGCGGGTAAAGTATTGTTTTGCCGTGCTTTTGCCGCAGGAAGGATACCCGCCCATGCCCCACGATCATCACGGCCACAGTCACGCCCACGGGGGCGGATGCAGTCACGGCCATTCCCACGGCCATCACGGGCACCACCATCATGGCGACCCCAACGACATGAGCCGCCGTTTCGTCATCGCAGCGGCGTTGAACTGCGGTTTCGTGGTGGCGGAGCTGTCGGCGGGGTTTATTACGCAGTCGGTCGCGCTGATTGCCGATGCCCTGCATAACTTTTCCGACGTCATCGGCCTGTTGCTGGCTTGGATCGGCGTCTGGCTGGGCCGTCTGGCACCCACCATGCGACGGACCTATGGGTACCGCAGTGCCACCTACCTGACGGCGCTGGCCAACGCGGGGCTGTTGTTGCTTGCGACGGGGGCGATGACGCTTGAATCCATCCGCCGTTTCTTCGAACCTGCCGAGATCGCGACCGGACCCGTGATGGTGGTCGGCACGCTTGCCATCGTGGTGAATACCGCGACGGCGCTGATGTTCTGGAAGGGGCAAAAGCACGACATCAATATCCGCGGGGCTTTCCTGCATATGGCGGCGGATGCGGCGGTGTCGCTTGGGGTGGTGGTTTCGGCCTTTATGATGTCGCAAACGGGATGGTTGTGGTTTGACCCTGTCATGGGGCTGGTGATTGCGGCCATCATCATCTGGTCGTCCTACGGGCTGGCGCGCGACGCGCTCAACATGGCGCTGGCGGCTGTCCCTTCACATATTGATCCTGCCGCCGTCATGGCGACCCTGCAAGGGCAGGAAGGGGTAGAGGCGGTGCATGATTTGCATATTTGGCCCCTCAGCACCACCGAGACGGCCCTGACCGTGCATCTGGTGGCCCCAGGCCGTCAGGGGGACGATGCTTTCCTGCAGCGAGTCTGCGCCGATTTGCGCGCCAAATATGGAATCGCGCATGCGACCATTCAGGTGGAGCGCGACCCCAAGGCTGCGGACTGCGCGCTGGTCGATCATACTGCAGCCGCATAAACGTATATAATTCATATGGTTGTAGATTTTTCCTGTATTGGCGCGCTGGAATGCGGCGGCGTGAAATATCTTCTGTATTTTCCCCGTTGACTTTGGGGGGTAAAACAGTCAAAAGAGTGTCCACTTGATTGGAATTGGCGGGTGTAGCTCAGCTGGTTAGAGCGCATGCCTGTCACGCATGAGGCCGCGGGTTCAAGTCCCGTCACTCGCGCCATTTCCGATCCCAAACAGCCCACGCGAAAGCGTGGGTTTTTGTTTTCGCGCAGGCGCAAGAGACATGTTTTAAAAATCCTTCATTATCAACAGATAACCCCCTTCCTTCGCCTGATGCGAAGGAGTAAGTTAATTGCGTCTTGGGCGACTCAGCCTTTCCGGCCGGGCGCACATCTCGCAACTTCAGGATGACACTTTGCGCCGCGCGCTTCGCGTGCGGTCATCAAGGCGGTATCAATGGCTCCACAAGAACTCTTGCTCAATTATCTGCCGATCGTGATTTTTCTCATGATCGCGGGCGGCCTTGCGCTGGTCATGGTCGTGGCTTCGCTGATCGCGGGCAAGCAAAAGCCCGATCCTGAAAAGCTGTCGCCGTACGAGTGCGGCTTTGAGCCGTTTGGCGACGCGCGCAGCAAGTTCGACGTGCGCTTTTATCTTGTGTCGATCCTGTTCATCATCTTTGACCTTGAAATCGCGTTCCTGTTTCCGTGGGCGATCTCGCTGGGCGATCTGGGTCTGTTCGGTTTCTGGTCGATGATGCTGTTCCTTGGCATCCTGACCGTCGGTTTCATTTACGAGTGGCGCAAAGGCGCCCTTGACTGGGAGTAAGCATCCATGACGCTTCAACAATCCCCCACATCGCTTTTGACGCTGCCGCCCGGTCCCGGGCAGGACCGCATCATCGCGGGCGTGAACGGTGAGCTGCAAAGCAAAGGCTTCGTCGTCGCGCAGATGGACAAGCTTCTCGACTGGGCACGCACGGGTTCGCTGTGGCCGATGACCTTTGGCCTTGCGTGCTGCGCGGTCGAGATGATCCACAGCTACATGAGCCGCTATGACCTCGACCGTTTCGGCGTCATTCCGCGCCCAAGCCCGCGCCAGTCCGACGTGATGATCGTCGCCGGCACGCTGACCAACAAGATGGCGCCCGCGCTGCGCAAGGTTTACGACCAGATGGCGGAGCCGCGCTGGGTAATCTCGATGGGGTCATGTGCCAACGGGGGCGGCTACTATCACTATTCCTATTCCGTCGTGCGCGGATGCGACCGCATCGTGCCTGTCGACATTTACGTGCCCGGCTGCCCGCCGACCGCCGAAGCGCTGGTCTACGGCATTCTGCAACTGCAGAAAAAGATTCAACGCGAAGACACAAGGTTGGTGCGCTGATGTCAGTCGAAAACCTCGAAAACCTGGGTGAATACATCGAAGCCAGCATGGCGCCGCTGATCCTGAAAAAGGAAATGCAGCAGGACGAAATGTGCTTCACCGTGCGCCGCGAAGGGCTGAAGCGTTTTGTGACCTTCCTGCTCAACGACGCCAACTGCGACTTCCGCCAGCTGATCGACATTTGCGGCGTTGATTACCCCGAGCGCGACGAGCGTTTCGAGGTGGTCTACCAGTTGCTCAGCCTCAAGCATAACTTCCGCATGCGCGTGAAAGTGCGCACCGACGAGAACACGCCCGTCGACAGCGTGACCGAGATCTATAGCGCCGCCAACTGGTTCGAGCGCGAGGTCTGGGACATGTACGGCATCTATTTCAACGACCATCCCGACCTGCGCCGCATCCTGACCGACTATGGTTTTGAGGGCCACCCGTTGCGCAAAGATTTCCCGCTGACCGGTTTCGTCGAAATGCGCTATGACAGCGAACAAAAGCGCGTGGTGTACGAACCCGTGCAACTGGCGCAGGACTATCGCAACTTTGACTTCGTCAGCCCGTGGGAAGGCATGACAGACGTGCAGTTGCCCGGCGATGAAAAAGCGGTGAAGCCCAAATTCGGCGCCGACCTGCTGGAGAAGAAAGCGCAATGACCATGACCGACGCACAGAAAAACACGGCTGAAGCAACCGATCACGGCATCAAGCCCTATACCGTCAACTTCGGCCCGCAGCACCCGGCCGCGCACGGCGTCTTGCGCCTGATCCTTGAAATGGAAGGCGAGATCGTCAAACGCGCCGACCCGCATATCGGCCTGCTGCACCGTGGCACCGAAAAGCTGATCGAGTACAAGACCTACATGCAGGCGCTGCCGTATTTCGACCGCCTTGATTACGTGGCACCCATGAACCAGGAGCATGCCTTCGCGCTTGGCGTTGAAAAACTGCTCAAGATCACGGTGCCCGCGCGCGCGCAATATATCCGCGTGCTGTTCGCCGAGCTTGGCCGCGTCATCAACCATATCCTCAACCTCACCACCTATGCGCTTGACGTCGGCGCGCTTACGCCCGCGCTGTGGGGTTTTGAGGAGCGCGAGAAGGGCATGGAGTTCTACGAGCGCGTCTGCGGTGCGCGCCTGCACGCCAACTACTTCCGTCCCGGCGGCGTGCATCAGGACATGCCCGCGGGGCTCGCTGAAGACATGTACTATTTCGCCGACAGCGTGCTGGAATTCATCAACGACATGGAAAGCCTGCTGTCTGAAAACCGCATCTTCAAGCAGCGCACCGTCGATATCGGCGTGGTGTCCAAGCGCGAGGCGCTGGATTGGGGCTTTACCGGTCCGATGCTGCGCGCCAGCGGCGTGCCGTGGGACCTGCGCAAGGCGCGCCCCTATGACTGCTACGCCGATATGGATTTCGACATCCCGACCGGCACCACCGGCGACTGCTACGCGCGCTATCTGGTGCGCGTGGAGGAAATGCGCCAGAGCTGCCGCATCATGAAGCAGGCGATCGAGAAAATGCCGGGCGGTCCCGTGATGGTCGACGACCACAAAGTCACGCCGCCCAAGCGTGCGGAGATGAAAAACTCGATGGAAGCGCTGATCCACCACTTCAAGCTTTATACCGAGGGCTATCACGTTCCGGCTGGCGAAACATACACAGCCGTCGAAGCGCCCAAAGGCGAGTTCGGCGTCTATCTGGTCAGCGACGGCACCAACAAGCCGTACCGCTGCCACATCCGCGCCCCGGGTTTTGCCCACCTGCAGGGTATGGATTTCATGTCAAAAGGTCACATGCTGGCCGATGCGGTTTCGATCATCGGTTCAATGGACGTCGTATTCGGGGAGATTGACCGATGAGCGCGGGCGCTATTCACAGCCATTTCGAACAGCCCACCAGCTTTGCTTTCAGCGACGAAAGCATGAAGAAGGTGAACGAGCTGATCGCCAAATATCCCAAGGGCCGTCAGGCCAGTGCCGTCATGGGTATGCTCTGGGTCGCCCAGCAGCAGCACGACAACTGGATCCCTGAAAAGGCGATGGAAGAAATCGCGCGCATTCTCGACATGCCGAAAATCAAGGTGTTCGAGGTTGCGACGTTTTACACCATGTACAACCTGGCACCGCGCGGGACGCACCACCTGCAGTTCTGCACCACGACCCCGTGCTGGTTACGCGGATCGTCTGACGTCGTGCATGCCTGCGAAAAACATCTTGGCATCAAGCTTGGCGAAACCACGTCCGACGGCCAGTTCACCATCACCGATGTTGAATGCCTTGGCGCCTGCGTCAACGCGCCCGTGGTGCAGTATAACGGCGACGAGTTCTACGAGGACCTGACCGCCGACAATATCGTCAACGTGATCGAAACGCTCAAGCGCGGGCAAAAGCCCAAGGCAGGCTCGCAAACGGGCCGTCATGCTTCGACCTCCGAAGTAGGGGCCACGTCGTTGTTCGAACAGGCCGAAAAAGCCGGAATCAAGAAGGCGGGGAAATAATCATGGCCTTGCAGGACAAAGACCGCATCTTTACCAACATCTACGGCTGGCATGGCGCTGACCTGAAATCGGCGCAAGCGCGCGGGTCGTGGGACAAGACCAAGGACCTGATCGCCAAGGGCCGCGACTGGATTGTCGAAGAAGTCAAAAAATCCGAGCTGCGCGGACGCGGCGGTGCGGGCTTCCCGACCGGCATGAAATGGTCGTTCATGCCCAAAGAACCGGGTAAAGATGGCCGCCCGAGCTACCTCGTCATCAACGGTGACGAGTCCGAGCCCGGCACCTGCAAAGACCGCGACATTCTGCGCCACGAACCGCACAAGCTGATCGAGGGCGCATTGCTGGCGTCTTTCGCCATCGGCGCGCATGCGTGCTACATCTACATTCGTGGTGAATTCCACCTTGAAATTCAAGCACTGCAAAAAGCGGTTGATGAAGCTTACGATGCGGGCTTGCTCGGCAAGAACGCGGCGGGCTCCGGCTGGGATTTCGACCTCTACGTCCATCGCGGTGCCGGTGCTTACATCTGCGGCGAGGAAAGTGCGCTCATCAACAGTCTCGAGGGCAAAAAAGGCATGCCCCGCAACAAGCCGCCGTTTCCGGCGGGTGCGGGTCTCTATTCCTGCCCGACGACCGTGAACAACGTCGAAACCATCGCGGTGGTGCCCGATATCCTGCGCCGCGGCGGCGACTGGTTTGGGTCCTTCGGCAACGAAAAGAACCGCGGCACCAAGCTGTTTTGCATCTCCGGCCACGTCAACCATCCTTGCAA
>JAEXMB010000037.1 GCA_023444705.1 Pseudomonadota bacterium | reverse complement strand
CCCAAAGAACCGGCTTTTCCCCCAAAAAAAAAAAAACACGCCGCCATCTACTGGCGGCGTTTTTTATTAGCGGCGGTGATCCTTTAGGGGTAATCGCAACTGTCTGACGTGACAGCGATGAACGAACGCTCTCCCGCGGCCACCGTAAAGCGGTATTCCTTGTTGCCGACGACCATCGAATGCTGGATAGGTAGCAGACCTTCTTTGGTTGTTTCCTTGCCGCCAAGCTCGATGAACTTGACCTTGACCGGCTTGCCGGGATCATACCAGGCCTCGGGGCTGCCGCTGCTGCCGATGGCTGACTTGCCCTCGCCCGTGACAGTGATGGCGCCGTTGCCAAAGGCGACTGTGCCGTGCGGGCCGCTATAGACGGGCGTCTTGACGACGAAACGCTTGGCGACGGCTTGCGAGCAGTTCTTGGGCGGGCTGGCCTGATCGATGATAAAGGCCAGACGATCGGGGCGAATACCGGCATCAAGGCGCTTTTTGACCAGATCGGTCAGGTCCTTGAATGCGCCTTGCGGCACTTCCTGCTTGTACTTTTCCTCAAGCTGCTGATAGCGGATGGCGGTCGACTGCACTTCGGATTGCAGGGTAATCAGCTTTTGATCGACGGCTTCGCGTTCTTTTTCCAGCTTTTGCGCGCGAGTTTTATAGGCGACTTCGCTGCTGCGGACCATCTCGCCGCCGAACCAGAAGAAAAAGCCGCAGACAAGCGCGAACAGCACAAAGCGGAACATCATCTTGCGGCGGCGTTCCTTGGCGCGACGGCGGGAGCTGCCGCCGGATTCAAACATCATGTAGTTCATCTTCTGCTCTCCTGTTGTGGGTGCCGCGTGCGGCTTTTTATTGTCATTGGTTGGCTTGTGATTTCAGCGAAATTTCCGGCCCGCTGAACTCGCCGATATTCTTGAAGCCGATGCGCGCCATGATCGACGTCTCGCTTTCACCCGCCGCATCGTTGGTCAGGTTACGCGTGCCTTCAAGCGCGAACGAGAAACATTCATCCGCATAGCCAAGTCCCAGCCGCGCACGGCGCAGGCCGGGTTCCTCGCCAAGGTCATAGAGTGCCGCGCCGTAGCCGCGCCAGACGGGCGTGAAGCGGTATTCCGTCGCAAGCTCAGCCTGTTCGCGCGTCTCGGTGAAATCCGTGCCCTGAATGCCGTTGATGTACATGTAGCGGCCGGTATTGGTAAAGTTGCCAAGCGTGCTGGTCGCGCCGAGTTCGTGGCGTTGCGAGGCGAAATTGTTGTTGTCGAGCTGGATGCGATAATCCGCCTGCAACGCCTTGTCCAGCCCGATGGCGATCTGCCCGACATAGGATGATACCTTGCCCTCAAGCCCCGACCCTTGCGGATAATACGACGCATTGTCAAAGCGGCGGGTCTGGCCCAGATAAACCGTGCCGTAACGTCCGTTGTCGCCGAACAGTCCGGTTTTAAAGCCGTAGTTGATGCGGGTGCCGTCTTCCTGACGGTCGATGCCTGAAAAGCGGTTGTCGCTGAACAGGTTACTGGTATCGATGATGACGTCGAGGCTGTCCTCGTTGGGAATATCGAATTCGCGCTCGTCGATTTGCGGGCTGAGCGCGACGCCAAAGATCGGCTCGACCAGCCAGCTCACGCTGTCAAAACGCTTTTGCATCGGATAGCTGGTGACAAGGCTGGCCACGGCATTGCCGCGCACGTCCTCGGTTTCGTCGCTGACGCCGGGCGGCAACAGGTTGTTGTCGAGAACCTTGTACGCATCAACGCGCGCTGTGCCGCGCAGTGTCGACACAAGGCCGCTATCCGCCACAAAGCGGCGCTCCCAGCCGATGTCGGCGGAGCCACGCTGCACATCTTGCTCGTCATTATCGCCGCGGTGCAGATACATGCTCGATACGCCCGCTTCCCAGCGCCCGCCAAAGGTCGCCTTGGGCGCGCCATACATGCGGTGGGTCAGCTCGGGCACGATTTCGGCCTGCTTGGGGCGCGGACCAAGGCGCAGGTCGCGAAACGCCAGCGCGCGCACATTGGTGTAGTCGCGGCCCGACAGACGTTCGAGGTAAAGGGTATTTTCAAGGATGTCGTCTCTGTCTTTGTCTTCGTCGATATCGTAGAGGCGCAGATAGCTCTTGTCGCTGACAGCGGCGGCGTTGAAGCCCGCGCGCCATGTATCGGAAAGGTTGAACAGGCCATTGGCGAAGATATGGCCGCGGTCGCGATTTTGTTCAACGCGGCCGTCTTCTTCGTCGCGGTCGGATTGCACACCGCCGGCATCAATCTGGATGCTGCCGCGCTCAAAGCGCTGGCGCCATTCGCCTTGCGTCAGCACGCCACGTTCCATCGTCGGGCGCAGGCGTAAGGTCGCGTCGATGTTGGGCGCGATGTCGCCGAAATAATATGCACTTTCAAGATAGCCGCCGGTATCACTTGACCAGCCGTATTCAGGGCGCAGGAAGCCGCTTTTGCGCTTCACGCTGGGGTCCGGGTGGGCAAACATCGGCGTGTAGAAGAACGGCACGCCTGCAAATTCCATGCGCGCGTTCTTGTATTTAATGCTTTTGTTCACTTCGTCATGCACGACCTTGTCGGCCTTGATCTGCCACAGCGGCTTGGGGTTGGTCTCGCATACTTTGCAGGGCGTATAGGTTGCATCGCGCATGGTCGTACGCACGCCGGCCTGACGAATGCCTTCGCTGGCGGTAAAGCGCGATCCGTCGGTTAACTTGGACAACATGCCTTTGATCACGCCGGAGCGCATTTTTTCGGTGAGTTCCAGTTGTTCCGCACGATGCACGTCGCCGTTGGGCATGGTCAGCACGACGTTGCCTTTGGCTGCGACCTTGTCGGTACCGATCGCATAGCTGATTTCATCCGCGCGCAGGTGCTGGCCGTCTTGCAACATGTCGACATTGCCAGTGGCGGTCACCGTCTGTGCAGGGTCATCATAGGTGACATGGTCGGCGCTAAAATCGACCGCTTCGGGATCGGGTGCTTGCTGGGTCGTCGCTTGCGGGACGGCAAACAGCTCGGCAACTGTGGCCTGATCGGCAAGTGGCTCCGCAACGACAAGCGGCGTTGCTGGCGCGCTGGCGCCGGGAACGCTGGCGGGGTCAAGGGCGGGAAAGGATTGCTGTGCCCATGCCTTTGACAGCGGCGCAACAGATGCCAGCAACACTGCCATGACAAAGGCAGTGCCGCAAAGTGCGGATGGCTGGCGTAGTGGCCGAAAGAAAGACATGAAACCCCGAATATAGCGCGCTATGCATTCGGTCCCCCAACCGGATACATGCCATGCGATTATCGAGTTATATCAGGCAGATGTCAAGCGAAGTGCCGTTGCAAAACGCGCCTAGCGCTTTTGCAGGAACGACGGCAGATCATCGGCGTCAAAGCGGCCGTTATTATGTTCTGCGGGCAGGTCCTGATCGGCGGTGCTGCGCTCTAAACGCGGCTCGGGCTTGCCGCCGCCACGGCGGCCTGAATGACGGTTGTGGTGACGCTCTTTCGCTTCAATCGCGACATCCGCCTTGGTTTCAACGCGCGGCTGTCCGATACCCAGATCAAGCACATCGACTTTCTTGTTGATGAGCTTCTGGATCGCGACAACCTGTTTGTCGTCATTGGGCGTGACCAGACTGAACGCGCGGCCTTTGGCACCGGCGCGGCCTGTGCGGCCGATGCGGTGAACATAATCTTCGGCGTGATTGGGAACATCCCAGTTGAACACGTGGCTGACCTGCTGCACGTCAAGACCGCGCGCGGCAACGTCAGAGCAAACCATAATATCGACTTCGCCGGCTTTGAACTTTCCAAGCGCCTCGGTACGTTCGCTTTGCTCCATATCGCCGTGCAGGCCGATCACCTTGATGCCACGGCTGCGCATCGATTTGCACACATCGCTGATATCGCGTTTGCGGTTGCAGAACACAAAAGCGTTCTTGACGTCTTCCTGTTCGTACAGCTTGAAGAACGCTTGGGATTTTTGCTTGAAACTCGGTACGTTGACGAAAAACTGTTCGATATTGGTTGAAGTTGAGGAGCGCGCAGCAACCTCGATGACTTTAGGGTTGCTCAGGAATTTATCGGCCAGTTTCTTGATCTCGGGCGGCATTGTTGCCGAGAAGAACAAAGTTTGGCGCATAGGCGGCAGAATTGAAACGATTTTTTCCAGATCGGGAATGAAGCCCATATCCATCATGCGGTCAGCTTCGTCGATCACCAGGATCTTGATGTCGGCCAGCAAAATCTTGCCGCGGTCAAACAGGTCGAGCAAACGGCCCGGCGTTGCGATCAGAACATCGACACCTTTTTCAAGGTTGCGCACCTGTTCATCCATCGACGTGCCGCCGACGATCAGCGCCATCGACAGTTGCTTGTGATACTTGCCGTATTTTTCGAAATTTTCGGAAATCTGCGCCGCCAGTTCGCGCGTCGGCGACAGGATCAGCGAGCGCGGCATGCGCGCCTTGGCGCGGCCACCGCCGAGCGCATCGATCATGGGCAGCGTGAACGATGCCGTTTTGCCCGTGCCGGTTTGCGCCAGGCCAAGAACGTCGCGGCACATCTGAATGGCCGGAATGGCTTGTGCTTGAATGGGTGTCGGTTCGGTATAGCCGGCTTCGGTTACCGCACGCAGGAGCTCGTCGCTCAGGCCAAGATCTTTAAATTCCATAATTCTTTACTGTTTTTCTTTACTCTTTTACTTCCTTGCTCATACTCCCTTTCCAGAGACTTTTAAAGCTGTTTATGTGCAAGGTACCCGCCGATGGCTATCCGCCCCTATAAAGCCGTCATTTTCGACCGTGACGGTACATTGAACCGCACCACGCGTATCCTGCGTGCCGGACAGCACGCGCAGGACCCGACCGACGGCTATGTCCTGCATCCTGATGAGCTGGAATTATTGCCCACAGCGGCCCAAACCATCGCCCTGTTGCGCCAAAATAGCGTCCTTCCTTTTGTTTTTACTCAACAAAATTGCATTCATAAGGGGCTTGTCACCCTGCCCGTCATTGATGACATCCACGCCCGCATGAATATGTTGCTCGGCCCGCTGGCGCAGATCGAGGCCTTTTACGTGGCGGTCAGCCCGCATGACCCGCGCGCCAAACCTGCCCCCACAATGATCCACGAGATCATGTCCGCCTACGCCCTCGCCCCGCACCAGATTGTTGTCATTGGGGACTCGCGCCGCGACTGTCAGGCGGCGCAGGCGGCGGGCGTTGATTTCATCTGGGTGCGCGACGATCTGGCGCGCGTCACAGAAGACGTGATGCGCGCGAGTGGCTATCCGGTTTTTGACGACGTTTTATCTGCCATAACTGCGCAAGTTTTGAACAATTCTGTTGCGCCGCGCAATTGATATTTCGCTCGTATTTATTGGCCATTCGCTTATATTTTATCTGCCCATTTTATATGCCGCAGATGTATCAAACAAAAGGAGCATCGTCATGGCCAAAACCAGCCGCAGCACCACTGCGCAGGTCATTGACGGCGACACCGCCGTCCACCTGCCTGCCCGCATTGAAGGCCACTACACAGGCCATCCGCGCAACGAAGGCACCGAGCTTATGCTCGACTGGATCGACGACCTGCAGGTGAACATGAGCGGGGTCGAGCGCCGCACCGCATCGCTGCCCGGCCGCCGCACCGTCAAGAAAGATTATCAGGCCGCCTGGTTGCTCAAGGCCATCAGCTGCATCGACCTGACCACGCTGTCGGGCGACGATACCGCTGGCCGTGTCAAGCGCCTCTGTGCCAAAGCACGCAAGCCTGTTTCGGATGAACTGACCGAAAAGCTTGGCATCGAACGCCTGCATCTGACCACTGGCGCCGTCTGCGTGTACCATGAAATGGTTGAAACCGCGGCGCGCGAACTGGAAGGCACGCGCATTCCCGTTGCCGCCGTTTCGGCGGGCTTTCCGCACGGCATGTCGCCCCTGCCCCAGCGCCTTGATGAAATCCGCGCTTCGGTCGCCGCAGGCGCCAATGAAATCGACATCGTCATCACCCGCGGCCATGTGCTGACCGGCAACTGGCAGGCGCTTTACGACGAGGTTCGCGAAATGCGCGAAGCCTGCGGCAGCGCGCGCCTGAAAACCATTCTTGCCACCGGCGAGCTTGCCACCCTGCGCAACGTCGCCAAGGCCAGCATGGTGTCGATGATGGCAGGGTCTGATTACATCAAGACCTCGACCGGCAAGGAAGGCGTGAATGCGAACCTCAACGTGTCTCTGGTCATGCTGCGCATGATCCGCGAGTACGAGGCCAATACCGGCTTCAAGGTTGGCTATAAACCCGCTGGCGGCATTTCCACCGCCAAGGACGTCATGAATTACCAGTTCCTGATGAAAGAGGAACTTGGCAATGACTGGCTGCAGCCCGACCTGTTCCGCATCGGCGCGTCGTCGCTGCTGGCCGATATCGAACGCCAGCTCGACCACCACGTCAGCGGACGTTACTCCGCCAACAACCGCCATGCGATGGGATAACCGGTAGAACCATGCGTAATCCGGCCTTTAACAACATGCACCCCCAATACCGTCAGATCGCCTTTAGCGGGATGTGTCTGCTGGCTGTCGGCCTGTTGTGCCTGTTTGGCATACTGGTGCTGACGCCAATGCAAACGACGGGGGTAAAGCCTGCCTTTGTCGTGGCGCTGCTGGGAGGTGCCGTATCGTTGCTCTCGATCGGCCTGCCGGTCTTTTTCATGAACCTCAGACTGCATGCGCAGGGTAAACCCAGCTATAGCCTGAGCAAAGAAGGCCCGAAATCGCGCAGCCGCGGTTACCTCTTTAATCAGGCGCTGGCGCTTGCTTACGCGGGGCTTGGCATTGCTCTGGCCATGCTTGCGCTGACCATCATCTTTATTTGAATTCACCGCCAACAGGAATGGCAAAGGAGACCACCATGACATCCGCAAAAGTTGCAGAAATATTTGACACGATGGATTACGGCCCCGCCCCCGAAAGCGATACCACTGTACGCGAATGGCTGGCACAGCATAACGACAGCTTTGGCCATTTCATCAATAACAAGTGGGTGATGAAGGGCAAGACCTTCACCACCGAAAACCCCGCCACAGGTGAAAAACTCGCCAAGGTCGCCATTGCAGGCAAGGCCGAGGTCGATGCCGCCGTCAAAGCCGCGCGCGCCGCGCAAAAGAAATGGGCCGCGCTGGACGGGTTCGAGCGCGCCAAGTACCTCTATGCCCTCGCCCGCCTGATCCAGAAAAACGCGCGCCTGCTTTCCGTGCTTGAAACGATGGACAACGGCAAGCCGATCCGCGAAAGCCGCGATGGCGATATCCCGACCGCAGCACGCCATTTCTATCACCACGCAGGCTGGGCGCAGCTGGCCGAGAGCGAATTTGCCGGATACGAAGCGCATGGCGTCGTCGGCCAGATCATTCCGTGGAACTTCCCCTTCCTGATGCTGGCGTGGAAAATTGCCCCTGCACTGGCGGCTGGCAACACCGTGGTGCTGAAACCTGCCGAGCAAACGCCGCTGACAGCCGTACTGTTCGCCGAGCTGTGCCTTGAGGCCGGTCTGCCTGCCGGTGTCGTCAATATTTTGCAGGGCGATGGCTCGACCGGCGCGCTGATCACCAAGCACAACGGCATCGACAAAATCGCCTTTACCGGTTCGACCGACGTGGGCCGCATCATCCGCGAAGCCACCGCAGGTTCGGGCAAAGGCCTGACGCTGGAGCTTGGCGGCAAATCGCCGATCATCGTGTTCGAGAATGCCGATCTTGATGGCGCGGTTGAAAGCGTCGTCGACGGCATCTGGTATAACCAGGGCCAGGTCTGCTGTGCCTCCTCGCGCCTGCTGGTGCATGAATCCGTCGCCGACAAGATGGTGCGCAAGCTGGTCAAACGCATGGAAAAACTGCGCCTTGGCAACCCGCTTGATAAAGCTATCGACATGGGCAGCCTGATCGACGCCAACCAGAAAAAGCGCGTGGCATCGCTGGTCAACAAAGGTGTGGAAGAAGGTGCGCGCCTGATCCAGCCCGGCATGGAAAGCTGCCCGAGCAAAGGCTGCTTCTACCCCCCCACGATCCTGTCGAACGTTCAGCCCGCATCGACAGTGGCGGAAGTTGAAATCTTCGGCCCCGTGCTGACCGTTATGACTTTCCGCACGCCTGAAGAAGCCGTGCAGCTGGCCAACAATACCCGCTACGGCCTTGCCTCGACCATCTGGACGGAAAACATCAACCTTGCGCTCGACATTGCGCCCAAGATCAAGTCCGGCGTAGTGTGGATCAATTCAGGCAACCTGTTCGATGCTGCCTGCGGTTTCGGCGGTTACCGTGAATCCGGCTTTGGCCGCGAGGGTGGTCGCGAGGGCATGTACGCCTATCTGCGCCCAAGCTACCTACGCACCCTGCCCAAGTATAAAGACGCCAAGCCCGCCAAACTGTCGGCGGCGACACGTAGTGCTGGCGTGCAGGGCATCGGTGACATCGACCGTACCGCCAAACTTTATATCGGCGGCAAGCAGGCGCGCCCTGACGGCAACTACACGCTCAATATCGTGGATGCCAAGGGCAAGCTGATCGGCCAGGTCGGCGAAGGCAACCGCAAGGATATCCGCAACGCCGTTGAAGCCGCCAAGAAAGCGTCCGGCTGGGCATCGACCGCGCATCACAGCCGCGCGCAGATCCTTTACTACATTGCCGAAAATCTTTCCGCGCGCAGCGACGAGTTCAAAAAGCGCATCGTCGCGCAAACCGGTGTTACACCTGCCGCGGCAGCGAAAGAAGTGGCCGAAAGCGTGCGCCGCCTGTTCACCTATGCGGCGTGGTGCGATAAGAATGACGGTGCAGTCCACTATCCGCCCCAGCGTGCCGTGGCCTGCGCCATGAAAGAGGCCGTGGGCATCCTCGGCATCGTCTGCCCCGACGAAGCGCCCCTGCTTGGCTTTATCTCGCTGGTGGCGCCCGCTATCGCGATGGGTAACCGCGTGGTCGTGGTGCCGTCGCAAACAGCGCCGCTGTCGGTCACCGACCTTTATCAGGTGTTTGATACGTCCGACCTGCCGGGCGGCGTCGTCAACATCGTCACGGGCAACCGTGCCGAGCTGACCAAGACGCTGGCCGAGCATAACGAGGTCGATGGCATCTGGTATTTCGGATCGGACGTGTCAGGCAGCGCGATGGTTGAAAAAGCCAGCAGCAGCAACATCAAGCGCACTTGGGTCAATGATGGCCTCAAACGCGACTGGCTCAACCGCGATCAGGCCGAGGGCATGGATTTCCTCAACCACGCGGTCGAGATCAAAAACGTCTGGATTCCCTATGGGGACCAGATGGCCACGGGCGGCGGCTATTAACCGATAAACTTCTCGGTTGACGGCGCCTTGGGCGGCTCGGGCGCAGGCTCGGGCTGTTTGGACATGGGCGGAAACGCGGTGTAAAGCACCTCGAGCGGCGTGACGCCCTCGCGCGGATCGGCGCCGCGGAGCATGACATCGACGATCGCTTTGCGCTCTTCGGGCTGCATGCCCATTTCTTCCTTCATGAGGCCTTCCGCAGCACTGCGCACCAATTTGAGCAAGGCGATCTTTTTCTGGTTGACGCTGCCGCCGTCGAAATCGTCGTCTTTGGCGACGATCACGGCACCCGCGCGCAACAGCGCGACCAGGCGTGTCATGTTAAACGCATAACTGAACAGCGCACGCGCCTGACGGTCGGTCACGTAATCGACCGTGGTCTTCCCGCCCGTCTGGCCTGCATAACGCAGCGCATCGCGCTTGCTGGCGTAGTTGTCGGATTGCATGCTTTTGGGCAGCGCATTGCATGATTTGATCAGGTTGGCGCTGCGGTCCATGACATAGGCATAATTGGCCTCGGTGCGCAGGGCTTCGATCGATTTTTCAAAGCGCAGGGCCATGCTGTCGATATAACGTTCATAAAACCATTCCCAGGTCGAGGTCGGCGCCTTGGTCGCGGCGGCGATATAGAACGATTCCGCCGCGCTGCGCGGCAGCTCCGCCGCAGCTTTGATCGGCGCACTGCGGTCAACATTGCAGATCTCACCTTTGGCGGTGATATACATGCCAAGGCTTGCTGCGAACTGGTTGAGGTTGCTGGTGCTGCCCTCAAGCGGCGTGTTGCCGCGCGCGATCATGTTCTTTTCAAAATCGACCATGTTTTCGAGCGATGTCGCGACATCCTCGTGATAGCGCGAATCCTCGCGCGGGTCCTTGTCGCCATCACTGTAGCTGAAGTGGTATGTGCGCCAGTCGTCGCTGTTATGATAGCCCGAGGGCACCACGGCGGCATAAATATAATCCTTGCGGCCGTAACGCTTGTAATCGTCCTTGTTCTCGATCTTGAAGACGCGGGTATAAACGAACTTCTGACGCAGAAGTTCTTCGGGCGACAGCTTGTCGTTCTGGTCGACGTGCCAGTTCGGCCAGACGCGCTTTTTCGGCGTGCCGTCGTCGTTACCACCAAAAAGATTCTTGAAGAAGGACATGTGAAGCCTTGGCGGTGACGGTTACTGGGGCTTGGGTGCGGCGGTTTTCTTGGCGGCGGCCTTGGGGGCGTCGTCCTGCTCGCTGGCAGGTGCAGGCAGGGCCGCACCTTGCGGCAACGGGTCTTCGACCGGCGGCTTGACCTGCGCAGCCAGCGTTGCGACATCGCGCAGCTTGGCGTTGCGGGCCTGCACGTTGGCCATGACTTTGCCGCGCGAAACGTAATAACGGTTCAGGAAGCCAGGGAGCCAGCCAGGGATGCTTTCTTTATTGGTATTGGCAACCCATGCCTTGAGCTGGTCGACTTGCTCTTCGGTGCCGCCCAGACGCTTGAAGGTCTGCTCGGCCTGTTGCATGGAACGCTGGATCTTGATGACCTGATCCATGTCCGAGCTGTTGATCGAATGCAGGCTCTCCTCGAGCTTGGGCAGGCGGATCGATGCATTGAGCATGTGCAGGTAAACTTCACATTCTGCGACGAACTTGTTGAACGGCTCGACATGCACGCCAAGCTTTTCCGCCTGTTCCAGCTTTTCTGTGGCAGCGGGCAGGATATAGCGCAGAATGTAGTCATAGTCGCCTTCGACCAGACGTGCAGCGCTGTCGCTGACCGTCTTGCGCTCGGCGGCACTCATGCCTTCGATCGTCTCAAGCGTGGCTTTCTCGCCCAGCATGCGCTGGATGCTCATATAAAAAGCCGCGATGTCGGTGGCAAAGCCATCCATCACACTCAGGCATTCGCCCATGCGGATGATACCGTCGAGCGTGGCGGCGCGCGCCGACGAGGTCGAGAAAATATCCGACAGAATGCCCGCTTCCATGACAGGGCGTGCGTTAAGGTTCTGGGGGTTTTCGACGGCCAGGATCGATTTTGCGACTTCGGAGCGCTTGAAAGTCGCATCGGCAAAGATCTTGCCCTCGATGCGGCGGTACGGATCGTTATATTCATCAAACGCCACACCTTCGACGTTGGCGGCGTCTTTGTAGTGCGGGATGTCATAGTAATGCACACGCAGCTCGGGAAAGCTGGCGGCGGGATATTTGCTATCCATGTCGACGATGGTATGCATCACCTGCTTTTTGGCGATGTATTCGTTGCGCGACAGGTGCGCCAGCGCTTCCATGAAGCTGACGTCTTTTTCGGTGACGGGCGTCGACTTGAACTTGCCGTCGTTCTGGTCCATGTCGAACAGTTTGTAGTGCATGACGCGCCACTTGTCCGCTTTGGGATCGGTACGCAGCGCCACCCAGAATTCCAGCGAGTTGTCGGTCAGGTTGTTGCTGACGTAGCCTTCGGTGCGCAGTGCGACATGGTAAAGCGCGCGCTTGGGGCTGGCCTCGTTCACGCCGTCCTGCCATGACTCGACACGTTTGGGCGTTTGGGGCTGGGTGTTCTTGGCGTCGGTCATGTCACACTCTCGTTTTATTCATAATATCTTGCTGAGGGTCTGAAAAACCGGCCAGGCCGCGGTTGCGCGACAAGGCCGGTGTTTCCAGTATCGTCTTAGGGCGCGGTCGGACCGGCACCTTTGGAGCGCTTGCTGCGCGCCGAGCCGTTGTCGTTGCTGTTCTTGCGTTCCGCGTCTTCCACACCTTCGAGGATGCGTTTTTCGTCGGATTTCTGAACAGCTTCGATAAGCTTGTCGGCAGCGCCGCGCAGCTGGATAGAGTTTGCTTCCAGTTGCTTGATGCGGTCCGCGCGGGCCGAAGCTTCCGATTCCAGCATCTTCTGCAGGCGGTTGGACGCTTCGATCAGTTTCTGCGGATCGACAGTGCCGCGCGCTTTCGAGTTCAGGGTCAGCTGGTGGGACTCTTCGATCATCTTGATCGTCTGGTCATGCATCTGGTCGCCGAATTCGTCAGCTTTCTTGAGCGTTTGCGCAGCCTTGAGGGCCGAGCCGGCGATACCGGCGGCGGCAAGCATGGCTTTCCACTCGTTCTGGCTGCTGTGCTTGATGTCTTCGATCTTCTTAAGCTGATCTTCCATCGTCTCCATGATCTGCTTGAGCTGCTGGGCAGCAACGACACCTTGCAGGCGCGAACCTTCAAGAGTGGCGATACGATCCAGGAAATCGTCTTTGCGCTTGATCAGGTCTTTCAGGTACATTTCCGCTTCGGGATCTGCACTCTCCTCGAAATCAGCTTGCGCTTCGGGGATATAGACCTCGTTGTAGCGGCGCAGGACTTCTTTGCTCGCGCCGAGGTAGACGTTGAGCGAGCGTGTTGCGTTCAGACGTGCAACACCAAGCTTTTCAGCTTCCTTAAGCACTTCCTTGATGCCATCGCCGGTCTTGTCGATATCGTCGACCAGGCGGATCATTTCGCTCAGCATCGCCGGCAGGGCGTTTTGCATTTCATCCAGAAGTTTCTGGTCGTCGGTCTTGGGCTTGTTGCCACCGGTGAAGGCGCCGACAAGTTTCTTGCCGATGTTGAAGCCGCCGCTGACGGTTTTGGCGCCGGCATCGGTCAGGTTCTTGAGCATGCTCTTGGTCGCATCCGCGAATTTGTCGAGGCTCATGCCTTTCAGGCCGGTTTGCAGCTGCTGCATCGCGCTGGCCATGACGTTGACCTGATCGTTGAAGCGGGTCTGTACCGCGATCATCGAGTTTGCGATCTTGCCCAGTTCTTCCAGCGGCGGGTGGCCGTAGGTGATGATCGCTTCAAAGCTGTCAGGCGCGCGATCGATGGGATCCATGACCTTGTCCATCTCGGCTTTCAGTTCGGCATCGGCATCCGCATACTCGACGACTTTGTTACGTGCGCGGTTGCGGCGGCTGTCAGCAGCCGAAGTCGACGCTTCGTTGTTGTCGGGAGTATTGTTGGTCTGGTCAGTCATGTTGTGCGCTCCTTAAAAACGCAGGCCACGGAATATGGCCCGTTGGAAGTTTAGAAAGACTCGTTATTTTTCCTAATTGTGGAAAGAAACTACCCTTCTAATTTCATAATGTCAACAGGAAAAGTAATGTTCTGTTAACTATTGAAATATAATTTCCTTGAATATCAGCCCATTAGGGCGATACCTGGTCGTTTCTTACCAAAATTCTGTAGTTATCAAACCTTTGGGACGTGATAGGCGAACATGTCCTCGTTGATCCATCCCGCCAGATCGGCCCGCACAACGGCAGGCAGACAGGCATTCAGGCCATAGGCGATGGACGCGCGCCCTTCCCTGTCCAGCAACTCGTCCAGACGGTCGCGCAGGGCGTGCAGGTGCAGCACGTCGTTACAGCCGTATTTAAGCTGGTCGTCCGACAATTCCTCGCTGCCCCAATTTGTGCATTGCTGGTCCTTGGACAGTTTGATGCCCATGACATGGCGCAGGATGTCTTCAAGCTCGTGGCTTTGCGTGTAGGTACGCGCGACGCGCGACGCGATTTTGACGCAATAGACGTTTTCAAGGATGATGCCCAGCCACTGGCCGATCCAGCGCATGTCGCCGCGCGCGAAATAGAAAATCTTTTCTTTCTTGTGGTCGGCCATCAGGCGCTTGACGTTGGGGGCATCATATTTACCCGGTTCGAACTGAACCATGTGGACCAGCTGATCGTCGTTACCGTCGTAGATTTGCAAAAGGCACAGACGGTCGCGCCACGGGTTAAGTCCCATGAACTCGCTGTCGACCGCAAGGACGTCACCAAAGACAAGGCCGTCGGGCAAGTCGTTTTTGTAAAGTTTATAGTTCATGATGCTCGTCCGTATGGGGGGTTAGTGCTTGGGCGTGAAACCGGGCTTGAACGCGCGCGCGCCCTTGGCTGCAGGCTGGGTGGCGTTGACGCGTGCCAGGTCGGCCAGATAGACGTTGCGCAATTGCTGGTAGTGCAGGCCGCCCGTATGGCTGAGCGATTTTTCCGCCGCCGCCAGTATGACAGGTGCGGCATCCTCCCCCGCCAGCAAGGCCAGTGCGGCCGGCATCAGCTCGGGCAGCTTGGTGTTGAGGTAACGCAAGGTATCGACACCCGCCGCAGGGGCTGCGTCCCCATCGCGCGACATCAGGTTGCGCACGATGAAATTGACACTGGCGGAGATGTTTTCAAGATGCGCCAGTTCGCCGCGGCGTTTGCTGGTTTCAAGCGCTTCGCAAAGATGCTCGGTCATGAACTTGTGGAACATCTTCGCGCTTTCGGCGCGGGTTTCCTCGGGCACGTATTTTTCGACCGGATACTCGGCTTGCGGCACTTCAGGGGCGCGCGCCTGCATCGTGGCTTCGCCTTGCGTGATGTATTGCTGCATCAGGGCCAGCGCCGCACCGCTGTCGCCCTCGCGCAACAAGGGCGAGAATGCGTTGACGATATCTTCCGCTTCCTGCGGGAAGTGCGCGCGCAGGCTGCGATAGGCCTGGTTTGACCCCGAGCGCCAGTAATGCTTGATACCCAGTACATATTCGCACAGCGGCGTCAGGGCCAGAATCCCCATCATCTGGCGGTCGCTGGCCGTGTCTGCCGTGCGGATCGCGTCCATCAGCGTTTTCATCGTCGCGGTTTCCTGCGCGAAAAGCGGCGCGGGCGTTGGCACGGGGCCTTCCTGCAAGAACTTCTTGGCTTTTTCCTGAATGGTTTTGCCGATGCCAAGCTTGTCGATCAGCACATAGCCTTCGTCGAACATTACATTGATGAAGGCAAACGGCGCGTTCTCGCGCACGGTTTTATCGTGGTAATGCAGCGACGCCAGATCGTGTACGTTGGTGTCGATCATCATGATGCGAGGCTGGTCCTCGCCAAGCGCGGTGCCGACTTCTTCCTGCGTGAAGGACTGCACGGCACAGGTAAAGCCGCCCTTTTTAAGATCGGAATACACGATCACCAGATCAACGTCGGACGATGTCAGCGGGCTATAGCCCCCCTCTTTCATCGCGCGCCCGTAGGACCCTGCCATAAAGACCATGTCCGCTTCGGGGTGATGCTTGGCCAGCCAGGGCAGAATGACTTTTTCGACGAGCGTGCGGGCTTCCTGCATCTGGCGTGCATCCTTCAAACGGCTTGTGAATATGGCGAATGGCGCCACCCTATCAAGCCTTGGCGGGGAATGCAAAGTGGATATTTATCGCTATGAATTGGCTGGATTTAATTAAAGTTATCCACAGCCCGCGCGGCGTTACCACGCATAAGCGGCATCGACGACCTGAAACTGCACCGATTTGCGGCCCAGCCATTCGTTGACAGTGACATGCCCGGCCAGATGCACAGGCGCACCACCGCTTTTGAGCAGCAATTCGCCAAGGCCGGTATCAAGCGCGCGGAAGGCAATGGCCTTTACGCTGGCGCCACCGGCGCTGTCTTGCACAAAGAAGCTGACATGGCTGTCACCCACGACCTTCGCCTTGGCGATTTTAACCTGCGCGAGGACAAAGCGCGGCTCGGCATGACCTGCGCCATAAGGGCCAAGACGGTCAAGCTGTTCTGTCAGCTGCAATGACAGTGCGGGCACGGACAGCAGGCTGTCTACGCGCAGCTCCGGCACAATCACCTCGCCGTTGAGCTGGCTTGCCACATGGCTATTCATGAAATCGCGCAACGCATTGAGCTGATCGCGCAAGACGGTAAAGCCAGCCGCCATTTTGTGGCCGCCACCAGCCACCAGCAGACCCTGCTGGCGTGCCGCGATTACCGCGCCGCCAAGGTCTACACCTGCGACGGATCGCGCCGATGCCTTGCCCACGCCGTTTTCATCAAACGCGATGACGGCGGCGGGCAGGTTGTATTTTTCCTTGAGGCGTGCGGCGACGATACCTATCACGCCGGGGTGCCAGTCATCGCCCGCAACCAGCATTACGCGGTCGCTGTCCGTCGGCGGGGCGATGTTTTCAAGCGCCTCGACGATCATCGCTTCTTCGATCGCGCGGCGTTCGGCGTTGTGTTCGTGCAATTTTACCGCCAGAGGTCGCGCCAGCAACGGATCGTCACACGACAACACTTGCGCGCCAAGGTCGGATTGCCCCACGCGACCGCCCGCATTCACGCGCGGTCCTAGCAAGTAACCCAGATGAAATACGCTTGGCGCGCTATCAACACCTGCAACATCGCAAAGCGCGACAATGCCCGCGTTCTGGCGCATTGCCATCACGCGCAGGCCCTGCGCCACATAGGCGCGGTTGACGCCGGTCAGCGGCACGACATCACATACTGTGCCAAGCGCGACAAGATCAAGCCATTGCAGGATATGCGGCTCGGCGCGTCCGGTATTGAAATAGGCACGTTTGCGCAATTCGCGGTTGACGGCGACCAGTGTGAGGAAAACCACACCGCAGGCAGCCATATGCCCCTGCCCGCTGTCGTCGTCAAGACGGTTGGGGTTGACCACGGCCACGGCAGGCGGCAATTGCGGTTCGCACCTGTGGTGGTCAAGGACAACAACATCAAGGCCCGCGTTCTTCGCCGCCGTCAATGCGTCAAAGGCCGTCGCGCCGCAATCGACGGTGATGACCAGCGTGCAACCCTCGCCCGCCAGTTTTTCCATCGCTGCTGCATTGGGGCCATAACCTTCGGCAATGCGGTCGGGAATATACAGGCGCAGATCAAGCCCAAGGGCACGGAAATATTTCAGCAACAGCGCCGACGAGGTCGCGCCGTCAACGTCGTAATCGCCAAAGACGGCAACTTTCTCGGCCTTCATCAACGCATCGGCGATACGCACCGCGGCCTCATCCATGCCCTTAAGGCGGCTTGGATCAGGCAGGCTGTTTTTCAGCGTCGGTTCAAGGAATGCAGGCACGACATCAAAAGCAATGTCGCGCGCAGCCAGCAGGCGGCCCAGCAATTCGGGCAGGCCATGCGTCTGGCTGATACCAGCGGCAAGGCGCGCGTCATAGGGTGTAAACGTCCAGCGCTTGCCCAAGGCCGATTGCTCGACCGCAAAGCCTTCGCGTTGTGCGGGTACGGTCGATGCCATCAACGTGCCAGCGGCAAGTGCTGTGTTTTGTCCGCTCTGCGCCGTCATTTCAGCGCACCTTTGCGGGTAAAGTTGTGCGTAGCCTCGATACGGCGTACCGTACCAGTGCTGGAGCGCATGATGATCGAATGCGTGATCGCACCGCCCGCATAGCGGCGCACGCCGCGCAACATCGCACCATCGGTGACGCCTGTCGCGGCAAACATGACGTCGCCATGCGCAAGGTCATCAAGCAGGTATTTGCGGCCAAGGTCGGTCACGCCCCAGCGTGCGGCGCGGGCCTTTTCCTCGTCATTACGGAACAGCAGACGCCCCTGCAGAAAACCGCCGACGCAACGCAGGGCTGCCGCTGCCAACACACCTTCGGGTGCGCCGCCGGAGCCCATGTAAATATCGATACCCGCATCGGGTTGCGCCGTGGCAATCACGCCGCTGACATCGCCATCGGGGATCAGCATGATGCGCGCACCCGCCTCGCGCGTCTTGGCGATCAGCTCGGCATGGCGCGGACGGTCGAGAATGCAGGCGACAAGGTCGCTCACTTCGGTTTTTTTGAACTTCGCCAGTTCGCGCAGGTTTTCCTGCGGCGTCTGGTCAAGGTCGATGATGTGTTCAGAAATACCTGCCGCGATTTTGTCCATGTAGACGTCGGGCGCATTCAGAAATCCGCCTTTTTCAGCCATCGCGACGACGGCCAGCGCATTGGGGCCGCCTTTGGCGGTAATGGTGGTGCCTTCAAGCGGATCAAGCGCGATGTCAAGTTCCGGACCTTCGCCCGCGCCAACGCTTTCGCCGATATAAAGCATCGGCGCTTCGTCGCGCTCGCCCTCGCCGATCACGACGGTGCCGCGGATGTTGAGGACATTGAGCGCACTGCGCATCGCGTCGACCGCGGCCTGATCTGCGGCTTTTTCATCACCACGCCCCATCAGCAACGAAGCCGAAAGCGCGGCCGCTTCGGTCACGCGCACCAGTTCGAGCGCGAGATTGCGGTTCATCGGCAACGGCTGTGTCGTGATATGCTGGGCCAAAGACGTCATGACAGTACCTCGATGCGCATCAGATGGGGCGGTTCCTTGACAGCCTTGAGCGCCGCGATCCTGGCGACGGCGTCGTCGATGCGCGCCTGTTCGGTTTCATGCGTCGTCAAAATCACCGAGACCTCCTGCCCCGGATCACGCCCGCGCTGCAAGACGGTTTCCAGCGATACCGCGCAATCACGCAGGATAGCCGACACGTCGGCGATCACACCGGGCTGATCGATGACTTGCAGGCGCAGGTAGAAATGCCCGGTCCGCTTGCCAATGGGGGCAACGCCAGCAGTTTCATCTGCCGCAACAGGGCGGCCCAGCAAAGGCAGACGATGCCCGCGCGCAATATCAATGATATCGGCAACCACAGCCGATGCCGTGGCATCACCACCCGCACCCGCACCGGTCAAAAGAATCTTGCCCGAAAAATCGCCATCGACATAGACAGCGTTGAGCGGGCCTTCGACACTTGCCAGCGGGCTGTCGACGGGCACAAGGCAGGCCTCGACAGATTGTTCGATCCCGTTGTCGCGCTGGCGCGCAATACCCAGCAGGCGGATGCGGTAACCAAGCTCACGCGCAAAGCCGATATCGAGTGCGCTGACAGCGCGAATACCGCTGACCTTGATGGCGTCGACGTTGGGCACGCCGCCAAAGGCAAGCGACGCAAGAATGGCCAGCTTGTGCGACGCATCGTGACCATCGACATCAAACGTCGGATCAGCCTCGGCATAGCCCAGCACCTGCGCATCAACCAGCACATCGGCAAAGGCACGGCCCGTGGCCGTCATTTCCGACATGATGTAGTTGCACGTGCCGTTAAGGATGCCGTAAACGGCGCGGATAGTGTTGGCGGCCAGCCCTTCGCGCAGGGTCTTGATCGCGGGAATACCGCCCGCTACTGCTGCCTCGTACGCCAGCGGTGCGGCACTCGACGCCAGCGCGCCCAGCACGTCCTTGCCACGCAGGGCGAGCATCGCCTTGTTGGCGGTGACGACAGGCTTGCCAAGCGCCAACGCCGACGAAACGACATCCCACGCAATACCCTGTGCGCCGCCGATCAGCTCGACGACAACATCGACATTCGCATCCTTGACGAGGTCGCGGGCATCAGCATGAAAGGCGATGCCGTCCATCGAAAAACCGCGCTGGCGCGTAGCGTCACGCGCACTGACGGCGGTAACGACGACGGGACGACCCGCGCGCGCCGCGATATGGCGGGCGTTGTTTTGCAGCAGCCGCACGGCGGACGCACCGACATTGCCAAGGCCGGCAATACCGATTTTAAGCGCGTCACCATGTGGCGGCTGTTCGTGCATTATTTGTTCATTCCTGTGGACGACTGCTTTTTATAAACCTTGACCGGCGGTTGTTCGTAGGTCGTTGCCGGCGGGATATAAGGCATGGGGGCATCGGCACGGTCGAGCGGATAAACGGTGATCTCGCGGCCGTAATCAACCTCGCGCGTGACGATCGCCGACGGTGCGGCAATCTGTTGCTGCGGCGGCATCAGGTTATTGACGACAGGTGACGGCGCATAGGTGTTGGGGCCAAGGTCAGGCGGCAGCGTACCGTCATAGGATTGCACGGTGTTCCAGTCGCCCGGCGGCGTCATCGGTGCCGGCGCTGCAGGCATCGGACCGCCCGGCATCATGGCCAGCGGCGGCAACGGCTGGGCGGTATAGTCGGGCGCGCCCGCAACGGGCGCCACAGGCTCGGCATAGGTTTGTGTTGGCGCCATTGCCGGTGCGGCCTGCATCACGGGTGGCTTCAGTACGACCGGACGCTGCCCGCCATAACCGGTTGGCATGTTACGCATGTATCTTTCGACCGGCGTTTCACTGACATAGCCTTCCGGCGAGACTGTGCGCTGGCAGGCCGCCACGGGCAACAGCAATGCAACAAGCAAAACGGTGGGAAGCAAACGGCGCATGATCTTTCCTTGCAGATAATGGGCGGCGTGGGCTGGCGGCCAGCGGAGGTGCTAAAACCCCCGAGAATCAACAGCTTTGAGCCGAAACAGTGTGTCTTATGGCGGCTTTTTTCGCAACCGCAACGCGCCGACCAGCCTAGCATAGGTCTTTGAGAAACCGGATAAATATCGGGTTTGAAGTATTTGTTATTTATGTAAATACTTGGCGGCCAGCCCCACGTAATGCTTTGGCGAGTGAAGCAAATATTTTTTCTCTTCCTCGCTCAGGCCACGGATCGGACGGGCCGGCACCCCTGCCCACAGCTCCCACGACTTTACCCGCTTGCCGGGCGCGACCAACGCGCCTGCGGCCACCATGCCCCCGCTTTCAACGAAAGCATCATCCATCACGCAGGCCTTCATGCCGATAAAGGCGCCGCTTTCGACCGTGCAGGCATGCAACAAGGCCATGTGACCGATGGTGATGTCGTCGCCGATATAGGTACCCTGGCTGACCGAGGATACGTGAATGACCGTGCCGTCCTGGATATTGGTACGCTGGCCGATGATGACGTTGTTCACGTCACCACGGATGACGCAGTTATACCACACGGAGCTGTCGTCGCCGATGACCACATCGCCGATGACCTGCGCGCCCGGTGCGATAAACACGCGCGCGCCCAGTTTTGGCTCGATCCCTTCGTAAGGCCACAACTGGCCCGCCACGGTGGTTTTCATCAGCCGGCCATCTTGATGTTGTAGTAGTCAAGCGACAGCTGCAACTGCTCGGCCACGCCTTCGGCCGCACCAAACTGGTCCCAGTCGACCGTCACCAGCGGTATGCCATGCACGCGCGCGGCTTCGGGCAGATGCGTTTCGTAGCAGTCATGCAGATGGCGGATGTATTCGTAGGAAATGCTGTTTTCCGCACCGCGCGCGCGGTACTTGACACGCTCGTAGCAGGTATCGGGATCAGCCTGCAGATAGACAATGGCGTCATAACGGCATTCCTTGAGTGCAGCGATCACGTCAAAGAAAAAGCTGATGAAGCGGCCGTCCGGGCGTTCATGCTGCAACAGGTTGGCATGGCAGAAGACCAGTTCGCCCAGGAACGAGCGCTCGAAGATGTAATGTGTGGGGTTGTTCTCCAGCTTGCGGAATTCGACCAGCCTGCGTTGCGTGATCCACGACTGCAATTCGATCTGCTTGTTGGGGTCGGCGTAAAATTCCGCCAGCAGACGCTGGAATGTCGGGTCTTCGTCCACACGCTCGGACAGGACTTCCCACTTGCCCGGCATCGCCGCCTGCAAACGCGGCAGCAATGTCGATTTGCCCACGCCAATATTGCCTTCGACAGCGATCCTGAGAGGTTTCGACATGCGCGCTCCAATCCTGAAAATATGAGGTCCCGATTGTGCGCGATTCAACCCGCCCTGTAAACCACGCCCAGCAAAAAACCCCCGGTCGTAAACCGGGGGTTTTTGTGTCGTGCTGCAAAGCAAGCGTGATATTAACGCTTGACCCACTGGGTGCTCTTACGAGCCTTGTGCTTACCGTATTTCTTACGTTCGACGATACGGCTGTCACGGGTCAGCAGGCCGGCTTTCTTCAGAACCGCGCGCAGGGCGGGTTCGAAGTTAACCAGAGCGCGGCTGATGCCGTGGCGTACCGCACCGGCCTGGCCCGAAAGGCCGCCGCCGGAAACGTGGCACATGACATCGAACTGGCCTTGACGGCTTGACAGTTCGAACGGCTGGTTGATCACCAGACGCTGGGTGCCGCGTGCGAAGTAGACAGAAATGTCACGGCCGTTGACAATGACTTTGCCGTTGCCGCGCGATACCCATACACGGGCGACGGCGTCTTTACGGCGGCCGGTGCCATAGGCGCGGCCTTTGCTGTCCAGTTTGGGCTGGCCATCAGCTGCGGCGGTGGTGCCGGCAGTGTCTTTCAGGTCAGCGAGAGTTTTTTTGGTCGTCATGAGAATGATCCTTTGTCTCTATCCAGAAAGCGGATGCGCTTAGCGTTTGTTTTTCGGGTTCAGCGCTGCAACGTCCAGAACTTCGGGCTGTTGCGCTTCGTGGGTGTGGTTCGGACCGGCGAAGATACGCAGGTTGACCATCTGGCCGCGTGCGAGCGGGCTGTCTTTCGGCATCATGCGACGAACAGCGTTCTCGATCACTTCGCCGGGGTTTTTACCCTCGAGGATCTGGCCTTTGCTGCGGCTTTTGATACCGCCGGGGAAACCGGTGTGCCAGTAGAACATGCTGAACTTGGCTTTTTTGCCGGTCAGGCGGACTTTTTCCGCGTTGATGACGATGATGTTGTCGCCGCAATCAATGTGCGGGGTGAACATCGGCTTGTGCTTGCCGCGCAGACGCATGGCGATCAGGCTGGCCAGACGGCCCAGCGTTACGCCTTCTGCGTCGATCAGCAGCCATTTTTTGGTGACTTCAGTCGGTTTGGCTGAATAGGTGCTCATAGTTTTTGTCCTGTTGTGACGTGTGTTGTGGCAGGAGTTATGGACTAGGCAATGCCCCCTGTCAACGAGGATTTACACAAAAAGTGATAAATTCAACAAAAACAACAGTATTTTTTGCGGTATTTTAATACCTTATTTTTAAATAACTGATTTTATTAAATTATTTTCAACGTTCTACCAGGGGTGCAGGCTGGCATATTTCATCAGGCCCAGCACCAGACAATAAATAAACGCCATATAACCAAGAATAAATATCAGGCGGCGCGGGATGCGCCCGCCCTTTTCCTCTGGCGGCAACAGGCTCATGGCTTGGGTTGCTGGCGCACGCGCAACGGCATGTTGCTGACAGCGGCTTGCAATTGCGCGCGCGTCTGCGCGACGTTGGCGGCATGTCCGCCGACGGCTGGTTCGATGTAAAGCTTGTGCGACGGATAGCGTACAGGATCGCCGCTGTTCAGCTCGAACAGCTCGCCCCCTGCTGCGCGCAGGACAGCGTGCGCAGCCGCGATGTCCCAGTATGAAAACGGTGCTTCGATCAGTGCGATGTCGGTGATGCCTTCGGCCGTGATGCAGGCGCGCGCGCCACCTACGGCAGGAATGGATCGCGCCAGCGCGCTTTCGGGCTGGCGTTTTTTGTTCCACGATGTTGCGGCGGCAAACGGCTGGCGCAGGCTTTCGGGCTGCGTGACGCTGATTTGTTGCGCGGGCTTGCCATCGACCTGTTTGTAAGCTTTGCCGCCATCGGTGAAATACAAAACGCCCTGCGCGGGAAAATACACAACGCCCGCCGCAGGAACGCCGTTGTCGATCAGGCCAATATGCACGCCAAAGCCCTCATGGCCGTCGATATAGGTCTGCGTGCCGTCGAGCGGATCGACAATCCAGTACGTCGCGCTGTTGGCGACGATGGCGCGGTTTTGCCCATCGGGGTTTTCTTCGGACACCACGGGAATGGCGGGCGTCAGCGCCTCTAACCCTTCGATCACGATGGCGCTCGAACGCTTGTCGGCCAGCGTGACGGGACTGCCGTCACCCTTGATTTCAGGATTGGCGATGACCGAAGGACGCAGCGCCATGATCTCTGCCCCCGCCGTGCGGGCGATGCGGATGACGTCATGGATATCGAATGCGGGTTGCGGCATGGCGGACCTTCAAGCTGTAACGGTTTAGATATGCTCATAATAAGCATAAATAAGCGCGTGTCAAATACACAAATCAGACGCGCCCGTATTTGTCATTGGAACGCTCGATGTCGTTCTCATCAAGAATGGCGCCGGTTTGCACTTCGATAAAAACCAGTGCATCCGCGCCCGGGTTGGCGATACGGTGCCATGATGTCACCGGAATATAAAAGGCGTCGTTGGCCTGGCCGCGGCGCGTGGTGTCGCCGATGGTCACATCAGCTTCGCCTGCGACGATCACCCAATGTTCGGACCTGTGCTGATGGCGTTGCAAAGACAGCACTTCGCCGGCATTCACGATGATCTTTTTGACGATAAATCCCTCGCCCGTTTCAAGCACGTGCCAGCTGCCCCACGGGCGCTGCCCTTCCTCACCCTTGTGATAGAGAACGGCGGGTGCGCTCATCGTGCCACCATCGCGCGGATGACCTCGGGGTTCATCAGATGGCTGTCGTCGATGGCAAGGTCGCCTTTGACGGCGCGCTGGATCGCATCAGCACTGGCGTTTTGCTTTTGCGCCAGTTTCGACAGGCGTGCGATGCGCTGATCCAGCTCGGGGTGCGTGGCGGTGGCTTTTTTCCATGCACTGGTCAGATAGCCTTTCTTGGGCAGGCCGTCCTCGCCATAGGTTGCCTTGATGCTGCGCTCGGAAATCGTGGTGATCTTGCGCAGGGCCGTAATCAACGCCAGCGGATCGGCACCAAGCGCGACCGCGCCGCGGTCAGCCTGGAATTCGTGATGGCGGCTAAAACGCTTGGCCACCAGCTGGTTGGCGACTGACACCGCGCGCGCGGCGGCAAAGGCCGCCACGTAGACCGGATTGAACAGCGACACAACGCCAACACGCGCCGCAAGGCCTGAAACTTTGGAAACACCCTTGAGCTTCTTTTGCGCGGCGAGTTCTTTCAGGCTCATTTGTGATTTGTCTTGTCCGCCGCTGGTCAGCTTTTTCAACTGCCCGGTTACGGCGGTATAGGCCAGACCGCCGCAAATACTGGCCGCGATGCCTGCACCAACACCAGCCAGAACACCGACAACGCCAGCGCCAAAGAACGCACCGATCGACGTCAGCGCCAGCGACATCCCCGCCACGCCCATCATAAAGCTCATCGGCATTTTCACGTAGTGGTGACGTGCCGCTGCGTGGGCGAATTCGTGCGCCAGTACGGCTTTTTCCTCGGCATCGTCAAGCGCCTTGAGCAAAGGCGTTGAAATCATGATGATCGGCTTGCCCACGTTCACGGCGGCCGCATTGGGCGTCAGCGATGCCTGACGCATCGCGGCGGCAAGGCCGCGGTCAAACGCACCGGTCTTGCCCGTCAGCATTTTGACCTCGTCGGCCTTGAAATCATAGATCGGGAAGTCTTCTGCCTTCAGGCCGCTTTTGCTGTATAGCT
>JAEXMB010000010.1 GCA_023444705.1 Pseudomonadota bacterium | reverse complement strand
GGCCGTGCTTGAAACCAAATGATGTGACGAATACCAGCATGCCGTGATCGCGGCTCAGCGCGTAATGCCCAGCCACCATACGGCGGAAATCGCGCGCGGTCAGGTCGGTGGTGTCGATCACCTGATCGGCGGCGTCGCGCAAACTGCCCAGACGCGCGCGGTCGCGCGCAACGCCGTCGGCAACAGGGCGGTCCTGCGCCAGCGGATGCACGCGGCGCGTTTCGGTGAAGCGGCGCTGCAGTTCGGTATCCTGGCAATCAATGAACAACAGCGAGGCGGCGATTTTTTTATCGGCCTTGAGACCGCGCACCAGCGCCGCCATCGCGCGGGCGGAAAAATCCCACGTGCGGCTGTCAATGCCGATAGCCAGCGGCCTGCCGGCACCCTTTTTCTCGCGCACCAGTGCAGGCACAAGGGACAGCGGCAGGTTGTCGATGGCCTGATAGCCAAGGTCTTCAAGTGTTTTCAGTGCCGTGGACAGGCCGGCACCCGACAGCCCCGTCACCAGCAAGACAGGCCGCGCGGGCGCTGTTTTGCGGCTTTTGGGCTTGGGCGGCGATTTGCGGGCGGCACACATAATATGCCTATCTTATAACCAATTCAGGCCGCTTCACAACTGCCAGTGCGGCGACGATTTTATCGGGCGCGCTGTCGTCAAAGGCATGGAGCTGCAGGCGCGCAACCTTGATGTTGCATAAGACGACATGATCGTCTTCGGGCAGGCGGGGCACGGCGTCGCGCGCCACCAGATCGACGACCAGCGCCGCGGGCGCGCCGCCGCAACTGTCAAGCTTGAGCAAGCCAAGGCCACGCACCTCGATCATGCCTGCGATTTCCGGCGGCGCCTCGCAGAGGACCTGTTTGGCGGGGGCGCGCAAGACCGTCTGATCGTCAGCAATCAGGCGCGCGCCATATCGCGCGATCAGGCGCAGGGCAAGGTCGGACTTGCCGCTGCCCGACGGCCCGCGCAACACAACGGCCACGCCCTGATCGACTGCGGCAGGCACAAACGGCGCGTCATAGGCGGGCAGGCGCACCGCGCTGGCGTGAATAATCTCGTGAACGGGCATCGCGCAACTTCCGGCTAGCTGTGATCGCGCAGGATATGCCCCGCCAGATAGAGCGATCCGGCAATCACCACGCGTTGTCCCAATATAGACCGCTTTGGCGTGGCTTCAAACCTCTGGCACAGCGCGGCGACGGCCTGCTGCGGCGTCACCCCGCCCTGCCCCGCCGCAATGGCGGGATGGTCCTGCGGCGCAAATGCCGCCACGATGTCTGACCATAATACATCCGCCGCCGTCAGCACGCGCGCCGTCAGCGGATCAAGATCAGGCTGCAGGCACGACAGGCTGTCGACATGCGCCAGCAAGGGGGCGACAAAAGCCTGCCAGTCTTTTTTACCCTTGAAGGCGGTCAGCAGATGAACGGGCTTGCCGTCACGCGCGCGCCAGTGGTCAAAGGCGGCGGCCAGTACTTCGGCCCCGCTGTCGTTATGCGCACCGTCAAGCCACAGTTCGTCATGCGGCCCCAGCAGGTCGCACAGCGGCCCCACCGTCAGACGTTGCAGGCGGCCCGGCCAGCGCACCGCACCCATCGCGCGCGCCACCAGCGCGTGGTCATCCAGCACGGGCGCAAAACGGCTGGCCCCAATCGCGCCAATCGCGCAGGCCGCATTGACCAGCTGGTGCGCGCCTGCAAGGGCGGGCAACGGCAAGGTCATCGCACGGCGGCTGTCGTCATAGGTGAACGTGCCGTCACCGTTATCGCTGACCTGCCCCGCGCGCAACAGCGGCGCGAATTGCTGGCGCGCGGCCGATGCGATCACCGCAAGCACGCTGTCGTCATGCTGGGGGGCGACGACGCAGGGGCGGCCCGCCTTGATGATGCCGGCCTTGTTGGCGGCAATGTCCGCCAGCGTATGGCCAAGCAGATGCATATGGTCAAAGGAGATACGTGTGATGATGCTGACCTCGGGCATCACGGCATTGGTGGGGTCAAGCGCGCCGCCCACGCCGGTTTCAACCAGCACCGCATCGGCGGGCATGTCGGCAAACAACATAAAAGCCGCCGCCGTCAGCAACGAGAAAAAATTAATCCCCTCCGGTGCCTTGGCCGCCGCAGTGCGCAAGGCCGCGGCAAGTTGCTGCGGATCAGCCATCGCACCGCCCAGCACAACGCGTTCTTCAAAGCGCACCATATGGGGGGACGTATATTTGTGAACACGCAAACCCGCACTTTCCAGCACCGCCTGCACAAAAGCCAGCGTGGAGCCTTTGCCATTGGTGCCCGCCACATGAAAGACAGGTGCAAGTTTTAATTGCGGATCGCCAAGATCGCGGCACAGCGAAAGGAATGCGGGAATATCGCTACGCCCCAGCGGCGGAAAACGCGCATAGAGGTCGTGCAGCAACGCCTCGAGCGTTGCGTCA
This sequence comes from Pseudomonadota bacterium, assembly GCA_023444705.1. Lineage (GTDB taxonomy): Bacteria > Pseudomonadota > Alphaproteobacteria > Micavibrionales > UBA2020 > JAEXMB01. The sequence continues at coordinate 6,442 of JAEXMB010000010.1, read as the reverse complement.
GGCGTAAAACTGTAAGAGGACGGACCGCGAGAGGTCACGCACCGGCTTGGCCGCGTTTTGCCGCCGCCATCTTTGGCTTCATCAGCAGGCGCACCAGCGTCATGATCTGCTCGCGCAGCTCGCTGCGTGGCACGACAAGGTCAACCATGCCGTGATCGCGCAGGTATTCCGCGGTCTGAAAGCCTTCAGGCAGGCTTTCGCGGATGGTTTCCTGAATGACGCGGCGGCCGGCAAAGCCGATCTGCGCACCCGGTTCGGCGATGTGGATATCGCCCAGCATCGCAAACGATGCCGAAACACCGCCCGTGGTGGGGTCGGTCAGCAATACGATATAGGGCAGCTTGGCGTCTTTGACCTGCTCGACCGCGATGACGGAGCGCGGCATCTGCATCAGCGAAAGAATGCCCTCCTGCATGCGCGCGCCACCCGAAGCGGGAATGGCGATCAGCGGTGCCTTGAGGTTTACGGCAAGGCGCGACGCGGTCACCAGACCATCGCCCACCGCCATGCCCATCGAGCCACCCATGAACGAGAAGTCAAACGCCGCGATCACGGTCGTCTGGCCGCCGATCATGCCCTGCGCCACCACGATGCCGTCCTTGCGGCCCGTGTTGCTTTGCGAGGCCTTCAGGCGGTCGGTGTATTTCTTGCTGTCCTTGAATTTCAGCGGGTCGACGGCTGTCTTGGGCAGGTCTATTTCCTGATACTGGCCTTCGTCAAACAGCATCTCAAGACGCGTGGCCACACCGATGCGGAAGTGATGGTTGCAATGCGGGCAGACGTGCAGGGATTTCACCAGTTCCTGATGATAGAGCATGGCTTCGCAGCCCGGGCATTTCTGCCAGAGGTTCTCGGGCACGTCCTTTTGGGTGGACATCAGCGCCTTGATCTTGGGGCGGACGAAGTTGGTGATCCAGTTCATGCGTATGCAGGCCTTGTTCAGGGGTTCAAAAGCAGCCCCTTGCATACCAAATTGGGCCTTTGAACACCAGAGGGGCGGCTTGCTCAAAAAATAACCCTTTTTAAACAACAAGATACAGACACCATTGACCGCCCGCGCCCTTTTGATACGCTTGTTGGCAACACCTTTTGCCAAGGCCGTTGCACCCCTTGCAACCTGCCAAAAGGTCACTCCCATGAACACAAGCGATTTCCGCCGCATTCTCAAAGAACGCGCAGGCGCATGCGATTTTGACGAATTCGAAACGTTGCTGGGCAAATACGGCCATGACGACGCCTGCCTTGACGCCATCGGCAAGGGCGTGAGCGAGCGCCTGCGGCGTGAAGACAGTGGTGACTGGACCTCAAGCGCCACCCCCGGCTGGGCGCCGACGATGAAAAAGCGCAAGCGCCTTGAACAACACATTCTGGAGCGCGGGCCCGCAGGCATGTTCAACGCCGCCGCAACGCCACCCGTCGCAACACCTGCCGCCAACAGCAACGATGCAACGCTGGCGCGCCTGCATGAACAGATCCGCCAGCTGGAAAAACGCGTCGCCCGGCTGGAAAAGCAGGGCGACGCGCACAGGTTCAAATTATAGGGATCAGTCGCGCAGGGCGAAAACCGCCTCGACTTCGACCGCAGCGCCCAGCGGCAGGCTCGGCACGCCGACAGCGGCGCGCGCATGCTTGCCCGCATCGCCCAGTACCTGCAGCATCAGGTCCGACGCGCCGTTGATGACCTTGGGGTGATCGGTGAAATCGGGCGTGCAGGCGACGAAGCCACCCAGCTTGACGCAGCGTGAAATGCGGTCGAGCTGCCCATCCAGTGCCGCGCTGACCTGCGCGAGGATATTCAGCGCGCAAAGCTGTGCGGCGCGCTGGCCATCTTCAAGACTGACATCGCGGCCAAGGTGGCCTTTGACCATCTCGCCATCGCGCACGGGCAGCTGGCCGGAGACGAAGATCAGGTTACCTTCGATCACCACCGGCACATAGCTTGCCACCGGCGGCGTGACGGCGGGCAGGACGATGCCAAGATCGGCAAGGCGTGACAGGATCGACATGGAATTCTCCTCGAAGATGGCAGATGCAAAAAAGCTCCGTAGAGACTACGGAGCCTTGTTTGCGAAGTAAAGCGATGCGTGCCTTCTAGCCCGGACGGGCGAAACCGTCGGTCGGCACAACCTTGGCCTTGGGCGCGTTGTGCAGATCATCCATCGCCTTGGCAAAGCCTGCGTCGTGATCAAGGGCGGCGAAGCTGTCGAATTCGCGCGAGATGCTCAGTGTGCTGAGGTCTGTTTTTGCTTTGTCGCTCATGGCGGCCCCCTTGCGGCAGTGTGTCGTGATCTGCCTACATTATGTCATCTGATAGTTAAGAGCCGGTTAACGCGCCCCGCCGCGTCGATTTTTCATTTATTTCTTTAATTTCAATATCTTGAACATCAGGCACCGCCAGCGCTACGGGCGCATCCAGCCCGCTGCCGGGGCGATAGAGGGCCAGATTCTTTACCCCCGCCTCCCATCCGGCGAGAATCAGGGCCGCCAGATCGTCGCGGCTGATATGCGGATCGCAGGTCACCGTCTGCACGACTGCACCGGTCAAAAACGGCTCAAGCGCGGCCTGCATCATCAGGCGTGCCTCGGCACTCACCGGCGCGCGCCCGCCATCGGTATCAAACACCGCCAGATGCGCGGGATCAAGATGCGGCGCGCCCGCCATCGTCTGCGCGCCGCAGGCGTAAAAGCTTGCGGCCTCGGCCTCGTCGGCGTCAAAGCCAAGGGCTGCGATCAGGTCAACACCGTCAAGCGCGTCTTCGTCGATGCCCAGCACCTCGCAGCACCAGTCGCGGCCCAGCACATGGACGTTGACGGCATGGCTGATGTCGCCCGCCAGCATCAGCGCGCGCTCGATACGCATGATCGCGCGCGCATCGCATCCCGCCGCCTTGAGGCTGGCATGGTTGATATGCGGCGCATCAAGCAGCGAGCCGTGGCCCACCACGTAGAAATGAATGTCGTCGATCTGCTGCGCGCTATAGCCAAGGCGCGTCAGCGCGCTGACCACACAGGGATTGAGCGCGCGGCGATAAAGCGCTGCAACAGCGTCGTTTTCATCGCCCTCGTCATAGCCTTCATCAGGCATGTCGCCTTCGGGCGCGACGTCGATCAGGCGCGGTTCGGCCATGATGTCGGGCGTGCGCACGTTCAATGCCGCGTTGAGCGACGGCGGGGTTGCCACCATCGTCACCGGCAGGACGGCGACACCCGCGCGGCGCACGACGTCGGCAGCACTATCGAGTGCCGCCAGCACCGCGACCTTGAGTGCCGCATCATGCAGCGCCACTGCCGAAACGGCCTGACCGCCACGGCCCATGTCAGCACTGCCAAAGGCAGCACCGGCAAAACGCTGGCGCATCGCCTGCAACTGTTTGGCAAAACCGTCGCGCCCCGCCGCATGGCCGGGTGTGCCGGTACTGGCGGCCAGATGGCCTGCGGTTTCCGCCAGCGTCGCCGTGACCAGTGCCGCCAGTGCCGCCGCCAGCGTGCGGCCCGCCGTGCTGTCGTAGGGCATGCCCGCACTCATCACCGCCGCCGCCATATTGGTCAGCGATACTGCAACTGCGTCGCCGTCGTTGCAACGCGTGGCAAGAGAGAGCGCGATCAGGCGCGACGCCGCAACCAGCCCCGCGACATCAATGCCGCTGGCGCGCACGAAGGGCAGCAGATTAATTGCCCCCTGCACGACACTTACATGCGCGGGCAGGCCATAGGCACCTGCCGCAACCGGCAGGGCATCGCAGGCACCCGCCGCCGCAGCGAGCGGTGCTGCAACACTGGCGCGGTCGCGGAAATAGAACTGCGCGCCCGCGCCAAACCACAACGCGTCAACCGCGCGCGACATTTCTGCAGCGGCACTGGCCTGCGCGGCGTTGCCACGGCCGTCGCGCTGTTCGAACGCATGGCCGGTCAGGCTGGCCTCGACAAAGCTGTCGGGCATGTCAAGCACCAGTGCCGGCAGGGGCAGATCGTCGCTGTCATCTTCGTGGCGCAGCAATGACGTTAGCGCGCCAAGCGTTTCCTCGCCTTCCTGCGCCAGCGCGATGGCAGCGGCGATGGCGGCGTCGGGCACGCCAAGCTTGCGCGCATCGCTGACAGCGCGCGCAAGGGGTGCGTGATGCAGCGGGTCAAAGCCCAGCACGCGGCTGCGGTCGCAGCTGTCCATCACGCCTTCCAGCGCGTCGATCAGGTGACGCTGGCCAAAGCTTGCGGCCACGCGCGCCATTTCGCGCTGTACGCGGCGGCTGGCAAGGGCCGAGGCATCAAGGTGTTCGACGGGCAGTTGGATGGCGGGCGGCACCTGCCCCGCAAGGGCAGCGCGCGCGGCGATGACATCAACCTGCCGCGCCAACGCAGGGCGCTCGGCACGCTCGTCGGCAGCAAGTGCCACCACGATCTGGCGGCTGTCCGCCGTGTCAGCCGCAAGTGCTTGCTCAAGCGTCGCCGCCACAGGGCGCGCGGGCGCATCCTCGCAGGCGATCAGCTTGCGCGCACAGGCGGCCTGCAATTCCTCGATCAAGGTGGCGCGGTCACCCTGCGCCAGCCAGCCGCGTGCAACCGCGACATCGGCCAGCGGCGCGCAGGCGCCGTCTTCGGGCAGCAACGCGCCCCCCGCAGCGCGGCTCGCGGCGGAAAAATGGCGGGCGATGATGATCGGGCGGGCAGTCATGGCGCGAAAAGGCTAACCTTTTGTAAAAAATGGTAAAAACGACTCGTAACAGCAATAAGGCGGCGGTGAGGCGCACCATTGCACAGATGCCCGCAAAGGGCAACCGCGCCCCCCAACGCACGCAGAGCGACAAACTACACTCAAAAACATTGTTTTTTCGTTACAGGAGGGCATAGTGTGGGGGACTTTTCGGCCAACAAGGATTAGAAGACGCGTTATGGCAAAACTTAGCATCTTTGGCGCACTGACCAATATCCAGATCCTGCTCTATACAGCACTGCACGGCACCAAAGTTGGCACCGATGCGCTGGGCAACCGCTATTACCGCGGCAAGCCGCGCGCCAACGACCGCTTTGCCGGCAAGCCGCGCGAACGCCGCTGGGTTATTTATAAGGACACCGCCGAAGCGTCGCTGGTGCCGCCCGAATGGCACGGCTGGTTGCACCACCAGTCAGACCGCGTGCCGGGCAACGACAACCCGCTGCGCCAGACATGGCAAAAACCCCACCAGCCCAACCTGACCGGATCGGCGCAGACCTATCTGCCGCCCGGTCACGTCAAGCGCGGCGGTCAGCGCGATGGCGCCACCGGCGACTATCAACCCTGGCAACCACCACAATAATCCCGACACCTTCCGACCGACGACAAGGATACGACATATGCAACGCAATCTTGCCGAAACCGTTCTGGGCGCCGCTGTACTGCTGATCGCGGCCGGTTTCCTGTTCTACTTCTCGCAGAACATCAGCCGCGCGCCGAGCAACGGCTATACCGTCACCGCCGCTTTCACCAAAAGCGACGGCATCGACACCGGCACGGTCGTGCGCGTCAGCGGCATCAACGTTGGCAAGATCACGGCAATGAAGCTCAACCCCGAGACCTATCAGGCCGAAGTGGAAATGACGATCGACAGCAGCGTGAAACTGCCCCTTGATACCGCGGCGGTCATCGCATCGGCAGGCCTGCTTGACGGCAAGTTCATCAGCCTTGAGCCGGGTGCCGACGAAGAAACCCTCAAGGATGGCGACCGCATGGAATACACCCAATCGCCCCCCGGCCTTGAACAGCTGCTGGGCCAGGTCATCTTCAGCCTGACCAAAGACGATAAAAAAGACGATGGCAAACCCGCAGGCGGCGCGCCGCACGCACCCGCAGCACCCGCCAGCGTTACCCAAGCTCCCTGACCGGTTTTACATCCTTCATGCGCACCTCTGTTGCCGTCCTCTCGCTGCTCTGCCTGCTTGCCGCATTTCCGGCCGGCGCGCGGGCGCAAACGGATGAACAGCAACTGAGCGCGGAAGAATTTCTCTCCCTTGATAGCGCCACCAGCGTTGAAGGTAACACGCCTGCCGCATCGCCCGATGCGCCCGTGGACCCCAAGGCGGCGGAAATTTTCGGCGATGGCAAGCGCAAGCGCCAGATGACGGACCGCAGCATCGTCAAGTTGCGCACCATCGACAAACTGTCGGCGCGCACGCACACGTTTGAAATCCCCGTCAGCAAGACGGTCAAATTCGGCAAGTCGCTGTTCATCAAGGCCCGCGCCTGCCGCAGTTCCTCCGCGCTGGACGAGCCCGAAAACGCGGCCTTCCTGCAAATCTGGGAGCGTCTGCCCGAACCCGATGCACGCACCGGCGATGAATCGCGCTGGATCTTCAGCGGCTGGATGTTTTCATCAAGCCCGTCATTGTCGGCGATGGAACACCCGATCTATGACGTCTGGGTGATCGAGTGCAAGAACGATGCGACCGTCGCCGCCGCCGAAACATATTC
>JAEXMB010000052.1 GCA_023444705.1 Pseudomonadota bacterium | reverse complement strand
TCGCCGTTGTTCCATGCAAAGGTATCGATATGCACCCACGGCGTTTTGTCGGTGATGAATTTTTCAAGGAACAGTGCGGCCGTAATCGCGCCGGCCTGGCCGCCGATATGGTTGGTATCGGCAATCTTGCTGCCAAGCGCTTCTTTGTAGGGCTGCCACAAGGGCAGGCGCCACAGCGGATCTTCGACCTTGGCGGCGGCGGCCAGCAGGTCGTTGGCAACGCTGTCGTCATTGCTGAACATCGCGGGCAGGTCGGGGCCAAGTGCCACGCGCGCGGCACCCGTCAGGGTGGCAAAGTCGATAATCAGATCGGGCTTGTCGGCGCAGGCCTCGGTCAGCGCATCGCACAGGATGAGGCGGCCTTCGGCGTCGGTATTGCCGATTTCAACCGTCATGCCGTTGCGTGTCTTGATGACATCGCTGGTGCGGAAAGAATTGCCGTCGACGCTGTTTTCCACGGCAGGGATCAGCACGCGCAGGTCAACAGGCAGGTTGGCCGCCATGATCATCTGCGCAAGCCCCAGCACGTGCGCCGCACCACCCATGTCTTTTTTCATCAGCGACATCGCGCTCGAGGGTTTGATGTCAAGCCCGCCGGTGTCAAAGGCCACGCCCTTGCCGACCAGTGTAATTTTCGGGTTGCCCTTTTTGCCCCAGCGCAGGTCGATCAGGCGCGGCGGGCGCGCACTGCCACGGCCGACGGCATGGATCATCGGGTAGTTCTGCTTGAGCAGGTCGTCGCCGACGATGGTCTTGATGCTGGCGGAGTTGAACGAGCCTGCGACCTTCTTGCCAGCCTGCGCAATCTCGGCGGGGCCAAGGTCGTTGGGCGGGAAGTTCACGAGGTCGCGCACCAGATAGACGGCGGCGGCGGTTTGCGCCACATAGGCGGCATCCGCACCCTTGGGCTGCACCAGTTGCGCGGGCGCATGGGTGGTGGATTTCTTGTAGGGGGTGAATTTATAGCTGCCCAGCAGCCAGCCAAGGGCGGCGTTGGTCGCCTCGGCCTCGGTCAGGTCGTGGTCGATATAGTAGCCACCCTTGTTGGCGGGCAATTTGTTGGGCAGGGCCGCAAAGCTGTAGAGGCCCAGCGTGTCGCCCGCACCCCACAACACGCGTTTGACGTCGCCGTTGGCATCGGGGAGCAACAGCAGGCTGCCTTGCTTGGCCTCGAAACCTGCGGCCTCGACCCAGCGCTGGGTGCGTTTATCCTGCTTTTTCAGCCATGTCTTCAGGCTGTCGGCCGTCAGGGGGCTGATGGCGATGCTGCCTTTGCCCGCCTGTTTGAGCAGGGCGGGGACAGCGGTTTGCGGCAGGGTGGCGGCAGTTTTGCGGGCTGGTTTCTTGGCCATAGGTGTCATCCTTGGGTCATAAACGTGCGGAACGGGAATGAAATAACATCCCTTTATTTTATGGCCAGTGCAAGGATGAAAAGTCAAATTATGTGAAATATTGGCCAATCATGCGCCACAGGCCGTAAAAGCGGCCAAAAACCCTGCAAATCCGCTTGACGGGCAGGGCGAGATTACATATGGTCACCGCTGGTTAACTACCGTAACCAACCCCGCCGGCGCAGTACACGTGCGACAGTGGATCACTGGATACGAGACACTTGATGCAAAAGGATTAAACACATGTCACGTCGTTGCGAAATCACCAATAAAGGCCCCCTCGTTGGTAACAACGTTTCTCACGCCAACAACAAAACCAAGCGCCGCTTCCTGCCCAACCTGCAGGACGTTTCGTTCTTCAGCGCCACGCTGAAAAAGAATATCAAAGTCACCGCATCGACCAACGGTATCCGCACGGTCGAACACAAAGGCGGCATTGACGCCTACCTGCTGGGCACCGCACCGACCAAGCTGTCGCCCGCGCTGCGCAAAGTGCGCAAGCTGCTGGCTGAAAAAGCCGGCCCGCAGGAAAAGCCCGAGGCGAAAAAGCGTCGCCCCGTTTCTCCCGTGAAAGCGGTGAAGAAGGCGAAAAAAGCTGCCAAGCGCGAAGCAACCGCCAAGAAAAAAGCGGCGTAAGCTTTCACGCTTCACACGATAAAAGAGGCGGGGCGTTCAACCCCGCCTTCTTTTTTGAACCAGAGACCCCAGCATGACCTTCTCGTTCGAAATCACCCACCGCGATCCTAACTCCTACGCGCGCACCGGCGTTTACACCACGCCGCACGGCACGATCGAAACGCCGAATTTCATCTTCTGCGGCACCAAGGCCAGCGTGAAGGGCTTGTCGCCGCGCCAGCTGCGCGAGGAGGGGACGGATATCATCCTCTCCAACACCTATCACCTCATGCTTTCCCCCGGCCCCGATCTGGTCGAGGCAATGGGCGGTTTGCACAAATTCATGGGCTGGGACGGCCCGATGTTCACCGACAGCGGCGGGTTCCAGATTTTCTCGCTCGGCTACGGCTCCGTCGCGGACGAGATCAAGGGGCGCGGCATTTCCAAGGGCGAGCGCAAGAAAAGCATCCTGAGCATCACCGAGGAAGGCGCGACCTTCCAGTCCTACCTTGACGGACGCATGTTCTTTTTGACGCCGGAAGAGTCGATCAACATCCAGCGCAAGCTGGGTGCGGACCTGATCGTACAGCTCGACGAATGCACGCCCTATCACGTCGACAAGGACTATACCGCGCGCTCGATGGAAATGAGCATGCGCTGGGGCGACCGCTCGCTTGAACAGTGGAAGCGCCACGACGACGGCAAGCAAAAGATGTACGGCATCGTGCAGGGCGGCGTTTATCCCGACCTGCGCAAAATCTCGTGCGAGTACACACGCGACCGCGATTTCTTTGCGACGGCCATCGGCGGGTCACTTGGCTCGCACAAGGAGCAGATGTACGAAGTGGTGGCCATGTGCGCGCCGCACATCCACCCCGACCGTCCCGTGCATCTGCTGGGCATCGGCAGCTTTATCGACGTCTTCAGCAACGTGCGCAGCGGCATGGATACGTTTGACTGCGTATCGCCCACCCGCATCGCCCGCCACGGCTGGGCGCTGTGCAAGGGTGCGCCCAAAGAGCGCCTGAATCTGCGCAACGCCAAATTCGCCCGCGACCAGGACCCCATCGACAGCACCTGCACCTGCTATGCCTGCCGCCACCACAGCCGCGGGTATATCCATCACCTTTTCCGCGTGGGCGAGGGGCTGGGGATGCAGTTGCTCTCATTGCATAACGTGGCGACCATGAACCGCCTGATGCGCGACGTGCGCGCGGCCATCCGTTCTAATACGCTTGATCAGGTTCAAAAAGAGTGGGTTGTCTGATCTGCAGGGATATATTACCTTAATAGCTAGCCGCTATCAGGGGGATATATGGCTGTCAGTTATACCAACGCATTGTCGACCGACCTGCTGGTCACCGAGATCGCGACGCTGATCGAGTGGCGCGACGACCTGTTGCGCCGTGTGCTGTTTCCCCAATCCGTATCCACGCCCTATGTCCAGCCCGCCAGCGCGCTGATCAACTGGTGCATGAAAGAGCGCGAGCGCAACGCGCTCGACAGCAAGATCATCGACCGCCTTGTGCTGGTCTTCAACGACCTTGTGCGTTTGGGTGACGAGATCGCGGCCCAGCAGGGCGGCATCGCGGTCGAACTCTATGACCGTTTCAACCAGCAATTCACCGCTTATGTCGATCATGTGCGCCGCCTGCATCAGGACCTTGCCGACAGTGCCGGTGCCGTCGACAGCCTGACCGGCCTGCGCACGGTGTCAGGGCTTAAGAACGAACTCAAGCGCGAGCAGGACCGCTTTGACCGCAAGGGCAGCGCCTTTAGCATCGCCAGCATCGAAATCGACCGTCTTGACCAGTTGCAGCAGGAACACGACCGCCGCGGTATGGAGGCGATCTACGCCACCGTCGCCAAGTCGATTGCAGCGACCATCCGCTCGTTCGACGATGCCTATTATCTGGGGGCGGGGGAATACCTTGTCATCCTCAAACACGTCGAGTTCATGGACGCCTGTGCGGCGATGGATCGCCTGTGTGCCGAGATCGGCAACGCGCAGATCGCTCTGCCGTCGGGTGGGCGCGCATCCGTTACCGCATCGTTTGGCATTGCCGAAGCGCAACAACGCGAACACCCCGAAGGCGTCATCGACCACGCCAAGGCCGCGCGTAATCAAGCGCGTGCCGCGGGCGGCAACCGCGTGCAGGAATATCACGAGCGCAGCGCGCTCGAAAGCTTCGCGCGGGATTTCCACCGCGACCGTTAATCCGCTTTATTGATGTATTTTTATCTGGGGCCGGTCGATCCAGTGCGTCGCGATGGCTTGCGCGTTGCCGTTTTCTTCGTGGCGGGCGCGGGCAGGGGTGTTTCGGCTGCGCGTGGCTCCTGCCCTTTGGGGGCAAGCATGGCGCGGATTTGCGCGGCGCGCTCGGCAAAATTTTCGGTCATTTCTTCTTTTTTAAGCTTGTCGTCGCGGCGGCTGCCACGGCGCAGTAATGCCTCCGCGCCTGTCTGGAACAGCATGAAGAAAATCAGATAGTTGAACAGATAGCCGTACAGGCTGTCGTCGCCTTTCATTTCAGCGGCTGCTGAAATGATCTGGCCTGCGCGCTCGCCGCGGTCGGTCGACATATTTGTCAGATTGGCGCGGGCTTCTTCCAGAAAGGCGCTGCTGGCGGACATGGTTGACAGGATGCGGGCCAGATCGCGGCTGATGACAGGATCGTTCATGTCGCGCAGGAACATGCGGGTCAGCTCTTGCGCATCTTTTTCTGAAATTTTGGTGTCGTTGGCAAGGCGTGCGGCAAGGTCCATCGTGCGGGCCTCGATCATCTGCGCACGCGCGCTATCGCCGCGCACGATCGTGCCGTCCTTGCCGATGGTGATTGTGTTGCTGTCGCGCGTGATCTGGCCGATCTCGCTGCGGTATTGCTGGACTTGTTCCGTGCCGCCCGCCTGACGGGTGGCGGAGGGGTCTTCTTTTTGCATCTCGGCGATCGTCATCGCGGGCAGATAGGCCAGCATGCCCAGCAGCACAATGCGGCGCTTGCGGCTTTTGTCGTTGAAGATGTTAAAAAAGCGGCGCTCCGCACGTTTGAGCGGGCCTGCCTTTTTGAGGCCTGCGGGTTGTGGTGGCTGCTGTTGCTTTTTCTTTTTGAACATGGGGATTACATCCTGCGTGGTCTGCGCGTAACGGGTGCTTGTGGCGTTGCTGCAGGAGCTGGCGCTGCGGGCGGCGTGGCACCCTTGGGTGTGAGCATGGCGCGCAGTTCGGCAACATGGTCGACGAACTGTTCTTTCTTTTCTTCGTGTTGCAGTTTTTCGTTGCGTCGCGTCGCGCGCTTGAGCAACGAGCGGAAGTTGTCGCCAAAGATCAAATTGACCCAGAAGAACGCAAACAGGAAGTCATAGAAATAATCGCGGTCGTTCTTGCTGTCGGCCTTGGCGACGACTTCGGCCGCGGTTGGGGCTGCCGCACCATTGGTGGTGTCCGCGCGCTTGAGCGAGTTGCGCGCTTCTTCCAGATAGGCGGCGTTATCGACCAGAACGCTCAGCATCTCGCGCAGTTGCGGGCCGACAACGGGGCTGTTGATCTCGCGCAGGAACTGGCGGGTGAGGTCGCGCGCGTCGCGCTCGGAGATATTGGCATCCAGCGCCAGGCGTTGCGCTAGCGCCTCGACACGTTTGTCGAGCGCGACCAGTTGCGCCGCGTCACCGCGCACCACCGCACCTTCGGGCGTGATGGCAAAGGCGCGGGTTTCTTGCGCCAGCTGGTGGATTTCGTGGCTGTAGTGCTGGACCTGTTCGGCGCCGCCCTGCTGGCGTTCGCTTGACGGGTCGTTGTGCCAGACCTGCGCCATCAGCAATGCCGGCGGGGCAAGCAGTGCCGCCATCAGCACCTTGTGGCGCTTGCGGCTCTTGTCGTTGAAAATCTGAAAGAAGCGGCGCTCCGCGCGCTTTAAGACGCCGGGCTTGTTTTTTTGCGGGTTTGCGGGCTGTTGTTCTGCGGTTTTCTTTTTCTTTTTGAACATTTTGGGGCCTGAAATCGTCATATCGGGGGAGAGGAGAGAATATGAAATTGACATATTATTGTCAATAAGCGGAAAAATCGGGGATTTTGCCCTGAAATCATGATCTTAACACTGTAACCCTTCATTAACGAGTTTTTGGTTATTTACATGCAACCATTTCAGGAGTGATGCGCATGCATGCGACCGTAGCCAGGCAGTTGATGTTGGTGACAGACCAGACCGTTGTTTCAGATCGCGATTTCAGGAATTTTTTCCTCAAGTCCCCCTTGGCCCGCATGGTGATTGCGGTCGAGGCGGGCAACCGTTTCGTTTATGCCGAAGTCAACGCCGCCGCCGCCGCCTATTTCGACCTGCCCGCGCAAGATATGCTGGGCCACACGCCGTCGGAGTTGTTTGAACACGCCGTGGCCGAACAGATCGAGCAATCCTTTTTGTCCTGCGTCAAGATCAAACGCCCGGTCACCTTCAACGCATTGCCGCGCGTGCATGGCGGGGTGAAGGTGCAGGCCTTTATCCTCAACCCCATGACCGATGCCGACGGTCGCGTGCGCTTCATCGACGTCATGGCGCGTCCCGACATGGTCGACAGCGTGCAGTTGCAGCGCGAGCGCGACGACGCCATCGTCTTGCTGACCTCGCTGTTCGACGCCAGCGGCCTTGGCATAGTGGTGACCGATCACAATGGCCGCATCGTGCGCATCAACGATACGTTTGAAAACGATTACCTGTGGAAGCGCGAGGAACTGCTGGGGCTTGAATTCACCACCTTCCTGCCGCCGGATGATCACATTATCTCGCGCAAATTGCACAAGGCGTTTATCGAGCGCGGCAAGCACGGCTCGCGCGAGATACAAATCCTGCGCAAGGACGGCACGATGGCCGATATTCTGGTCACCACAGCGGTGCTGGAACTGAGCCAGAAACGCCGTTTTATGGTTTCGACCCTGCGCGATATCACCGAGCGCAAGAACATGATCCGCAGCCTGCGCCGCGCCAAGGAAGACGCCGACGGCGCCAACAAGGCGAAATCGGCCTTCCTTGCCAATATGAGCCACGAGCTGCGCACGCCGCTCAACGCCATCATCGGCTTTTCCGAGCTGATGAAGAACCAGACCTTCGGCCCCGTGGGCAACCAGAAGTACGAGGAATACCTCGAAGACATTCACTTCAGCGCGCGCCATTTGCTCGAGATCATTAACGACGTGCTGGACATGTCCAAGATCGAGGCGGGCAAGGTCGACCTGATCGAAAGCGAGGTCGTGTTGCCGGATGTCATGACCTCCGTGCAGCGCATCCTCAGCGACCGCGCCGAAGCGGCGCTTGTCTCGCTTGACTTCCGCGTGGCGGAGAACATGCCGCACCTCAAAGCCGACCAGCGTCTGTTGCGCCAGATCCTGATCAACCTTGTCGCCAACAGCATCAAGTTCTCCCTGCCGGGGCAGGTCGTGCGCGTGGATGCCAGTGTGCGCTCCGACGGCCATGTGCGCATTTCCGTGGTCGACGAAGGGGCGGGCATTCCCGCCGAAAAAATCCAGCACGTGCTGGAGCCTTTTGGCCAGATCAACGATCCCAAATATTCCTCGGCGCAGGGTACGGGGCTTGGCCTGCCGCTGGCCAAGGCAATGGCCGAGCTGCATGGCGGCAAGCTGTCGATTGAATCCGACATCGGCAAGGGCACCAAGGTCTGGCTTGACCTGCCGGTCGAGCGCACATTGCGGTATTGATGATGGACGGCGATGACCGTATTCCAGCGGAGATGTGGGTGGCGGCCCAGCTGCGCAGTTGCCACGCGCAGGGCATGCCCGCCTATCTGGCCCGCAAAGGGGCCGTCATGGGCGGCATCGTGCTGGTCAAGGTGACCGATCCAGCACAACGACAAAGCCGTGTTTTCACGCAAAGCCGCGATTTTGAAGGAAAAACAGGCTGGCTGCCGGCCTTTGAGGGCGCGTGCGTTGACGAGCGCGAAGCGGATGCGTATATAGGGCGTGCTGTCGCACGCGACCCGGACCTCTGGGTTCTGGAGGTTGAAAACCGCGAGAGCGTCATGCCCTTTGAGGGCAAAATCTTTTAATACGTTAAGGCTGGCCCGACCCATGACTGTCATTGCCGACGAAATCGAACGCCGCCGGACGTTCGCCATCATCGCGCACCCCGATGCGGGTAAAACGACGCTGACCGAAAAGCTGCTGCTGTTCGGCGGCGCGATCCAGATGGCGGGCGCGGTCAAGGCGCGCAAAGAGTCGCGCCACGCGCGCTCGGACTGGCTGAAGGTGGAGCAGGAACGCGGGATTTCCGTCGTGTCGTCCGTCATGACGTTTGAATACAAGGACCATGCGTTCAACCTGCTCGACACGCCCGGCCACGAGGATTTCTCCGAGGATACCTACCGCACGCTGACGGCCGTCGACAGCGCCATCATGGTCATCGACCACGCCAAGGGGATCGAGACGCAGACCCGCAAGCTGTTCGAGGTATGCCGCCTGCGCGACATGCCGATCATCACCTTCATCAACAAGCTCGACCGCGAGGGGCTGGACCCGTTTGCGTTGCTCGAGGAAATCGAAAAGACGCTGGCGCTTGATGTATCGCCCGCCAGCTGGCCCATCGGCATGGGTAAGGACTTCCTTGGTTGCTATGATCTGATCAACGACCAGCTGATCCTGCTGTCCAAATCCAAGGGCGGCAGACCGGACGAGGGCGAGCGTTGCTCGGGCCTTGACGATCCCAAGCTGGACCAGCTGCTGCCCGATTACGCCGTCGCCAAGCTGCGCGAGGATGTCGGCATGGTGCGTGCCTTGTGCAAGCCCTTTGACCGTAAGGCCTATCTGGAAGGCCACATGACGCCGGTGTTCTTCGGCTCCGCCGTCAACAACTTCGGCGTACGCGAGATGCTTGATGGCCTTGGCGTTTATGCGCCACCGCCGCGCGCCCAGCCCGCGCGCGAGCGCATTATCGACCCCGACGAAAACAAGGTCGTCGGCTTCGTCTTTAAAATCCAGGCGAACATGGACCCCAAGCACCGCGACCGCATCGCCTTCACGCGCCTGTCGGCCGGGCATTTCAAGCGCGGCATGAAGCTGCAACATGTGCGCAGCGGCAAGCAGATGACCGTTCACAACCCGCTGATCTTCTTCGCGCAGGACCGCAACGTCGCCGAAGATGCTTTTGCCGGCGACATCATCGGTATTCCCAACCACGGCAACCTGCGCATCGGCGATACGCTGACCGAGGGTGAGGTTCTCAACGTCACAGGTATTCCAAGCTTTGCACCGGAATATCTGCAACGCGTGCGCCTTGATGATCCGCTCAAGGCCAAGCACCTGTCATCCGCACTTGTGCAACTGGCCGAGGAAGGGGCCGCGCGCGTGTTCAAGCCCCGCATGGACAGCAGCTGGGTGGTTGGCGTCGTCGGTCCGCTGCAGTTTGACATTCTCACCGACCGCATCCGCACTGAATACAGCCTGCCCGTCCATTTCGAGCAAACAACGCTGCATACCGCGCGCTGGATCGAAAGTGATGACAAGGCCAAGCTGGAACAATTCGTCGACCAGCACCTGCCCAACATCGCCGAGGATCACGACGGTCATCTGGTGTTTCTGGCGCGTAACGCCTGGCATCTGGATACATCGGTTGAAAACTGGCCGGCCATCCGCTTTCTGTCCACGAAAGAACAGACCGCCTAAAGCTTGGGTGCCGCCGCCCTCTGCGTCTTGCCGCGCACGAGGGTTGCAACCTTGCTTGCCAGCGCGCCAAAACTTGCGCGCAAGGGGCGGGCGGGGGCGCGGTATTGCGTCCGTGCTGGTTCTTCCAGTGTAAGGTTCAGCACACCTTCGCTGATGCCCATCGAAACTTCCAGCACCTCTTGTCGCGCGACAATATCGCTCAACAACATGTTGAGGAATTTCTTGCCGCGCAGTTTTTCATCAACCAGCGTGAAATGCGATTGCGCCGCCAGAAAAGCGTTTTCGGCGGCGACGGTATGTTCGCTTTCAAGCGCAGCGCCAATGGCGCCCAGTGGCTTGTTGTCGCTGTTGTCCAGATAGGTGATGTGCTGTTGCGCGATTTGCAGGGTGGAGTAGGCGCGCGCCCAGCCGGGAGAGGCGGTGCGCGCCATCAGATGCCAGATCTGCTGTGCGCTGAGCGGTGTGTCGGCCGCGCGGCTGGCAAGTTCGATGTGGGAAACGATGCGCCGGTAGCGCAGCCGCACGCGGTCGATAGTGTCGGGTGCGGGTTGGGTCATGCGGCGGCGTTCTTTCTGATTCTCAGCGGATTGACATTTAACCAGTGTGTACGATTATGGTTAAAATATATTAAAAATCAGGGGCTTCGCTCCCTTGCCCGCCAGCGGGCGGGGCGGTATGGCGAATAATCAATTATTTGCTTGAAAGAATAGGGTTTTCTCCCATATATATACCGGACTAAAAAGGTTCTTGTTTTATGCTTAAACTCGGCAAACTCACCGATTACGCGATCGCTGTGATGGCCCAACTGGCCCGTCACGCGCAAACCGCGCCCGAAGCCGCCCTGAGCGCGGCTGCATTGGCGCAGGATACCGGCGTGCCCGAACCGACCGTGGCCAAGGTGCTGAAGGTGCTGGCACGCGGCGAGTTGCTGGCCTCCGTGCGCGGGGTTTCGGGCGGCTACCGCCTGACGCGCGCGCCCGCACAGATCAAGGTGGGTGAAATCATCGAGGCGATGGACGGCCCCATTGCCATCGTCTCCTGTGTCGAACCCGCAGAGGCGGGCAAGGAAGCCTGCGGCGTTGCCCATCGTTGCGCTGTGCGCAGTAAATGGGCGCCCGTCAATACGGCGATCCGCACCGCGCTTTACGGTGTGACGCTGGCCGACATGGCCACGCCCTGTGCGCAACAATTCCTGCGCGCGCCTGTCTCCATCACACTTCCGCCCAAAGAGAGTACGCATGTCAGCCACGACTGAAACCATCGCCACCGTCGAAGCGCTCGAGGGCAAGTACGATGCCGGTTTCATCACCGACATCGAAACCGAAAAAGCGCCCAAGGGGCTGAGCGAAGACATCATCCGCTTTATCTCGGAAAAAAAGAACGAGCCGGAATGGATGCTCGAGGCACGCCTGAAGGCCTACCGCCACTGGCTGACCATGCCCGAACCGCAGTGGGCTAAGGTCGATTTTCCGCCGCTTGACTATCAGGATGCCTATTACTACGCCGCACCCAAAAACGTCAAAAAGCTGCAAAGCCTTGACGAGGTCGATCCCAAGCTGCTCGAGACCTACAACAAGCTCGGCATTCCCCTGCGCGAGCAGGAGTTGCTGGCGGGCGTTGCCGTCGATGCGGTCTTTGACAGTGTGTCGGTCGTCACTACCTTCCGCGACAAGCTGGAAAAGGCGGGCGTGATCTTCTGCTCGATTTCCGAGGCCATCCAGAAATACCCCGAGATGGTCAAAAAATACATGGGCAGCGTCGTACCCTATACCGACAACAAGCATGCCTGCCTGAATGCCGCTGTCTTTACCGACGGCACGTTTGTGTACATTCCCGAAGGCGTGCGCTGCCCGATGGAGCTGTCGACCTATTTCCGCATCAACGAGGCCAAGACCGGCCAGTTCGAGCGCACGCTGATCGTCGCCGACAAGAAATCCTATGTGTCGTATCTTGAAGGCTGCACCGCGCCCAAGCGCGACGAAAACCAGCTGCACGCCGCCGTGGTCGAGCTGATCGCGATGGACGATGCCGAAATCAAGTACTCCACCGTGCAGAACTGGTATCCCGGTGATGAAAACGGTGTGGGCGGCATCTATAACTTCGTGACCAAGCGCGGCATCTGCAAGGGTGCGCGCAGCAAGATTTCATGGACGCAGGTCGAAACCGGATCGGCGATCACGTGGAAATATCCGTCCTGCGTGCTGCTGGGCGACGACAGCGTGGGCGAGTTCTATTCCGTCGCGCTGACCAACAACATGCAGCAGGCCGACACCGGCACCAAGATGATCCACATCGGCAAGAACACGCGCTCGCGCATCATCTCCAAGGGGATTTCGGCGGGCAAGTCCGACAATACCTACCGCGGGCTGGTGCGTATCGCCGCCAAGGCCGAAGGCGCGCGCAACTATACCCAGTGCGACAGCCTGTTGATCGGCGACAAATGCGGTGCGCATACCGTGCCCTACATCGAAAACCGCAACCCGAGCGCGACGCTGGAACACGAAGCCACCACCTGCAAGATCAGTGACGATGCGTTGTTTTACTGCCGCCAGCGCGGCATCCCCGAGGAAGAAGCCCTGACCCTTATCGTCAACGGTTTCTGCCGCGAGGTGTTGCAACACCTGCCGATGGAATTCGCTGTCGAGGCGCAAAAGCTGGTCGCGATCTCGCTAGAAGGAAGCGTGGGATGAGCGCAGTGCGCCACGAAATTCCGGGCGACGATCTCAAGACGTTCTTCGAGGGCGGCTTCAGCCGTCATGCGCTCGCGCAAACCGGCATCGATGGCGCTGTGGGCGAACCCAAGGCCTTTGTCATCCGCGACGATGCGGGCGTAGTTTGCGCCGCCGTGGTGGCGCGCCTGTTCTGGGGCCAGTTGCATATCAAAAACGTGCTGTGCGCCGAAAATGCGCGCGGGCAGGGCTATGCGCAGCGCCTGATGGACGAAGCCCACGCCTGGGGCCGCACGCAGGGATGCGATTTCGCCTTTGTCGAGACCATGAGCTTTCAGGCCGAAGGCTTTTATAAAAAGCTCGGCTACGTCACCGAATACACCCGTCAGGGCTATGCTGCGGGCACCTCGTTTATCTACATGAAAAAAGACCTCAAGGACACTGCCTATGCTTAAGATTGAAAACCTCCACGCCACCGTTGCGGGCCGCGAAGTGCTGAAAGGCCTCTCGCTTGAAATCCCCGCAGGGCAGGTGCATGCCATCATGGGCCCCAACGGTTCGGGCAAGTCGACGCTGTCTTACGTGCTGGCGGGCCGCGATGATTACGAGATCACGCAAGGTTCGATCACCTTCATGGGGCAGGACATCACCGAAATGGAGCCGGAAGACCGCGCAACGCTCGGCCTGTTTCTGGCCTTCCAGTATCCGCTGGAAATTCCCGGCGTGACCACCACGACGTTCTTGAAAACCGCCATCAATGCGCAGCGCAAGGCGCGCGGCGAAAAGGACATCGACCCCGCCGCATTCCTCAAGCTGCAGAAAGAGAAAATGACCCAGCTCGGCATGAACGCCGACATGGTCAAGCGCGGCCTTAATGTCGGCTTTTCGGGCGGGGAGAAAAAGCGCAACGAAGTCCTGCAACTGGCGATGTTGCAGCCCAAGCTGGCCATCCTTGATGAAACCGACAGCGGCCTTGACATCGACGCCATGAAAATCGTGGCCGAGGGCGTCAATGCCCTGCGCTCGGCAGAGCGTTCGTTCCTTGTCATCACGCACTACCAGCGTTTGCTCGACTACATCAAACCTGATGTGGTGCATGTTCTGGCCAACGGGCGCATTCAGGCGACGGGCGGGCCCGAACTGGCGCTGGAACTTGAAAAGAACGGCTATGCCGACTACTACGACGGCAAGGCGGCGTAAGACACCATGACCGCAACCGCAAAAAATACCGCCGTGTTCATGCCGCAACAGGCCGCCAAGCCCGAGGCGCTGGCATGGCTTGCAAACGCAGGCGCGCAAGCACTGCCCGCAGGCGCGCCCGACTGGGTCGCGGCCCTGCGCCAGACCGCGCATGAAAGCTTTGCCGCGACCGGACTGCCCGCCGCCAATCAGGAAGGCTGGCAATTCACCAACCTGCGCGGGCTTGATGCCGCGGCATATCGCCATGCAGCGCCCGTCGCCGTGGCGGATGTTAAAAACCTGCCGGCCGCTTTGCTGGCCGACAGCTACCGCCTTGTGCTGGTCAACGGCCAGTATTGCGAGGCGCTGTCCGTTCTGCCGCAGGGCGCCAAAGTGGCACCGATCCTGTCGGTTGAAAGCATCGTGCCCAATGCGCGCGAATACCTGCTGGGGCTGGGTGACCTTACCGCCAATCCGTTCAAGGCGCTGACATCGGCGCATTTGCGCGATGGCTTTGCCTTTGCGCTTGATCGCGGGCAGGTACTGGACAAGCCGCTTGAAGTCCTGTTCTGGGGCGAGGCCGGACAGGCCGCATACCCCCGTGTTTTGTACTGGTTGGGCGAAAACGCGCAGGCGACGATTCTCGAGCGTTTTTGCGGGCAGGGGGCGTCGTTTACCTCGGCACTGACCGATATTGTGCTGCAACAGCGCGCACACCTGACCTATCACCGTCTGGTCGAGGAAGGCGAAAAAGCCAGCCATTTCAGCCAGACCAGCGTTCATAGCCTCAAGGACAGTCATTTCGACGCCTATAACGGTGCGCTGGGCGGGGGGCTGCAACGGCAGGGTTATGAATTCAAGTTGCTGGAAAAGGGCATTTATAGTAGCCTTGCGGGCATATACTTAAAGGATGGCCAGCAAATCCAAGACTTTACCGTGCTGGCCGGACATTACGACGAGAGCGGCGTATCCGCCCAGCATTTTAAAGGGGTTGTCGATGATCAAGCTCGTGCAGTTTTCCAAGGGAAAATTCATGTACATCGTTCTGCACAAAAAACAGATGGATACCAGTCTCATCATGCGTTACTGCTTTCCCAAAACTGCGAAGCAAACGCAAAGCCCGAGCTTGAAATCTACGCCGACGATGTAAAGTGCAGCCACGGCGCCACTGCCGGGCAACTTGACCGCAACGCTCTGTTTTACCTGCGCAGCCGTGGTATTTCCGACCACGAGGCCCGCGCCCTGCTGATCCGTTCCTTCCTCTCGGAAGGGATCGAGAAAATTTCCAATCCCGACATCCGCGCCCTCTACGAAGCCCGCATCGATGCGTGGCTGGATGCGCGCGCCCACAAAAAGGCGGCAGCATGATGGCGGCGCAGGCAGCACAGCAGGGCATGGCGTTTGACGCCGCTGCAACCAAGGCTGATTTTCCGGCCTTGGCGCAGATGGTGAACAAACGCGCCGTGTGCTACCTCGACAGCGCCAATTCGGCGCAAAAGCCGCAAGCCGTGATCGACGCCATGACCGATGTCATGCAAAAACACTATGCCAACGTGCACCGTGCCGTCTATTCCTTTGGTGCGCAGACGACGGTGGCTTTCGAAGGTGCGCGCAAGAAAGTCGCGGCTTATCTGAATGCACGCGCGGACAGCGAAATCGTCTTTACCCGTAACGCGACCGAGGCGATCAATCTTGTCGCCGCCAGCTACGGCAACAGCTTTGCGGCGGGGGACGAGATCATCCTGTCGGAACTTGAACATCATGCCAATATCGTGCCGTGGTATCTGCTGGCCAAGCGCACCGGTGTTGTGTTGCGCGTCGTGCCGGTGATGGCCGATGGCGGCTTTGACATGGCGGCCTATCAGGCGTTGTTGTCGGACAAGACGAAACTTGTCGCGCTGACCCATATGTCCAACGCCCTTGGCACGGTGTTGCCCGTCGCGGAAATTACCGCGCTGGCCCATGCGAAGGGTGCCAAGGTCTTGCTCGACGGCAGCCAGGCCGCGGTGCATTGCCCTGTCGATGTGCAGATGATCGGCTGTGATTTCTATGTGCTGACCGGCCACAAAATGTACGGCCCCACGGGTATCGGCGTGTTGTACGGGCGTAAAGAGTGGCTCGACGCCATGCCGCCCTATCAGGGCGGGGGCGAAATGATCGACAGTGTCGCCTTTGACAACATCACCTTCAAGGACGCGCCCTATCGTTTTGAAGCCGGCACACCGCCGATCGTCGAGGCCATCGGCCTTGGTGCCGCGATTGATTATTACAGCGCTCTCAACCTGCCGTCGGTGCATGCCCATGAATATGCCCTCAGCCATGCGGCGGAAGAGCGCCTGCGCGCGCTTGGCGGCGTGACGATCTACAGCAACGCGCCCGAGCGTACCTCGATCATCTCTTTCAATGTCGACGGCGTGCATCCCCATGATGTGGCGACGATTTTTGACCAGCTGGGGGTTGCGGTACGCGCCGGCCACCACTGCGCGCAGCCGCTGATGAAGGCATTGGGCGTTGCGGCCACCATCCGCGCGTCTTTCGCACTATATAATACAATGGACGATGTTGATCGTCTGGAGGAGGCGGTGCGCAAAGCCCGCGATTTGTTCGCATGATGATGAAACACGTGGCAGACGAAGAAATGATCCGAAACGCCGTCGGCGACGACGAGGAACTGGCCCGCATGAAGCGCCCGCCCTATACCGAGGCCAGCGCCGAACACCCCCTGTGGCCCGCGGTCGAAGCCGCCATCTGCGAGGTCTATGACCCTGAAATCCCCGTAAATATCTATGAACTCGGCCTTATTTACAAAGTGGACATTCAGCCGGATAATAACAATATCTATGTAGAGATGACGCTGACCTCGCCCGGGTGCCCGGTGGCGGGTGAAATGCCGGGGATGGTCGAAAACGCGATCAAGACGGTCGATGGCGTCGGCGAGATCAAGGTCGAAATCGTATGGGACCCGTCGTGGGACCCGTCGAAAATGGCCGAAACCGCCAAGCTGCAACTGAACATGTTTTAATTTTAACGCTGCTAACCAGAACAACAGACAACCAAGGAGAACCACACAATGACCCAACTGATGACCCTGACCGAAAACGCCGCCGAGCATATCAAGGGCCTGATGACCGCCGCACCCGCCGAGGAGCAATTCTCGGGCATTCGCGTCGGCGTCACCGCTTCGGGCTGCTCGGGCATGTCCTACAGCCTTGAATACGCCAAAGATCCCCAGCCGATGGACATCGTCATCGAAGACAAAGGCGTGAAGATCTTCGTCGATGCCAAGGCGCAACTGTACATCGCGGGCATGGAAATGGACTACTTCCAAAATAACTTCGAGGAAGGCTTCATCTTCAACAACCCCAACGCCACCGGTCACTGCGGTTGCGGCAAATCGTTCCGCACCTGATTTTCAGGCGCACGACGCATAAAAAAAGCCCCCGATTGTTCGGGGGCTTTTTTTGTGGCTGCCGCGCTCAGGGGCGGGGCGCGTTGCCGGCCTTGGGCTGGTTGCTGGCGGGCGGAATCACCGCGCCACCCGCGCTTTTCACGGTAAAGCCGGAATACTTATCGGCAATCGCGATGGCGACGGGGCTGGTCGCGATAAAGACAATGCCGGCGGGCGCATCGGCATCGGCGGTGATGCTGCCGATCATCAGACGTTTGAATTCGTCGTTGCCTGCGTAGGTGTCGGTGATTTCCTCGCACATCTGTTCGATATAGGGATGATCGGGAGGCATATGGCCTTCTTTCAGCCCGTCGATTTCGATGACATAGGATTTGAAGGGGGAGACCGAGGCGACTTGCGTATCGACGGCGGCGGCGTTGAATTTCGCCTTTGCCGTCACGTCTTCGGGTTGCTTGGCGATGTACTGGTCGATTTCAACGTCGACTGCGCTCAGGATCAGCGCGCGCGAACCGCTTAGCGCACCCCATTTGGCGAGGTTCTTGTAAACCGACAGGCCCTTGCCGTCGGTGTCGGCTTCGGCATGAAAGCGCAGAAGTTTGGCGATCCACAGGAAGTTCGCTTCGACATAGCTGTCTTTGATGGCGCTGGCGAGTTCGGCATCGGTGCGCGCACTGGCAATGGCGGCAAGTGCATAGTCGCCGACCTTGGCAAGGTGGTCTTCCAGCGCAATGCCGCTGCTGTGCGCGGCGAGCAAGACGCGCGCGTCATTGATGGACGAAACGATTTCAACTTGCGAAATACCGCGATAGCTGGGCATAGGGGCCTCCTGTTCAAATATCGTATGAATGGGTGAACGGTAAAGTGAGCCGGTGTTTCTGTCAAATGTATAAAAACGAAGTTTATCAAAGTGAAAACAGGTCATATTGCGGCGCAATATACCTGAACGTAACTTTTTTGGTGTAAGATAGGGGCTAAGACGGGCAAACTATCTTCACTGTCTGAATCCAAGGGGACCACTACAATGACCGATGATCGTCAGGGCACTGCCAAGCCGCTGCTGTCCTTGCAATTGACGGCTGTCTTTCTCGCGCTTGTGTTCAGCGCGGTGACGGCACTTGTTTTCGGCTACCGGCCCGATCTGGCCGATGGGCTGACGGCATTGCCGGTGGCATTTTCGCTCAAGGCGTCGTTCTTCGTTCTTGTCTTGCTGGCAAGCATTCTGGGCCTGCGCGTCAGCGCGACGGGGCGGGTTGAGGACAGCAACGACAGCCTGTTCGTTCTGGCCATTGTCGCCATCATGTCAGCCGTGGTGATCGAGGCGGCACTTGTTCCTGTGCATGCCATTCTTGCCGACTTCACCGCGACCAAACCGCAGACCGCTATGCTGGCGGTATGCGTTTACGGCTTCGCGGGGGCGGCGGTGCTGATCGCACTGTTGCGCCGCCATGTACTGGCCCAGCCGCGAAAGGCTGCGGCATGGACGGGTCTTGCGGCGGCGGCGGCGGGTGCATTCGGCTATGCCATCTATTGCCCGTCGGAAAGCCCGGTTTTCGTGCTGGTCGCTTATGGCGCGCCGTGCCTGCTGGTGTCATGCGTAACGGCACTTGTCGCGCCGCGCTATCTGAAGCGCTGATTTTTTAAACCGACTGGCCCGCGACGAAACCGCTGGCCCAGGCCCGCACGCGGCGGAGCGCGTCATCAAAATTCAGGGGGCTTAAACCGATTGGCCGGCGACGAAACCGCTGGCCCAGGCCCGCACGCGGCGGAGCGCGTCATCAAAATTCAGTGGGCTTAAACCGATTGGCCCGCGACGAAACCGCTGGCCCAGGCCCACTGAAAATTGTGGCCGCCCAGATGGCCGGTGACGTCGACGACCTCGCCAATGAAATAAAGGCCGGGTTGCTTTTTGGCTTCCATCGTTTTCGATGACAGTTCATTCGTATCAATGCCGCCCAGCGTGACCTCGGCAGTGCGGTAGCCTTCCGATCCTATCGGCGTGACAGCCCAGTTGTGGACCAGCGCATGGACCGCGCGCAACTTGGCATCCGACAGGTCGGGCAGGGGCAGGTCGTGGCCGCTGTCGCTTGCGAGCATGTCGGCAAGGCGATTGGGCAGAATGTGGCCAAGCGCCGTGCGCAACATGGCCTTGCTGCGTGCGGTGCGCATCTCGCGCAGTTCGGCAAAGCTGTCGCGCCCGGGTGCGAGATCAACATTGATATTGTCTCCCTCGCGCCAGTAGGAGGAGATTTGCAGGATCGCAGGGCCACTCAGGCCGCGATGGGTGAACAACAGCGCCTCGCGAAACGATGTTTTGCCGCAGCTGACCACCACGGGGTCGACCGCAAGGCCCGCCAGCGGCTTGGTCTTGGCCAGTAACGCCGCATCAAAGGTGAGGGGCACCAGCCCCGCGCGGCGCTGCGTCACTGCAATGCTGAATTGCTGCGCAATGTCATAGCCGATGCCGGTCGCGCCCATCTTGGGGATCGACAGCCCGCCCGTGGCCACGACCAGCGCGGGGGTGGTGAAGCGGCCTGCATTGGTCGTTACGGCATACAGGTCATCGTCCTTGCCGACGCTTTCGATGGTGGTGCCAAGCCACAGCTCGGCACCGTTGGCGCGCATGTCGTCGACCAGCATGTCGATGATCTGGCGCGCGCTGTCATCACAAAATAACTGCCCTAGCGTTTTTTCGTGATAGCGGATGCCGCGCGCCTCGACACGCTTGATGAAATCGTGCTGGGTAAAACGCGCCAGCGCCGATTTGCAAAAATGCGCGTTGTCCGACAGAAAGTTGGCGGGCGAGGAATGCAGGTTGGTGAAGTTGCAGCGCCCGCCACCGGAAATGCGAATTTTCTCGCCCGCCGCATCGGCATGGTCGATGACGACGCACCGCTTGCCGCGGCGCGCGGCCTCGCCTGCACACATCATACCGGCAGCACCGGCCCCGAGGATGATGACATCGTGGGTGGCGGTACTCACATCAACCTTGCTTGCGTGCCAGCAGGCGCATGCCGTCCTTCAACGTGAAGAAGAATTTTTCTACTTTCAGGCCATGCTTGTTCAGCAGGTGCGTAATGCCCTTGCGGGTGAAATAGGTGATATGCTCGGGCGGCATCACATTGTGCCAGGTGGCAAAATCCTTTGGCACGGTGAAATGGCCTGCATCGGGCGTGGTCAGGTAAAGCACGCCATTGGGGACAAGGATTTTTGCGATCGCGGCGATAAAACTGTCGGGATCTGGCACATGTTCGACCACTTCGGCGGTATAGATCATGTCGGCACTTTCGCCGCGCGCGGCATAGTCCTGCACGGCGATGCATTCAAAATGCGCGCCGAAGGTTTCGATGCTGGTGTTGACGGCGGTTGCGTCAATGTCGATGCCGCGCGCATCAAGGCCAAGGTTCAGACCTGCCTTGACCGTAAAGCCATAGTTGCAGCCGACATCCAGCAGGCGCTTGCCCGGCGCGCGCGCGGCGACTTTTTTCAAGCGGCGGGTGGCGCGCTGTACTTTGCGCACGGCTTTCTTGCGGTAGTCGCTGGTGCCTTTGTAGGACTGGTAGAATTCCATCAGCTGTTGCACCGTCGGCCACGGGTCGACCACCACCGTCGCACAGGAGGGGCAGCGCAACAGGTCATAGCCGCGCGCATGGCCGATCTTGCGCTCTGCGCCGATCGGCGTTGCGCAGGCCTTGCAGGCGGTCAGGGCGGGGGTGGTCTTGGGTGCTGTTGTGGTCGACATGGGCATAATAATCCTGAAGGTGAAAGAATGCCCCCATGTGTAACTTTGCCCGCCATGCGGGGCAAGCAAAAAGGCCCGGTGTACGGCCGGGCCTTTTTTCAGGAGGAAGCTTGAAAAAGCGCTTACTTGCGTGCGGCGGCGTATTTCTGGCCGGCAACAGCATAGGCGGGCGCGGGGACAAGGCCGGCATGGGCGGCGGCCTGCAGGCCACGCACCAGTTCGCTGACGAAATTCTGGGCCGTTTGGGTCGCGGTGAAACCGAAGGTGTGCATCTTGTCCATGATCTGTGTCCTTGTCGTTTCTTGTTGTTGGGGCTTGAGTAATTTTGTTGCCCTATGATTTAAAAATACGAAATAAAAAACCCTTTGTCAAAGCCGCAACAAAAAAAGCGACGCATGTTGCGCCGCCGTATCGTTTAACCTAGGAAAAACAGAGGATTAGGATATAGCTGTGGATAACTTTTAATTATCCATAACCTAAAAATGCTCCATCAGCCATGCGGCCAGTCAGGAGAATCGGCGGGGGAATTAGCCCAGCGTGCGCGTATTCTTTGCACTATTGGCAGGTGCTGTGCTGCTGAGGTCTGTAGCGGCATAAGCGGCATATGCTGTACTGACGGCAGTATTGAACTGTTCGCCCAGTTGGGTGCCGTTCATGGAGCCTTGGCCGACGAGTTGAAATGACATTTTTATTCCCCCTAAGATCACCCGGGCTTTTGCTGCCGCAGGTAAAGTTCTACGATCTCAGCGTAGCCCATATTCCGTAACTCGTCAAGGAATTTGTATTCTGTAAAAAGATCAAGACTGTCCAGTTCTTTGGCTACGGTACACATATACCATAGCTTATCTTCCTCTTTGGCCAGACCGACCTTTTTATGTTCGTCGACGGAGGCATTGAGGGGCGGGCGGGTGACGCCATTGATGTCTTGCTGGGCCGAGCGCAGCAACCCCGCCAGCATCATCACAAAACGGCTGGGAGAGACCGGTTTGACGCGGTTGAATCCGATATACCCCTTGCGCGGCTCGGGCAGATAGACGGTGGGCTGGGGCGTGGCCATGATGCTGACGGCGATTTGTTCCTGATCGATCAGGTTGGCCAGTTGCTGGCCGTGGGGGCTGTAATTGAGAATCTCGACCGCTTTGGCGATCATGACATCGTCGGGCGGCAGGGGCGCGCCGGGTTTGAAGATGGTCTCAAGGCGGGGGGTAATTCCCATTGCGGTGGCGCCTTTCGTGCTGTGCGGTTAGCCGCCGTCCAGCCAGGGCTGGCTGTAGGGGCTGTAGGGAAAGTGGATGCCGGTGAGCAAAAGCTGCTGGTTTTCAAATGACAGCCGCCCGTCTGCTTGCGTGACGATGGTGGCCGCCAGCAATCCGCCGCCGTAATAAAGCGTACCGCTGATGCGAAACGGCCCCTGTGCCTTTTCCGCCGTCACCGCGAGGGGGCGGAAGTTGCCCTTGATGCTGGCCAGCTGATTGGCGCTAAGCGTGCTGATAAAGGGCATTTTCTCGAGGTCCTTGATGAGGAAGATATCCCCTTCGGAGCCCTGTACGTTGGAAAAGAAAAAGTCGAGATAGGCGATGACGTTATCGGCATTCAGGCGCGCGGGCGCTTTTTCATTGGCGGCATAGATCGGATTGGCCGTGCCGTCGATGCCAAGGAAGTCGATGCCGTTGCTGATGTACGTCATGCTGAAGGTCGGCATGGTGGCATAGTTGATCAGCCGGTAGAGCTTGTAGGTGCTGTAAAAGGGCAGGTCGCGGCACGCCACTTCCGTCGCTTCGCGCGAAAAGACAATAGCATCGCGGTTACCGCTCAGGCGGTCTAGCACCTGATGCGCATCTTCGCGCTTTAGCCTTGTCCAGCCGGGTTGCATGATATTTGTGATCCCCCAAGAAACACATGGGGAAGTATAGCAAGCCGATGTGCAAAGAAACAGGCTTAAGTTTCAGAGTCTTGAGGCCGTTTTCAGGCGGCGGCGGAACTGTTTTCGCTGTCCTGCGGGCGCGCGCGGGTGACAAGTTCAAGTGCTGCGCGCACCACGCTGATGCCGGCGCCGGGTTTATACGCCTCGGTGCTGAGCAGGCGGCGGAAACCGCGCGCGCCATAGCATCCCTGATAAAGGCCGAGAAGGTGACGGGTGATGTCCTTGAGCGCGACCTCGCCGGTGGCGATTTGCGCTTCGATATAGGGGATCATCGCCTCGATGACATCCTCGCGCGTCAGGGGAGATGTCGTTCCGTAAACTTCTTGCTCGACCGTGCGCATAAACCACGGATTGCTGTAGGCTTCGCGTCCGATCATCACGCCGTCCAGTTTTGACAATGCTTGATGAATGGTCGGTATGTCTTTGATCCCGCCGTTTAAAATAATCTCAAGATGCGGGAAATCCCGCTTGAGGCGATAGGCCGTTTCGTAATTCAGCGGCGGAATGGTGCGGTTTTCGGCGGGGCTGAGGCCGCCAAGGATGGCCTTGCGGGCATGAATGATGAAAGTTTCGCAGCCTTTTTCGGCACTTGCGCCGACAAAATCAACCAAAAACTCATAGCTGTCCTGCGCGTCGATGCCGATGCGGGTCTTCACTGTAACCGGCAGATCAGGGGCGGCCTGCTTCATGGCGTCGACGCATTCGCCGACCAGCTTGGGGGCAGCCATCAGGCAGGCGCCGAACTGGCCTTTTTGCACGCGCTCGCTTGGGCAGCCGCAATTGATGTTGACCTCGTCATAGCCCCATTGCTTGGCAAGCTTGGTGCAGGCGGCCATTTCGGCCGGATCGGAGCCGCCAAGTTGCAGGGCGAGGGGGTGTTCCTGCTCGCTGAAATCCAGCACCTCGAATTTTTTGCCATAAGTGAGCGCGCCCGTGGTGATCATCACGGTATAGAGCAGGGCATGCG
>JAEXMB010000044.1 GCA_023444705.1 Pseudomonadota bacterium | reverse complement strand
GTGCGTGCATCGTCAGCGGCTGTGCGTGCAGCTTCGAGCGTTGCGGTTGCATCGACCAGCTGGCCTTCGACTTCGGCAAGGCGGTTTTTCTGTTGCAGGCGGATCGCCTCGGCGTTTTCAGCGGCGGGGGTGACGATCAGGCCATCCCAGCGCCATGCGCCGCCGTCACGGGTAACCAGGCATTGGCCGGGTTGCAGGTCAACCATCAGCGCTTCGGCGCGCTCCGCACTGTCGGCGATGCCGATTTGCGTCAGCGCACGGCTCAGCGCGCCCGGGCCTTTAACAAAGGTCGACAATGCCTGAACGCCGGCGGGCAGGGCGGGCAGTGTCGCGTTGGCAGGCAGTTCGCGCCAGTAGATGGGCGCGTCACCATCAAGTGCGGCTTGCAGGTCATCGCCAAGCGCAACGGCCAGCGCTTTTTCAAGGCCGCTGTCGACGTTGAGTTCGTCAATGACGGGGGTGTAGCCTTCCTGCTGGTTTTTCAGGATACGCTTGAGCGCGTCGGCTTCTGCTGTCAGCTGGGTGACGGTGCGCTGTGCTGCTTGCAGGGCTTCGCTGGTGTCTTGGGCCGCGCGGTCGGCATCGCTGCGTGCGGTTTCGGCACCATCAAAGGCCGCAACGGCGTTCTGGTGGGTGGTTTCCGCTTCGGCGATCTGCACGTCAAGCTGTTCAAGCTCCGCTTTGGCGGGCGTGTTGGCCAGCAGGTTTTCGTGATCGCGCACCAGTTGTTCTTTGCGGCTGGTTTGCTGTTGCAGGCGGCGCTCGAGATCTGCGATCTGGCGCTCGCCCGATTGGCGTGCGGCTTCGAGCGTTGCGATTTCCTGCGTGCGCTCGCCCAGTTCGGTTTCGATTTTTTCGACTAGTTGCTGGCGTTCGTCGCGCTGGAGGCGTGCGTCTTCCTCGCGCTCCTGCTGGTTGGCGGTTTCGGCTTCAAGCGTGGACAGCTCGCTGCGCAGAACGTCCTGCGTGGCGCGGGCTTCGGCTTCCTGCGTGTTTTCATGCGCGACGTCGGCGCTGAATTGTTGCAGCAGGTTTTTGGCTTTTTCACTTTCTTCAAAGACCTGGCGTTCTTCGCTTTCAAGGCTGCCATAGGCGAGCTTGAGGCGTTGCAGGCCAGCGGCGGCTTCGGCTTCGCGCTGGCGCAGGGCCGGCACGCCCGAGGCGGCTTCGGTTTGCTGGGTGGTCAGTTCGGTCACCAGCAGTGTTTTTTCGCGCACGATGTTTTCGGCGTCCTCAAACGCGGTCAGCGCGCTCTGCACGGCGGTCTGGCTGTGCTGCCATTTCAGGAACAGCAGAGAGCCTTCGGCGGTCTGGATGTTGCCCGACAGGTTGCGGTAACGCGCGGCCTGACGTGCCTGTTTCTTGAGGCCCTCAAGCTGTGTGTTCATCGCGCCCAGAACGTCTTCGACGCGCGTCAGGTTGGTTTCGGCGGCGCGCAGTTTCAGCTCCGCCTCGTGGCGGCGCGCGTGCAGGCCGGAAATGCCTGCGGCTTCTTCAAGCACCATGCGGCGCTGGGTCGGTTTGGCGTTGATCATATCGGCAACGCGGCCCTGGCTGACCATCGCGGGGGAGTGCGCGCCGATGGAGCTGTCGGCGAACAGGATCTGCACGTCGCGCATGCGCACGTTCTTGGCGTTGACTTTGTAGGTCGAGCCGACTTCGCGTTCGATCTTACGGCTGACTTCGAGTTCGTCGGCGTCGTTCATCTCCGCAGGCGCGGTGCGGTCGCTGTTGTCAAGGCTCAGCGCGACTTCGGCCGTGTTGCGCGGCGGGCGGCGTTCGGTGCCGCTGAAGATCACGTCGTCCATGCCTGACGAGCGCATGCGCTTGGGCGAGTTTTCACCCATGACCCAGCGCAGCGCTTCGACAAGGTTTGATTTGCCACAACCGTTGGGGCCGACGATGCCGGTCAGACCTTTGCCGATGTCGAGTTCGGTGGGTTCAACGAACGATTTGAAGCCGACAAGGCGAAGTTTCTTGAACTGGACCATCTAATTGCCCCTTTGACTATAGCTGGAGTGGCGGTTGGTACGGTTATGTCAGTATGTTCGATCAGCGCGACAGCTGGTCGACGGTGGTCTGGAATTTCTCGGGCGTTTGCGAGCCGGAGAATTTTTCCGCGCCGTCGTTGAACACAAAGGTCGGGGTCGCGCTGACGTTGTATTGCGCCTGCGCATCGGTCACGCGCTTGAGCAGTGCGTTTTCCATCTCGGTGTTGTTCAGGCAGGTGTCCATCTGCGCATCGTCCATGCCGGTCAGGCCGCCAAGTTGTTTGAGCGACTTGATGGGGTCTTCGCTTTTCACCCAGCGGTCCTGGTTGCGGAAGATGACTTCGACGAGGTCATAGTATTTGTCGGCCGGGGCGCAACGCGCCAGCAGGCTGGCTTTGAGCGCGAATTTGTCGAGCGGGAATTCACGCAGGATCAGCTTGGCCTTGCCGGTGTTGATGAGCTGTTCTTTCACCGTGGGCAGGACGTTGTTGTGGAATGCCGCGCAGTGGCTGCAGGTGTAGGAGGCGAACTCCACGATGGTGACGGGGGCAGCGGCATCGCCCAGAACGCGGTCGGCCATCATTTCTGCCACGTTCATCTGAAGTGCCGCGGGGGCGGCCAGCAGGCTTTCCTCATCCGAGGCGACGGCGGCATCGGCGGCCGGGGTGGCTTCATCCGTGCCTGCGGCTTGGGTTTCGCCGGTCGCGGTTTCGGTGTTTGCGCTGTCTTGTGCGGCAACACCGGTTACGGGGTCAACTGCAGGCTGGGTGGTTTCGCTGGTGGCGGTTTCGTCACCGGCGCTGTCTTGTGCGACGGCCTGCTTTGCTTCTGCGGTGGCATCAACTGCAGCGTCGGATGCGATGACGGTGGCGTCGGGATTTTCCGCGGCGTCTTCGTCGGTGCCGATGGCATCGGCCATGTCTTCGGTGGCAACGACAGTGTCACCGGTCAGGCCGGTTCTGTGGGCGGCATATTGGCTAAAGCCAAGGCCGAGAACGATAACAACGAGGGCGATGATCGCGCCGTAAAGGAAGGTGTTTTTCATGGCAGTGCAGAGGTCCTTTCGCTTCGACTTATAAGTGTGCCCGCAGCCGGCGGGTCTGTTTTTGTGTGCCGGCTGTGGTTTCAAACTGGTGACACGGGCGCGGCGCTTCAAGCCTGCGCAGGTCACCGCCGACGCCACCGCGCGGGGTTTTCATCTCGTTGCAAACAATCTAGAATCTAGGCGGAGTATACGCATCGGGGTGGGGTTATTGCAATATAACTTCAAGTCTTATGAGTAATTTTTCCGCAAAAATTCAATGTTTTAGTTGAAAATCTGTGGATAACTTGCTGATAAAAGCGTGATTTTAACTTGAGGTTCTCTATGAAAAGTTTTTTCGTGAAAATGCAGGGGCTTGGCAACGATTTTATCGTTCTGGATGCGCGCGCGACGCCTGTGGCGCTTGATGCGGAGCGGATTCGATCCCTGTGCGACCGCCGCCTTGGTATCGGGGCGGATATGGTCATCATCATCGAAAAGCCGCGCAAAATTGCCGATGCCAATGTTTTTATGGGGATTTTCAATTTTGACGGGTCGGAGGTCGGGGCGTGCGGTAATGCCACGCGCTGTGTCGCCGGCTTGCTGATGGCGCAGACGGGGCGGGATGATGTGGTCATCGAAACGCAGGCGGGGCGGCTGGTGGCCCAAAAGGCTGCGGACGCGCAGGTGTCCGTTGATATGGGCAAGGCTCGCCTTGGTTGGCAGGAAATACCGTTATCTCAATCAAAAGAAACGGAAAATTTCGCTATTGAGGGTATTGCTGTACCGGCGGCAACGGCGGTCAACATGGGCAATCCCCATGCGGTATTTTTCGTCGATAACGTGGCGGCGGTCGATCTTGAGGGGCTGGGCCCGCAGGTGGAAAACCATCCGTTGTTCCCCGAGCGCACCAATGTGGAATTCGTGCAGGTCATGGCCCCCGACCATCTGCGCATGCGCGTGTGGGAGCGCGGGGTGGGGGTGACCCCTGCCTGTGGTTCGGGTGCTTGCGCCAGCGTGGTGGCGGGTATCCGTCGCGGTCTTGTGACGGGGCGGCAGGCGCGCATCACGCTTGACGGCGGCGACCTGCATATCCTCTGGCGCGAGGATGACGGCCATGTGGTGATGACGGGGCCGTGGGCCGAAGTCTATCGCGGCGAAATCGCCCTTTAAATTTTGCATAAATTGGACGCCTGTGCTACAACGCCTCCTTCACCCCAAGGGGTGGCAACGCCCTGCTTTTGGACTATAAAGACGCCATGACACCGCCACATGACCATCAGGAAGAAGTGATCGAGCTTCCCGACGCGCAAACCCAGCTGGCCAATCAGGCCGCCGACGGGGGGCCGCGCGTGGTGACGTTCGGCTGCCGCCTGAACATCTATGAATCCGAAGTGATGAAGGACCATGCCCGCAAGGCTGGCCTGAACGACGCCATCATCATCAATACTTGTGCCGTCACGTCCGAGGCCGAGCGTCAGGCACGTCAGGCTATCCGCCGCGCGCGCCGCGAAAATCCAGATGCGAAAATCATCGTTACAGGATGTGCCGCACAGGTGAACCCCAAAGGCTTCGCCGAAATGCCTGAGGTCAACCAGATCATCGGCAATGACCTCAAGCTCAAGGCCGAGACATGGTCGCAACCTGCGACCGAGCGTGTGGTCATCAACGACATCATGTCGGTCAAGGAAACCGCGCGCCATATGATCAGCGGCTTTGAAAGCCATGCGCGCGCCTTCGTGCAGGTGCAAAACGGTTGCGACCACCGTTGCACCTTTTGCATCATTCCTTTTGGCCGCGGCAACTCGCGTAGCGTGCCGATGGGCGAAATCGCCGAGCAACTCAAGCAACTTGTCGCGCGTGGATATAACGAAGTTGTGCTGACGGGCGTTGATATTACCTCTTACGGCCCCGACCTGCCGGGCGCGCCCACGCTGGGGCAGATGCTGCGCCGTGTGCTGGCAATGGTGCCCGAACTCAAACGCGTGCGCCTGTCCTCGCTCGATCCTGTCGAAATCGATGATGACTTGTGGCAGTTGATCGCCGATGAACCGCGCCTGTTGCCGCACCTGCATATCTCGATGCAAGCGGGCGATGACATGGTGCTGAAACGCATGAAACGCCGCCATCTGCGCGACGATCTGCTTGCTGTGTGCGCCAAGGCGCGCGAGTTGCGCCCTGACATCGTCTTTGGTGCGGACATCATCGCAGGCTTTCCGACCGAAACGGACGAGATGTTTGCCAATACCCTGCGCGCCGTCGATGAGTGCGATCTGACCTTCCTGCACGTCTTCCCCTACAGCCCGCGCCCGGGCACGCCCGCCGCGCGCATGCCGCAGGTCAACGGCGACGTGCGCAAGGACCGCGCGCGCCAGTTGCGCGAGGCAGGGGCGCGACAGGTGCAAAAACATCTGGCGACACTGGTGGGCCAGCGCCTGCCCGTGCTGATGGAAAAGAACAACAAGGGCCGCACGCCGTACTTCAGCGAAGTCGTCATGCAACCGCCCGAACATGCCGATGCGTGGGAAACGGGCAGCGTCGTGATGGCCGAAATGCTCGCGGTCGGCGACGGCCACCTTATTGGATGTAGGGTTAAAGGGGAAAGTTTAGATGTCTGATATAAAAATTGAGGTTAGAACCAATCAAGACGCATTGGTTCTTTCCAAAACTGTTGCTCTTAATGTGGATATTAATGATGCGAATAATTACGTAGCCTTTTCTTTTCCTCTGGATGAAGTCGATGGGAAAGTTACAGAATGTGATATTTTTTATTACTTCAAAGAAGATAAGGCTAATCTTGATCAGAGAGTAACAGGAACTGATGTAGTCTTAATTGGGGAGAGGTATTCTGTCAGGCATGAGTTTATTAATCTTAATAGAGCAACCGCGAATGCAGAGCCGCTTGTGTTTAAGATTGGTCGTCATCAATTAAAGGCTTATACGCATGTCTCAAGTGTATTGAGGCAAAATCACACACTTTTTGTGGTGATCAACGTTAGTGTGTATGTGAAGTATAAAGATGAATAATTATTCAGGTGAAATACAGCAGCGCGGCTATAAAAAAGTGGGGACGGTTATGAGCCCACTTAAGTGGTCTTGTGTAGCGGTAGAGACTGTTTTCGCAGTTGGCTTGATGCAAGCACCGGAGCAGTGGATGCAGATTATTTTCGCTATTCTTATGGTTGTTACGGTTCTCTTCTTTTTTAGTATGTACGTTTTCTTTGCAATTAAGGATCCTGATAGACTGCAGACTGAGGAGTATAATTTGGCGCATCGATCTTTGAACCTTCGTGAGCAGGCTGAACAAATTAAGCGTGGCGCTCAATTTGGTTTTGCAGATAAATTCGATATTCAAGGTAAGGTAGAGGCGACACATACAGTGGGATATGCGAAAACAAAAGACTGATTTGGCTTAAGGTATAATCAATGTGGTTCTTTAAAAAGAAAGACAAGGCGCCCGGGCAACAGCAGGCAGAGCCGCAAACCGTCGTCGAGGCGGTGATCGAGGCCGCAGCTCCCGCGCCACAGGAACACGAGGAAAATACCGACAACTGGTTCGGGCGCCTGAAAAAAGGCCTGAGCGCGTCGTCGCGCAAGCTGACGGGCGGCATCACCGACATCTTTACCAAGCGCAAGCTGGATGACGAAACGCTGGAGGAACTTGAAGAACTCCTCATCACCGCCGACATCGGCGTGGCGACAGCCGGCAAGCTGGTCGAAGGCCTGCGCAAGTCGCGCTTTGGCAAGGACGTGACGGGCGAGGAAGTGCGCCTAGAGCTGGCGCGCGCCATCGCCGCAATGATCCGCAAGGCTGAAAAGGAAATCGACACGCAGGGCAAAAAACCCTTTGTCATTCTGGTATCCGGCGTGAACGGGGCTGGCAAGACGACCACCATCGGCAAGCTTGCGGCGCATTACATCGACGAAGGCAAATCGGTGATGCTGGCGGCGGGCGATACCTTCCGCGCGGCGGCGGTCGAACAATTGCAGGTCTGGGCCGAGCGCGCGGGCGCAAGCTTCGTGCGCAAGGAAGAAGGCGCGGATGCAGCCGCCCTGGCTTACGAGGCGATGGAAAAAGCGCAGGCGCAAAATGTCGACGTCTTGATGATCGACACGGCGGGAAGATTGCAGAACAAGGCGAACCTGATGGAGGAGCTTTCCAAGGTTGCGCGCGTGATCGCCAAGAAGGATGCCACGGCACCCCACGCGGGCCTGCTGGTGCTGGATGCCACGGTCGGGCAGAACGCCATCAATCAGGTGGAGATTTTCAAATCTGCCGTTCCCATAACCGGCCTGGTCGTCACCAAGCTTGACGGCACCGCCAAGGGCGGGGTGCTTGTTTCGCTGGTTGAAAGGTTCGGCCTTCCGGTACATGCTATAGGTGTGGGCGAGGGGATCGACGATTTGCGTCCCTTTACCGCCGACGATTTCGCCGCCGGCCTGATGGGCATCGACGCGGCGCAACTCAAAGAACAAGAAACGGAGCAAGCGTGATTTTAGGACGCAAGACACCGACACCGATCAAAAGCGGTTTGATGACCACCCGCGGTTTCCGCGATGCCGACAAGGCGCTGAACTGGGTCACGGAAATTTACGAAGCCAACACAGGCTACCTGCGCCATACGTTCGAGCAATTCTCGCGCGGCAAGCATGACGGACAGCCGGTACGCGCGTTTTATCCCTTCGTGGAAATTACCGTGCGCAAGGGCCCGTCGGTTGACAGCCGCCTGTCTTACGGCTTTCTGTCGCGCCCCGGTACGTACCGCACCACGCTGACGCGCCCCGATCTGTACCGCAATTATTACCTCGACCAGTTCACGCTGCTGCTGACCAACCATCCCGAAGCCGAGCTGCGCGTCGGCGTCAGCGATACACCCATCCCGCTGCACTTCGCGCTTGGCGACCAGTTCCACCTTGAAGCCGACCTTGATGCCGCGCAGATGGCAGCCCTGCCGTTGCTGTTCGACCAGCCTGATCTGTGGAACATGGATGACACCATTCCCAACGGCACGCATTTCCCCGCACCGGGAGAGGCGATGCCCCTGTCGCTGTTCATCGCGCCGCGCGTGGATCTGAGCCTGCAACGCCTCAAGCATTACACGGGCACTTCGGCCGAACACTTCCAGAAGTACGTGGTCTTTACCAACTACCAGTTCTATGTCGACGAATTCGTGCGCGATGGTCTTGAGATGATGGCGCGGGCGGGCGAGGGGCGCGATGGCCAGACCGACTATGTCGCCTTTGTCGAGCCCGGCAACGTCGTCACGCATAACGCCAACCTGCCTAATGTGCCCGCCAATGCAGGCGTGAAGCCGCCGCGCACGCCGCAGATGCCGGCCTATCACCTCAAGCGCGCCGATGGTACAGGCATTACACTTATCAATATCGGCGTCGGTCCGTCCAACGCCAAGACCATCACCGATCACGTGGCGGTGTTGCGTAGCCATGCGTGGCTGATGCTGGGCCACTGCGCGGGCCTGCGCAATTCGCAGAAGCTCGGCGATTACGTTCTTGCCCACGCCTACGTGCGCGACGATAACGTGCTTGATGATGCGGTGCCCATCTGGGTGCCGATCCCCGCACTGTCGGAAGTACAGGTTTCGCTTGAACAAGCCGTCGCCGAAGTTACCGGCATGAAGGACTACGACCTCAAGAAAGTGATGCGCACGGGCACTGTCGCCACCGTGTCGGACCGCAACTGGGAACTGTGGGAGCAAAGCGTGCCCGTTCAGCGCCTGAGCCAGTGCCGCGCCGTCGCGCTTGACATGGAATCCGCCACCATCGCCACCAATGGTTTCCGCTTCCGCGTGCCTTACGGCACGTTGCTGTGCGTATCGGACCGTCCGTTGCACGGGCAGCTGAAATTGCCCGGCATGGCAGATCGTTTTTACCGCGAGCGTGTCGACCAGCACTTGAAAATCGGCCTGCTGACAATGGAAAAAATCCGCGCGATGGGGTCGGGCCGTCTGCACAGCCGCAAGCTGCGCAGCTTTACCGAGACCGCATTCCAATAGATGCAAACGCCGCAAACAAAAAAGCCGCCCGATAATGGGCGGCTTTTTTGTATCTGCGCAAATCTTTAGACGACGACGTCGAGGTTGCTGCCGCGGCGGGCGCTGGCATCACTATCATCGGTGCGGCGGGGCGAGGCGTTGGCGACAGCGCGTTGTTCGGTGCGGCGGTCTTCGTCGCGATTGCCCAGTTTCTGGTCGCCGCGCTGGCTTTCGGCGGCGGGGGCCTGACGCGGCTGGACCTGTTCGGTCACGGCGCGGGCTTCGGCGCCGCTTGCGAAAGAGGGCTGTGAAGTCGGATATGTCGATACGCCACTTGCGACCGGATTGACCATCGTCGTTTTACCTTTACCGCTATGAATGCCGCCAGCTGACAGGATGGCGGGCATTGTTCCTACACCTTATGATTTTAGCACCGTATTTATTAACAAGGCTTTAACGATTGCGGTGCGACGGAGATAGATAAAATGTTATGTAATTAACCGCACGTTAATCTGATTTATCTAAAATACAAGATATATGGATCGCACTTCGTTTTTCGGGGGAGAAACGGGCAGCGATTCCCGCGAAAGAGGGGCGTCCGCCCGGGACGCACTATATGAATGGATAGGTTTGCCGCAGAAACGAGGGGAGTGAATATCTTGGATCCACGTCAACTGCTACAACTGGCGCAAGACACGACCGCCACAGGCCGCACCCAGCTGGCGCAGGCCGTCTCCCATTTTTTTGAAGAACAGCAGCTCAGCCATGTCGAGCAACGCATCGCCTCCGACATTCTTCTCAACCTGATCCGTCAGGCCGAAGTCGACCTGCGTCAGGCGCTGGCCGAACGTCTGGCCGTACAGGTCACCGTGCCGCACGAACTTGTTGTCTTTCTTGCCAATGACGACGAAAACGTGGCCGCACCCGTGCTGTTGCACAGCCCGTTGCTGACAGACGTCGATCTGATGTACATCATCGCCAGCAAGCGCAGCCATGCCAAGCTGATCGCCCAGCGCGAACGGATCAGCCCGATGGTGGCTGACAAGCTGATCGATACCCGCGATCCGTCTGTCATCATGACGCTGGTCGACAACCAGCGTGCGCATCTGCAAAAAGGTTCGATCAAAAAGCTGGTCAAGGCCGCACTGGTATCCGAAGAACTTCAGGCACCCTTGCTGCGCCGCCCTGAAATCGACGCCGATATCGCAGTCGAGCTTTACATGGTGGTGTCAAACGCCCTGCGTGGAGAGCTGACGGGCCGCTATAACCTGCAGCCGCACCTGATCGAACATGCGGTGGAAGGGCTGATCCAGGAGCTGTCCAACGAGGCCCACGGTATTCGCATCACCACGCCGGAAATGCTGGCGCTGGCGCGCCGTCTGAACGAGCGCGGCAACGTGACCACCGATTTGCTGATCCGCACCCTGCGCCGCGGCCAGATGGGCTTTTTTATGGCGTTGTTCGCCGCACGCCTGAATATGGCGCCCGATGCCGTGCGCACGATGATCCAGAAGGACGGCGGCAAGGCCTTTGTCGTCGCCTGCAAGGCAGTCGGCATGCTGAAATCCGAATTCGCGTCGATCTTCCTGCTCAGCCGCGGTATTCGCACCGGCGACAAGATTGTGGATCAGCGCGAGCTGGCAATGGCGCTCAAGCACTATGATGCGCTCAAGGATCATGACGTCGAACACGCGCTGGCCGCATGGGTCAAGGCGCAGCCGTCGGTCGCCTGACAACAGTTTAAAGAGGGTACGTTCAAAGAGGGTAGTTGGGGTGTCAAAAAGAAAACGTCCGGCGCGTTGGCCGGACGTTTTTTTTATCGCTGCTCTGCGACCTTCGCGCTTAGCGGCGCAGGCCGAGGCTGTCGATCAGCGCTTCATAGCGCTTGGCATCGACTTTCTTGAGGTAGTCGAGCTGGCGGCGGCGCTGCGAAACCATCAGCAGAAGACCGCGGCGGCTGCCCATATCTTTTTTGTGGGTTTTCATGTGTTCGGTCAGCGAGGCAATGCGTGCGCTGAGCAGGGCAACCTGCACTTCCGGCGAGCCGGTGTCTTTTGCAGAGGTTGCATATTTTTTGATCGTAGCGGCTTTATCGAGCGACATCGGGTACTCCTTTCAAAGAGACCTAGAGGTTAAAGACTTTGACCGGATAAAGCGCGATGCCGTCTTTTTCAAGAAGTGCAACGGGCTGGCTGTCGCCAGTGGCCAGAACAAGGTCGCTGTTCTCGTCAATGCCTGCGGCCGCAAAGCGGTCGTGGTCTTGGCGGGAGAGGAACTTGAGGGACTGGCCCTGCCGTATCCGGGTGATCTCTGCCGCTGTCATGGCCAGCGCCGGGATGTCGTCCAGCGCGGTCTCCACAGGCAACAGAACCTGATCAGGGGTGGAGTTTTGCACCATTTTCTCGAATTCGTCCAGTGAAATGGCGTTTTCTTCCGTAAAATTGCCGACGGCAAGGCG
The DNA here is from genome assembly GCA_023444705.1 of Pseudomonadota bacterium. Taxonomy (GTDB): domain Bacteria; phylum Pseudomonadota; class Alphaproteobacteria; order Micavibrionales; family UBA2020; genus JAEXMB01. Next base: position 38,563 of record JAEXMB010000044.1, on the reverse strand, counting down.
GCGCAGGGCGCTCACATGGCCAAAACAGCCCAAAATACGCCCCATATCGCGTGCAATAGAGCGCACATAGGTGCCTTTGGAGCAGGCCAGCTCGAATTCCGCCGAATCGCTGTCCATGCCCAGCAGGGTCAGGCCATAGACCTCGACCACGCGGGGTTTGATGTCGACCTGTTCGCCCGCGCGCGCAAGGTCATAGGCGCGCTGGCCGTCGATCTTGATGGCGGAGAATTGCGGCGGGATCTGCTCGATCTCGCCCATAAAGCGGGGCAGGACGGCCTCGATCTGCGCGCGGGGGGGGCGTGCGTCGGATTGTGCGATCACTGTGCCTTCGCGGTCGTCGGTGCTGGTGGCGCTGCCCCAGGCGACGGTGAAGCGATAGACCTTGTCGCGGTCCTGCACGAAGGGAATGGTCTTGGTCGCCTCGCCCAGCGCGATCGGCAGGATGCCGGTGGCCAGCGGATCAAGCGTGCCCGCATGGCCAAGCTTTTGCGCATCGGTCAGGCGGCGGATGCGCCCGATGGCCTGTGTGGACGTCAGCCCAAGGGGTTTGTCGAGATTGACCCAGCCATGCAGCGGGGTGCCTTTTTTCTTGCGGGCCATGAAGGTGCTTTGCGGTGAGGAGTGTAGGGGGGATGGTTATTCGTCGTCCTGCGCGTCGTCGCCGGACAGGTCGCGCTGCACGCGTTCCTGATTGAGCAGGTTAGCAACGCGTTCGGCCTCGTCAAAGCTGTTGTCGATGCGAAACGAGATTTTGGGGGTGTAGCGCAGTTCAAGCTCTGGCGCGACCTGGCTGCGGAAATAGCCGGCGGCGCGGTTGAGGCCTTCGACCACCTTGTCGGCATCCTTGCCGCCCAGCGGCATGACATAGGCATGCGCGTGCTTGAGGTCCGGCCCGACGTCGACCGCCGTCACGCTGATGGTGTTGGCGCTGGCAAGGGCGGGGTCGTGAAAACTGCCCTCGCGCAGGTTTTGCGCCAGGATATGACGGATGCGCTCGCCCACGCGCAACTGGCGCTGGCTGGGGCCGGCGGGTGCGTTGTCGTGTGGGCGTTTGTTGCGCATATCCGTCTGCCTGTCGCGTGCTTAGTTAAGGCTTTCGAGGGTGCGGGCGGTTTCCTGCATCTCGAACGCTTCGATGACATCGCCTTCTTTGATGTCGTCGTAGTTTTCAAACGCCATACCGCATTCGTAACCCTTCTGCACTTCGCGGACTTCGTCCTTGAAGCGGCGCAGGGTCTTGAGCGTGCCTTCGTGGATGACGACGTTGTCGCGCAGCAGGCGCACCTTGGCGCCGCGTTTGACCATGCCTTCGGTGACGAAGCAGCCGGCAACCTTGCCGCCTTTGGGAAGGCTGAAGACCTGACGGATTTCCGCATAGCCGATGAAGTTTTCTTTGACTTCGGGCGACAGCAGACCGCCGAGCAGGGCTTTGACCTGATCGATGACTTCGTAAATGATCGAGTAGTAGCGGATTTCGACACCGTCGCGCTTGGCAAGGTCGCGCGCCTGCGGGTTGGCGCGGACGTTAAAGCCGATGATGAGCGCCTTGGACGCATTGGCAAGCGTGATGTCGGATTCGGTAATGCCACCGACGCCGCTGTGCAGGACCTGCACCTTCACTTCGCTGTTGTCCTCGGTCAGCTTGTTGAGCGAACCGGCGATAGCCTCGACCGAACCATGCACGTCGCCTTTGATGATGACGGGCAGGGATTTGGCGACGCCAGCCTGAATGTCGCTGATCATCTGGTCGATGCCGCGGCCTTTGGTCTTGGCGGCTGCGATCGCGCGCTTGCGGCGCAGGCGGAATTCCGCGATCTCGCGCGCACGGCCTTCGTTTTCGACGACGATGAAATCATCGCCTGCATCGGGCGTACCCTGCAGTCCGAGGACTTCGACCGGCTGGCCGGGGATGGCGATCTTGACCGCCTGGCCGCGGTCGTTGTGCATCGCGCGCACGCGGCCCCATTCGGTACCGGTGACGAAGATGTCGCCGACCTTGAGGGAGCCTTTCTGGATGAGAACCGTCGCAACCGAGCCGCGGCCCTGTTCCTGACGCGCCTCGATCACCGAACCGCTGGCGGTGCGGTCGGGGTTGGCGCGCAGGTTGAGGACTTCGGCCTGCAGCAGGATGGCTTCTTCAAGCGCATCGAGGTTCTTGCGGGCCTTGGCGGAAACTTCCACGCTCTGGGTATCGCCGCCCATTTCCTCGACCACAACATCGTGCTGCAGCAGTTCGGTGCGCACTTTGTTGGGGTTGGCGGTGGGCAGGTCGCATTTGTTGATGGCGACGATGATCGGCTTGCCCGCGACTTTCGCGTGGCTGATCGCCTCGATCGTCTGGGGCATGACACTGTCGTCAGCCGCGACGACGAGAACGACGATGTCGGTGACGTCCGCACCGCGCGCGCGCATCTCGGTAAAGGCGGCGTGGCCGGGGGTATCGATGAAGGTGATCTTTTTGTCCGATTTCGTGCGGATCTGGTAGGCGCCGATGTGCTGGGTAATGCCGCCGGCTTCGCCTGCGACGACATCGGTCGAACGCACGGCGTCGAGCAGCGAGGTTTTACCGTGGTCGACGTGACCCATGATGGTGACGACAGGCGGGCGGGGTTTGAGGTCCGCATCGGTGTCTTCATCGCCGTGGATGCCGAGTTCGACGTCGGATTCCGACACGCGTTTCAGCGTATGGCCGAATTCATGCACGACCAGCTCCGCCGTGTCGGCGTCGATGGTCTGGTTGGCGGTGGCCATGATGCCAAGGCCCATCAGCTTTTTAACCACGTCACCGAGTTTTTCGGTCATGCGGTTGGCCAGTTCCTGAACGGTAATGACCTCGGGAATGGTGACTTCGCGCACTTGCTTGGCCTGCGGCGCTTGCGTGTGCATTTTCATGCGCATTTTTTCACGCGCGCGTCGCTGTGCGGCCATCGAGGGGCCTTTGGCTTCGCCAAAGCCGTCGCTCATCACCTGGTTGACGGTAAACTTGCCGCTGTCGCGGCGGTTGCGGTCGCCACGGCCGGCGCCAAGGCGCTTGCGGGCCTGTTCGTTGGCATCGTCGCCATGATCGCCGCGGCGGCCACCGCTGCGGCGGCCTTCGCCGCCAAAGCCGGTGTCGGCGGCGGGTGCGGCACCGGGAACGCCGGTGGGGCGGAAGTTGCCGCGGGCAGGGGCGGCGCTGGCGCGTTCGGCCGCCGCGCGTTTGCGGTCGGCTTCCTCGGCCTCGTTGATCTTGCGCAGCTTGGCCAGTTCGGCTTCGCGCGCGCGGTCGGCGGCGCTGCGGGTATCGGCAGGTTCGGATGCGGCGGGCGTTTCATCAGCCGGCTCGTCCTCGGCAGGGCGGCTTTTGACCACGATCTGCGTCTGGTATTGCGGCGCGTTGGTTTCCTTGGGGGCTTGCTGTGCCTGTTGCAGCGCCTTGATGCGGGCTTCTTTTTCCGCGTCGGTCAGGTGCAGGTCGGCGTTGGCGTCGGCCTGTTGGCGCGACGTTTCGGCGGCGGCGCCGCGTTTCTTTTTGACCTCGACCGCGACAGGGCGTGCCGAGCGGCCAGCCGTCACACCGCCGCGCGGTGCTGCGGGAGCGCCGACGGGGGCTTTGAGGCTGAGCGTGCCTTTGCCGGACAAGGTCAGTTTCTTCGTGCCTTTGTCATCCGATTTTTTCTCTGCCATGATCCTGTCTTTCGTCTGTGGTCCTGATACTTAAGTCTGTCGTGCGGTGCTTGCGGCGGGCGGGGCCGTTGTGATGCCCCGCCCGTACCGTAAGTTTTAGGCGGTCGCGGCGGCGGCTTCCTCTTCGGCGGGGAACCAGCCTTCGCGGGCTTTCATGATGACGCCGTTGGCCTGGTTTTCCGTCAGTTTGTCGCCACCGACGATGTCGCGCAGTTCATCCGCAGCAAGGTCGCCAAGGTCGTCAACGGTTTTGACGCCCTGTTCGGCCAGCGCGAGGATCATGTCCGGCGTCAGGCCTGCGGTTGCGGCGAGGTCTTTGCTCACGCCCAGTTCCTTGCAGCGCTTGTCGAATTCGGCGCGCTTGGTTTCAAGGAAGGTACGCGCGCGGTTTTTCAGCTCGGCGGCGACGTCGTCGTCAAAGCCTTCGATGCGGGCGATTTCGCTGTCGGAGGTTTCGACGATGTCTTCGATCGAGGTAAAGCCCTCGACCACCAGCAGGTGTGCGATAACCTCATCCACGTCCAGCGCTTCCATGAACAGGGAGGAGCGGGTCTTGAACTCGTTCTGGCGGCGTTCGGATTCTTCCGCTTCGGTCATGATGTCGATGTTCCAGCCCAGCAGTTGCGAGGCAAGGCGCACGTTCTGGCCGCGGCGGCCGATGGCAAGCGAAAGCTGCTCGTCGGGTACCACGACATCCAGACGGTTATCGTCTTCGTCGAGAACGACCTTGGTGACTTCCGACGGTGCCAGCGCGTTGACCACAAAGGTCGCAACGTCGTTGGTCCAGGGAATGATGTCGATCTTTTCGCCCTGCAGCTCACCGACGACGGCCTGAACGCGGCTGCCGCGCATACCGACGCAGGCGCCGACGGGGTCGATGCTGCTGTCGCGGCTGATGACCGCGATTTTCGCACGGCTGCCGGGATCGCGCGCAACGGCGCGGATTTCGATGACGCCGTCATAGATCTCGGGCACTTCCTGCTTGAACAGCTGGGCGAGGAAATCGTTCGCCGTGCGGCTGAGGAAGATTTGCGGGCCGCGCTGTTCGCGGCGGACGTCGTTGATGACGGCGCGCACGCGGTCACCGACCTTGAAGTGTTCGCGGGGCAGGGCGTCCTGGCGGCGCATATAGGCTTCGCCTTTGCCGAGGTCCACGGTGACGTTGCCGTATTCGACGCGCTTGACGACGCCGGAAACGATTTCGCCGATGCGGTCCTTGTATTCCTCGAACATGCGCTCGCGCTCGGCGTCGCGCACTTTCTGGAAGATGACCTGCTTGGCGGTCTGGGCGGCGATGCGGCCGAAGTCGAGCGGCGGCAGCTTGTCGATCAGGAATTCGCCGACGACGGCGTCGGGCTTGATCTTCTTGGCGGCCTTGAGCAGGATTTTCTTGGCTTCCGCGTCGGGCTCGAGCTCGAGGTCGATGCTTTCAACAACTTCACGATAGCGGAACAGTTCGATGTTGCCGTTTTTGCGGTCGATCTGTGCGCGGATGTCGTGATCGTAGCCGTACTTGGAGCGGCCAGCCTTTTGGATGGCTTCTTCCATAGCCTGGATAACGACGTCTTTATCGATGTTTTTCTCGCGGGCAACCGCGTCTGCGACGTGAAGGATTTCCTGCATGGTTATTTTCCTCTGGTATCCTTTTTACTGGATGATTTGGCGTTGTCTTTTTTCAGTTTGGTCTCAGTTTCTTTGGAGAGAGTCTTTTTCTCGCCGCGCGGCTTCTGGTGCGCCTCGATGAGTGCGTCGGTCAGCAGCAGTTTGGCTTTTTCAATGCGCGCGAAGGGCAGGGCGATGTCGCCTTTGTCGGTGGTCAGGGTGACAACCTCGTTGGCGTCGATGCCTTTCAGCAGGCCTTTGAATTTCTTTTGTCCGTCGATGGCTTCGTCCATTTCCACGCGCGCTTCGAACCCTTTATAGCGGTCGAAGTCCTTGGCGCGGGTCAGCGGGCGGTCGATGCCGGGGGAGGACACTTCGAGGTAATAGGCCTCGTCAAAAATATCCTCGACATCCATCAGCGCCGATACGGCCTGGCTGAGGCGCGCGCAATCCTCGACATCCATCGTGCCGTCGGGTTTTTCCGCCATCACCTGCAATGTCGACTTGCCCGAGCCAACGCCAACCATCAACACGCGCACGATTTCATAGCCCATGCTGGTTGCAGCCGGGGTGATGACGCGTTCGATTTTTTTCAGCAGTGGCGTTGCGGCCATGTCTTGGTCTGTCCTCAAGCAAAAGGGCGGGCTTCTTTCGAGGCCCACCCTTTTTGATTAATCACGGGATTTGCATGTATTTATACGCGAAAAGTCCGGTTTTGCAAGGTTTTTTTGAGTTTTTGTTCCACGCCCTCTTTTTGATTGACATAATAATTAAGTGTATTTATAACAGGGTGCTCAAGTCATTCATCCGTCACGTTGGTAAACAGGGAAAACAATATAAAACAATCGCTTAAAGATATTTTTAATGCTATTCCGGCCGACAAGGTCATCTCCATGCGCGAAGCCCGCGCATTGTCCAAGGCGCTTTACAAGCAAATGAGCCTGGCCGATCGCGTCTATCTGGCGGTCGTGGACAAGCCGTTGAGCGCTGTCGGCGGTGTGGTCCTGGGCGGCAAGCTGATCACCGATGCCAGTCTGCGCGCCAGCTTCCGCGCCGTAAACAGCGACGGTTCGCTTGGCATGTACAAAGGGGCGGAAGGCTCTTATGTGAGTATTGCGACCATGCAGAAAATGCTGGAGAAAATTCCCGGCTTCTTCACCAACGAAGGCTTCCAGCAGCGTCTGAACGCGCTGGCGGCGCAGGCCTGTGCCCAGTGCAGGGATTACAAGGCCGATGTCGCGGCGGGCAAACTGACGCCGGCCGATTTCGGTTAAGCACAGCGTGCAGACAAAAAAAGCGGTGGGGATGAACCCGCCGCTTTTTTTTATTCTCAGTTGTTGAGGTCTTGAAAATCGTCGTTGGGCGTCTTTTTCTTTTTCAGCGGCTTTGCCTGATGTTTGTTGCTGAACGGACGCTGTTTTTTCGGCTTGGCGTAGGCCAGTTCGGTATTGGCACCTGCTACCTCTTGCTGCTGGGCAGGCATATGTTGTGTGCGGGGCGTGGAGAGCGGCTCGCCGCCGAACAATACAGCGAAGGCAAAAACCGCGGCAGCCAGCAGAGACAGGAATGTGTTCATGGAAGCCTCCTGTCGCTAGTTATTCCAGTTGATGCCCGCACGCGGCGGGTAAAGAGCGCCCTTGATCGTATCAAGCAGGATATTGGTCGCCATATCGACCAGAATGAGGTCATCACCGACGATATAACGTTGTGTCCCTTTGGGGGCAGGGCCCAGACGCTTGAGCAGGTCATTGGGCAGGTCGCGCTTGTCAAGACCGGGCGGCAGCTTGCCATTGCGCACCAGTTGCTTTTTCAGGCCGGGCGGCAGATCGCCGCGCTTGGCAAGACCCGGGGGCAGGGTGCCGCTGCGTTCGGCTGTCTTCCATTGCTCGCCGAAATAGGTGGCGATGATGGCGCGCTCGGCGGTGGTGAAAACGCGTTCTATGACGGCGTCCGTGCGCGCATCATCGCGGCGATCCTCGCGTACATCGCGCTGCTGTACGGCTTTATCTTTGCCGTGACCTTTACCGGGGTTGGCCATCGCTGCGGGCGCGGCAAGAAGGGCGCAGGCCGCCGTTGCCAGAACGAGAATGCTGAAATGCTTCATTTGTGTTTCTCCTGCTTGAGAAAATCAAGAAAGACGGTGCCGCGCCCCTCGCGCACGCCTTTTTTCTGGTAGCGTGTCTCAGGTAGGTCGCCCGGGCGTTCTGCCCAGTCTTTTTTACACGTAGCCTGCCAGTCAAATCCGGCGTGGAAATATGTCTGGTGCAATTGCCAGTCGATCAGCACGGGGTGATCGGACGATAAACGCAATTGCGCGCCACTCCTTAACAAACGATGGAGTTCATCAAGAGTTCCCTGCTGGATGAAACGGCGTTTGGCGTGGCGTTTTTTAGGCCAGGGGTCGGAATTCAGCACAAAGGCGCGGCCAAAGCTCTGCTCTTTGAACTTGGGCAGCAACAGGCGCGCGTCGTCGCCGAAAATGCGGATATTTTTGATATTATGGGCCTTGATGTCACTGCACAGCGCGGCGATGCCGTTGAGGAACGGCTCGCAGCCGATCATGCCGATATCGGGGTTTTGCAGGGCCTGATGCACAAGATGTTCACCGTTGCCAAAGCCGATTTCAAGCCAGACGTCCTTGACCGGCGCGTCAAAAAAACTGCGGGGGTCGATGTCATCGCCTTCGGGCAGGGAAACGCCGACCAGCGGATAGATGCTGTCATAGGCACCCAGCCGCTGGTCGCGCATTTTCTTGCCCTTGCGGCGACCATAGAACTTGAGGCCGTTGCCCTCAGAATCGCGGCCGCCGGTCGGGTGTTCGTTCTTAGCGTTTGAATTCGGCGATGTTTCCGACTTCGTCATCACGGTACTTCTTGCTGGTTATTTCGGTGCGCAACGCTTCGGCGATGTCGAGCTTTTCCCAGCTGAAGCCGCCGTCCGCATCGGGCGTGCGGCCAAAGTGGCCATAGGCCGCGGTGCGGGCATAGATGGGGCGGTTGAGGCCCAGACGTTCGCGGATGCCGCGCGGGCGGAAGTCCGCGATTTCCGTGATCGCGCGCGCAATCGCCTCGTCGCTATATGCTCCCGTGCCATAGGTGTTGACCAGAATGGAAATCGGGTACGACACGCCGATGGCATAGGAAAGCTGGATCGTGCATTTTTCGGCCAGACCCGCCGCCACGATGTTTTTCGCGGCGTGGCGCGCGGCATAAGCAGCCGAGCGGTCGACCTTGGTCGGGTCCTTGCCCGAGAACGCGCCGCCGCCATGCGGGGCAGCACCGCCGTAGGTGTCGACGATGATCTTGCGTCCCGTCAGGCCGCAGTCGCCGTGCGGGCCGCCGACGACGAAGCGTCCGGTCGGGTTGACGTAGAAATTGGCCTCGTCGCACATCCAGCCTGCGGGCAGGATGTTTTCGACGTGCGGTCGCACCATCTCGCGCACTTCCTCGGTGCTGACGCCTTCGTCGTGCTGGGTCGATACGACGATCGAGCTGGCGCGCACGGGCTTGCCGTTGATGTACTCAAGGCTGACCTGGCTTTTTGCATCGGGGCCAAGTTTGTGCAACACGCCGCTGTGACGCGCTTCGGCCAGCGACTTGAGGATCGCATGGGAGTAGTGGATGGCCGCGGGCATCAGCGTGTCGGTTTCCTTGCACGCATAGCCGAACATGATGCCCTGGTCGCCGGCACCTTCGTCTTTGTTGCCAGCGCTGTCGACGCCAACGGCAATGTCGGCCGACTGCGAATGCAGGCGGATGTCAACCTTGATTTTTTCCCAGTGGAATTCTTCCTGCTTGTAGCCGATGTCGCGCACGGCATGGCGCGCCACGGTTTCGATTTCATCGCGGGTGATGCTCTCTGGCCCGCGCGTTTCGCCGGCGATGCACAGGAAGCCTGTGGTGGCAAGGCACTCGGCGGCGACGCGTGCCTCGGGCATGGCGGAAAGATAGGTGTCGACAATCGCGTCGGAGACACGGTCGCACACCTTGTCGGGGTGGCCTTCGCCTACGGATTCACTGGTGAAGATGTATTTTTGGTCAGCCATAACAAACCTCTGTGACGTGGAAAAAGGGCGGCAGCCCTTTATGGCGTTGCGATGTTGGGGCGGCTGCTGGTGCCGCCGGTGCCGTACAACCTTGTGCGGCACTGCCACATTTATAGGCTTAACTTGTTACGGGGGCAATGGGAATAAAGGCGCGCCGCAGGGCTATTTGCCGTCGGTTGCCGCCAGCGCCTTGGCCATTTCGACCAGCTGCTTTTTCAGGGCAGGGGTGGAAATACGTTGATAGGCGCGCACCAGTTCCAGCACGTCTTTTTTGGTCATGGTGTCGACGTCGTCAAAGGCGGCCTGCTTGACGTCGGATACGCCGCGCATGGCGGTCTTGCCGCGCATGCCTTCGGCCAGCGTGGCGATGCCGTCGGTGAAATATTCAAGCGGGGTTTTCAACGCACGGGCGATGTCGATCAGGCGGCTGACGGAAATGCGGTTGGTGCCGCGCTCGTACTTTTGCACTTGCTGGAAGGTCAGGCCGATGGATTTCGCCAGTTCTTCCTGGCTGAGGCCGAGCATCAGGCGGCGCGATTTCACCTTGGCGCCCACGTGGGTGTCGACAGGATGCGGGCCTTCATCTTCGGGACGCGTACGCGGCATGGCGGCGGATTTACTCATAATATGACTGATATAAGATTAAGCCTAACAATACAACTGTGTATTGTCAACATACGTTTGTATGCAATCGGTAATTGTTATATGCCAACGTGCTTTTTGCGCCAGATAATAGCGGCGAGACAGCCCAGCAACATCAGCGCAAAGGGCGCATCACCCAGCCGCGCATAAAGCGTTGGCGGCAAGGGGGCAGGCAGGGGCGTGGTGATGGCGCCGGTTTCGTTCAACGCCAGTCGCGCCGTGATGCGGCCGAGCGGGTCGATCATCGCGGAAATGCCGGTATTGGCGGCGCGCGCCAGCGGCAGGCCTTCCTCGACCGCGCGCATGCGGGTGATTTCAAGATGCTGATAGGGGCCGCTGCTGCGGCCATACCATGCGTCGTTGGTGACGTTGACCAGCCATGCGGGGCGGTTGTGGCGATCGGTCACATGCGCGGGAAAAATCACCTCGTAGCAGATCAGCGGACTGAAGGGGGGAACCTTGCCTTCGCCGTTGAGTGTGCGCGGTCCCGGGCCTGCGGTGAAATCACCGATCTTTGAAATACCTGCCGCGATGGGGGTGACCTGCAGGATATTGCGATAGGGGATATATTCGCCAAACGGCACCAGATGAAATTTGTCGTAGGCACCCAGTACTGCGCCGTTGCTGTCCATCACATAGACGCCGTTGTGGTAATCGGGTTGCGGCTGGCTGGCGTTGGTGATGCGCAGGCTGCCAAAGATGCCGATGCTGTCGCGCGGCATGTTCTGCGCGACATAGCGGCCGATTTCGGGGAACAGTACCGGATCGGACGTCAGCGCCGTTTCGGGCCAGATGACGACATCGGCCGGCGTGTTTTTGTCCGACAGATGTGCGTGTTTTTCAAGGTTGCGCCACTGCGCGTCTTCGTCCCATTTCATCGTCTGCGCGACATTGCCCTGCACGATGCGCACGACTGGCGCGCCCGTGGTTTGCGTCGGATTAAACGCAAGTCGCAGGCCGCCCCATGCCAGCGCGGCGATGAACAGCGCCAGCAGGCCATAGCGCATGCGCGTGCAGGACCACAGCGCAGGCAGCGCCGCCCATAGCAGGGTCAGCAACGTCAGGCCGTAAATGCCGACCAGTGATGCAGTCTGCATGACGGGCAATACGTGGTGCCACATATAGCCGGGCAGGTTCCACGGAAAACCGGTCAGCGCATGGCCGCGTATCCATTCGATCGCAGCCCACGCCGTGATGAAGACCAGTGCATGCAGCAGCGGATCATGGCGAAAGCGGTGCGCGATCACGGGGATCAGCGCATAGGTGAGCAGTGCCAGCAGGCATGGCCCCACAATCAGCGACAGCGGCAACACCCAGCCAAAGCTGGCGATGTCAACGAACAGTGCAACACTGATCCAGTAAAGACCGGTGATGAAAAACCCAGCGCCATAGGCCCAGCCGGTCCACAGCGCTTTCCATGAGCTTGGCGCGCCCTGCGCCAGCCAGATAAAGCCGCAGACGCTGGCAAGGGCGAGGGGGAACAGGCCAAACGGCGGCAGGGTGAGTGTCAGCAATGCGCCAAGGCCAAAAGCCGCGAGGTAGCGTGCCGCGCCCTGTCGCGCGCGGAGGAATTCGGCAGGTTTTTGCATGCGGCGATAGGGTCCGTTAGCTGGCGGGTGTGGGGGCTTCCGCCGGTTTTTGCGGCAGGTTGCGGATGCGCAGGCGCGTGACGCGGCGCGGGTCGGCATCGATGATGTCGAATTCCATGCCGTTGGCGTGGCGGATGATCTCGCCGCGCATGGGCACGCGTCCGGCCAGATAGGTGACAAGGCCGCCAAGGGTGTCGACTTCCTCGCGCTCGTCGTCTTCGGTGAAGACGTTGCCAAAGCGTGCCTCGAAATCCTCGATGGGATAGCGCGCGTCGGCGATGGCCGATCCGTCGGGGCGTTCGATCAACTGCGGACTGACTTCGAAATCGTATTCGTCGTCGATCTCGCCGACGATGGCCTCGATCAGGTCGTTGATGGTGACAAGGCCGTCAATGCCGCCAAATTCGTCGACGACGAAGGCCATATGCACCTTGGATTGGCGCATGTGCAGGATCAGGTCCATCACGCGCATGGCGGGCGAGACCACCAGCGGTTCACGCATCATGGCGGAGATTTCAAAATCGCTGCCTTCGGCCAGCTTGACGAAAAGGTCTTTCATCGTCACCACGCCGACGATGTTGTCGAGGTCGCCTTTGTAAACGGGAATGCGCGAATGCGGGCGCTCGGCCATCAGGCGCAGCAGGTCTTCCTTGGCAGTGCCGATTTCAACGGCGAAAACGTCGGCGCGCGGCACCATGATGTCGATAACCGACAGGTCGCGCAGTTCCAGCACGTTTGAGATCAGCTTGCGTTCGTGCGCGGCGACAGCGGATTCCTGCGTGGCGGGTTCGTCGCTGATGAGTTCTTCAAGCGCTTCACGCAGATGGTCTTCCTTGCGCGGGCGCAGGGCGAGGATCTGCTTGAGCCACAGGCCAAAGCGGCGGGTTTCCGGATCACGGCTGTTGAGGGTGGCGGCGACGGCCGCGGCGGCGGGGCGACTGAGCGGGTCTTCGCTGGCGCTCGCTTCGGATACGCGTGTGGACTGGACAGGTTGCGGGGGCACAACGTCGGGCATAGTAAAATTAGCCTGCTTTCTTCGAATCGCGGGGCACATGATAGGGATCAGGATAGCCCATCATCGCCAAAATGTCACATTCAAGGCTTTCCATATGTTTTGCCTCGGCGTCGGACATATGGTCATAGCCCAGCAAGTGCAGCACGCCATGAATGACAAGGTGAAGTGTATGACTTTCCAGCGTTTTTTTCTGCTCTTTGGCTTCTTTTTTGATGGTTTCGAAGGCAAGGACCACATCGCCCAGCGGCAGGGTACGCTGTGAAAAAATGCGCAAGTCCGACTTTTTCAGCGCGGCGGCCTGCTTGTGCTTGCCGCGTGCCTTGGCCGCGCGGCCGGGCGTAGGCATGGCGATTTGCGGGAAGGACAGCACGTTGGTCGCCATGTCCTTGGCGCGATAGTCGCGGTTGAGTTTTTTGATCGCCGCGTTGCCGGTGAGCGTCAGCGTCATGCTGACGTCCTGTCCTTTGAGAGCGGCGGGTTTTTTTGCCAGCAGATAGGCGAGGGCCGCGGCTTGCTCGATTTTTTTGCGTTGCTTGGGGAACGCCGCCTTCCACTTGGTGGTGGCGGTGTCGATATTGATTTCAAGAGTACTCATGATGCGATCGCGCTTGTTTTGGATGATTTGCCGTCACGCTTTTCATAGGCGTTGACGATGGTTTTGACCAGACGGGAGCGAACGACTTCGCCCTCGCTGAAGGTGACGACGGCAATGTCGTTCTGTCCGCGCAGGACGTCAAGCGCGTCTTTGAGGCCTGATGTTGTGCCGTGGGGCAGGTCGGTCTGGCTCAAATCTCCGGTGACGATGATGCGGCTGCCCTCGCCAAGGCGGGTCAGTACCATTTTCATCTGTGCGGATGTGGTGTTCTGCGCTTCGTCCAGAATGACAAAGGCATTTGACAGCGTGCGCCCGCGCATGAAGGCCAGCGGCGCGATTTCGATGGTGCCGTCGGCCAGGCGCTTGGCGATCTGTTCGGGCGGTAGCATATCATGCAGCGCGTCGTAGATGGGACGCAGGTAGGGATCGATCTTTTCCTGCATGGTGCCGGGCAGAAAGCCAAGACGCTCGCCGGCTTCGACAGCGGGGCGGCAGAGGATCAGGCGGTCGACCTTGCCCTCAAGCATGAACTGCACGGCCTGTGCGACGGCGAGGAAGGTCTTGCCCGTACCCGCAGGGCCGAGGCCAAAGACCAGATGGTTTTTGGCAATGGCGTCGAGGTATTCGGCCTGCTTGGGATTGCGCGCAGTGATCTGTTTATGCTTGGACTTGCTGCGCAGATGCACGTGTGTATCCTGCAGGGCCGTCATGGCCATGCCGCGCGCGTTTTCGTCCATCGGGCTTTTGGCGACGTCGATGGCGGCGTTGACTTCTTCCGCCGTGACTTCAAGGCCGCTTTGCAGGCGGTTCCACAGCACGTCGAAAACAGCCTGTGCCGCACGCAGATTGTTTTTGGTGCCGGTGATCATGATCTCGTTGCCGCGTGCGGCGATTTCGACATCAAGACCTTCTTCGATCAGGCTGAGGTGGCTGTCATGCTCCCCGAACAGCAAGGGGACGAGGGTGTTGTCGTCGAATTTAAGCCCGTGACGTCGGACTGCTTGTTTGCTCAAAGCGTTCTCCTGGAACTGTTAAGCACGTTCAAAAAGTATACCACAAAAAAGCTTAACGCCCGCACAAGGCGGGCGCAAGCCATAGTTTTCAAACGTTTAGCCTAAGGAAAGGTTCCCTTAGCCTTGGCCGGGCGCTTTGCGCTGTTGGCGGGGGGCAGGTGCTGCCGCCACTTTGCGGTTTGCGCCGGGGTTGGCCTGGTTGTCGTCATCCAGTGCTTCAACGATGGTTTTGACGACTTCATGGCGAACAACGTCAGAGGGGCTGAAGTACTGAACGCCGATGCTGGGCTTGCCGTCCAGTTTCTCATACGCCCACTTCAGGCCGCTGTCCGACTTGTCTTTCAGGTCGGTCTGCATGGGGTCGCCGGTGACGACCATTTTGCTGTCTTCGCCGATACGGGTCAGAGCCATGCGCATCTGCTCTTTGGTGCAGTTCTGCGCTTCGTCAACGATCACGAAAGCGTTTTTGAAGGTACGGCCGCGCATCATTTCAACGGGCGCGATTTCGATGGTGCCGCTGGTGATGTAGGCTTTGAGCTGGGTGGGGCCGAGAACTTCGTTCAGTTCATCGTAGAGGGGGCGCATGTAGGGAGCGAGTTTGTCTTCAACGCCGCCCGGCAGCGCGCCGAGGTCTTTGCCGGTGCCGATGGCGGGGCGTGCCAGCATGATCTTTTTAACTTCGCCCGATTTCAGCGCCTGAACGGCACGTGCAACCGCTACGTGGGTTTTACCGGTACCGGCGGGGCCAACACCGAAAGTCAGGGTCTGGCTTTCGATGGTGTTCCACAGGTCGGCCTGCGCCTGGGTGCGGGCTTCGAAGGTGTAGGAACCGGGTTTGTTGCTGCCGCGGCTATTCTGGTTGGCGGCAGTTTTGAACTGGGTGCGGGCATAGCTGCCTTTGGCGTTGATCTGGCCGGTGATGTCCTCGAGCATTTCTTTGGAGAAGTGCGTGCCTTCATCGAAGTAGGTGGTGAGGATTTCAAATGCCTGTTTTACTTTTTCAACGTTGGCGGCCTTGCCGTAAACGGTGATCTTGCCGACTTTTCTGATGTCGCGGTTGCCTTTGATCGCGCCATCGAAAGATACGCCGAAATCTTTTTCAAGGATGTTGGCGAGGCTGTATTTTTTGCACAGAACGATCAGCGCGGTGCTTTGACGGTTCGCGCCTTCAAATACGATGTCGTACTGTCCGGAAGTTTTTGTTTGTCCTTGGCTCATCGTATGCGTCCTTTTTTTATGTGGGGTTTGTTAAGCAGCGTTTTGTGAAAGAGTTGTCTCGGTGGTTTCGATCTCTCCGCTCATACCGTTCTGGAATGCCGCGGTGATTGTGACATCGACGGTCTGGCCGAACAGGCGGGCAGGCGCGTCGAGGTAAACGGATTGCATATAGGGCGTCTTGCCGACCAGCTGGCCGTCTTTCTGGCCCTTGCGGTCGAACAATACGGGCAGGGTCTTGCCGACCATGCTCTCGTTGAAGGCTTTTTGCTGTTCCTGCAGCAAAGCCTGCAGTTCGTACAGGCGCTTGTCCTTGGTGATTTCAGGCAACATGCCCGACATGACGGCGCCCGGCGTGCCGGGGCGGGCGGAGTATTTGAACGAATAGCACTGGGCATAGCCGATGTCGCGCACCAGCTGCATGGTCTGGGCGTGGTCGTCCTCTGTCTCGCCGGGGAAGCCGACGATGAAGTCGGACGAAAACGCCAGATCGGGGCGGCTTTTGCGCAGGCGCGCCACGATGTCGCGGTAGTGATCCGCCGTGTGTTTGCGGTTCATCAGCTCGAGAATACGGTCAGACCCGCTTTGCACCGGCAGGTGCAGGAAGGGCATAAGGGCCGTCACTTCACCGTGGGCAGCGATCAGGTCATCGTTCATATCGCGCGGATGCGACGTAGTGTAGCGGATGCGCGTGATGCCGTCGATTTCTGAAACCGCGCGGATCAGGCGGGCAAGGTCCCACGTCTCGCCGTTATGCGTGCCGTGATAGGCGTTGACGTTCTGGCCCAGCAGGGTGATCTCGCTGGTGCCAAGACCGGCCATTGCCTTGGCCTCGTCGATGATTTGCTGCACGGGGCGCGAGTATTCGGCGCCGCGGGTATAAGGCACCACGCAGAAGGTGCAGAACTTGTCGCAGCCTTCCTGAATGGACAGAAAGGCGGACGGGCCCTGGGCTGCGATATCGCCGGTGGGCAGCAGGTCGAATTTGGATTCAACGGGGAAGTCGGTATTGATGACGCGCTCGCCGCCCGTCGCCTTGAGGATCATTTCCGGCAGCAGGTGATAGGTCTGGGGACCAAGCACCATGTCGACGTATTTCGCGCGCTTGGTGATGACCTCGCCCTCGGCCTGGGCAACACAGCCCGCGACGGCGATCAGGGCTTTCTGGCCATCCTGTTCCTTGGCTTCCTTGACGGGACGCAGGCGGCCGAGGTCTGAGAAAACCTTCTCGGTCGCTTTTTCGCGGATATGGCAGGTATTGAGGATCATCAGGTCCGCACCTTCGGGCTCTTGCACGGGGGCATAGCCAAGGGGTGCCAGTACATCGGCCATCTTCTTGCTGTCATAGACGTTCATCTGACAGCCATAGGTCTTGATGTAGAGCTTTTTGCTCATGGCCGGCGGGGGACTCCTGAAATCCGTTTTTGAAGGTATACGTGTATCCCACGTTTTCGGAAATCTGTCCAGAAATTTTTATACATAATATCAATAAAAATCAAAGGCTCGCAAAGAGCTGGCAAGGGGACGCACATGAAAACAGGCCCCGTCAGCCACGGGGCCTGCCAGAGAGCAAAACAGGGGAAGGATCAGGGCTTGGGGGTATAAAGCCGGTTGCGCTCATCTGCCTGCAGGGTGCCGATCACCCCAAGCGTTTCGCGCAGGGAATGGGCGCTGCGGCGGGCGGAGAACTTGTCCGTGATGGCCTGAATATCATGCAGGCGCGCAAGGTTCTGGATGGAAATGATCGCTGGCGTGCCATCCGTCAGCTGGCCGGCCATATAGGCGGAGGCCTTGTCGTCGGGACGGTCGGCGACCAGAACCGTGGCGGTGGCGAAAGGTGGGCAATCGGGCATAAACCCTTTCAGGGCTTTGCGGGCGTCGTCATCAAGGGCAAAGGTGGCGCCGACCTGACGGGCCGCGGGGATACCGTGATGGGCAAGGGTGCGCTCCAGATTCTGGTCGAAAGCCTTGGCATTGAAGGTGCCTGAAAGGCCGTTGCGCTTGAAAATCGAAAAAAGCCCCATCGGGAATATTCCTGTTGCTGGGTAATTAAATTTCAAAACATGGATTTATCATAAACCAGATACGTTAAGAAGCGGTGAGCGGATCACTGTTATTTTGCTAAACGGATGATAATTTATATGAAACGCTTGAGTGCGCCGCCGCGATATGGCGTAAGATGATCCGCAAGACAGACCTCAACCAGAGTATAAAACCGTGATTTTCCGCTTTCCCCGCAAACTTGCCATGATGACCGCCACCGCAGCGCTGGTCACGCTGATGTCCGTCAAGGTGGCCGATGCGGCATCGGGGTGTTATAACATGGCGGAGTTCGAGGCGGAGCAGGGCCTGCGCATCCACAGCGAGCTGATGGTCATAGGCCTGACCTGCGCCAAGATGCCCAATGGCGCCAATCTCTACAGCAAATACCAGTCGTTCACGAACAAGAACAAAAACCTCATCACCATGTACGAAAATGCGCTGATCACCTATTTCCGCAAGGAGGGGGCCAGCAACCCCGAGGCGCAATTCCACACCCTGCGCACGGGGCTTGCCAACCATATCTCGCAACTGGCGATCGGCAATGTGGTCGGGTTCTGCAATGCTTTCAGCCCGCGCCTTGATGCGGCACTGGGGATGGATCAGGAAAAAATCCGCCGGTGGGCGCAGCAACCGTGGCGCGACGCGCCGACCAGCCGGCCCGTCTGCACGCGACAGGCCGTGCGCTGATCCGCGCTTTTTCTGCCTTGATGGTTACTTGAAGACCTGCGGTTCCGGCGCGGGCACGGCAACGCTGTCGCCTTTGGCGCGCGGTGTGCTGAGTTCGAGGATGATCGAATAGGCCAGCGCCAGCAGTGTGGGGCCGATAAAGATGCCGATGAAGCCAAAGGCCAGCACCCCACCACCGATGCCAAACAGCACCAGCACGAAGGGCAGGTTGCTGCCAAGGCTGATGAAGTAGGGCTTCAACACGTTGTCGATCGCGCTCACCACCGCAACACCCCAGATCAGCATGAACACCGCCCAACCGGTTTCGCCTTGCGTGAACAGCCAATAGGCCGCAGGGCCCCAGATCAGCGGCGGGCCGATGGGGATGAACGACAGGAAACAGACCAGCAGGCCCAGCAGTGATGCCGCAGGCACGCCCGAAATCCAGAAACCAAATGCCGCCAGCGCACCCTGCGCCAATGCGGTGCCAAGGATACCGTAGACGACGCCGATCAACGTTTTCTTGGTGACCTCGAGCAACTGGCGTCCGCGCTCGCCGCCGAATTTTTCGCTGAGATTGCGCAGGCGCAAGGCCACGTGCATGCCGTTGCGAAAGAAGAAAAAGGCGATGAAGATCGCAATCGCCAACTGTAGCAACCCTTGGCCGATGGTGCTGCCAAGCGTCAGCAGGGTGGCCGATACCGGCTTGGCCGAGGATTGCAGCAATTCCTTGAGCTGTGCGGTATCGGTGATCAGCCCCGACCAGTATTGCGCCAGTTCGTCGCCGATCCACGGCACGCGGGCGAGGAATTCACCGACCTGCGAAAGGTCGCCCGACTGCATCGAGTTTTGCGCCATGCCGACCAGCGAGTTGAAATTCTCCGCCGCGCTGGTGCCGATGATGACCAGCGGCAGGATGAAAATCGCCGTCAGCAACAAGGTCACGAACAGCGCCGCCGTGTTTGTGCCAAGGCCAAGCTTGTTGCGCGACCATTCATAAGCAGGCCAGCCCGACAACGCGAAGATGCTGGCAAGCAGGATGGCGGTCAGGAACGGTGCCATGACGAACAGGCAGCCGATGGTGATCAGCGCGATGCCGGTCAGGCCGACGGCCAGTTCGTAGATTTCGTGGCGGCTTTTGAAATTGAAATCAAGCATGATGGCCTCGTGAGGGGGTTAGGGCTGTTTGGCGCGCGCCAGACGGCTGTGGCGGACGGAATAGCCGAAATAGATGATCATGCCGACGGCAAGCCAGATGACGAAACGTTCATGCGTATGCACGGGCAGGAAGTAGATCAGCGCGCCGCACGACAAAACGCCCAGCACCGGCAGGGTGATGCCAAAGGGAATTTTAAAGGGGCGGTGCATGTCGGGGTGGGTATAGCGCATCCACGCAACACCGCCGCAGACCAGCACAAAGGCGGTCAGCGTGCCGATGTTGACCAGCTCGGCCAGCGCGCCGAGCGGGATGAACCCCGCCATCAGCGCCATGACCACGCCGCAGATCACGGTCGTGCGCACGGGTGTGTGGGTGGTGTCGCTGATCTTGGCGAAAAAGCCGGGCAGCAGGCCGTCGCGCGAAATAGCCAAGATCACGCGCGTCAGGCCGTAGTACAGCACCAGCATAACCGTGGTCAGTCCGGTGATGACGCCCGTCGCCACCAGTGCCGATGCCCAGGTGACGCCCACCTGTTGCAGCGCGAAGGATACGGGCGACGACACGTTGAGTTCGGGATAGGGGATCATGCCGGTCAGCAGGCCCGATACGACGATGTAGATCAGCGTACAGAACACCAGCGATCCGATCAGCCCGATGGGCACGTCGCGCTGCGGGTCCTTGGCTTCCTCGACCGCGGTTGATACCGCGTCAAAGCCGACATAGGCGAAGAACACGACGGAGGCCGCGGCCAGCACGCCGATGGTTTTGCCATCGGGCAGGGCTTCGTACCAGCCAAACGGGATAAACGGCGACCAGTTGGCGGGTTGCACATGAAAGACCGCAACAGCGATGAAGACCGTGATGGTCAGCAGTTTGACGAAGACCATCGCCGCGTTCAGGCGCGCGCTCTCGCGCACGCCCTTGATGAGCATGAACATCAGCGCAAGGATGATGGCGACGGCGGGCAGGTTGATCCAGCCCTCGACGGCGGGCAGGGTCGCGGGGTCGGCACGGGTGATGCCAAGGCCGAGCGGTTCAAGTACGTGGTTGAGCAAGCCCGCCCATGCATCGGCGGAAGGGCCGCGCGTGAGGTATTCGGGCAGCGACAGGCCGATGGCGGCCAGCGCGTTGTTGAAATATCCCGACCAGCCGTTGGCCACGGCGGCAACGGCGACGCCGTATTCAAGGATGAGATCCCAGCCGATGATCCAGGCAATGACCTCGCCAAAGGCGGCGTAGGAATAGCCATAGGCGCTGCCGCATCCGCCGACGCTTGAGGCCAGCTCCGCATAGGCAAGGGCGGCAAAGGCGCAGGCGATGCCCGCGATGATGAACGACAGCACGACCGCAGGGCCCGACAGCGTGGCGGCGGCAACGCCGGTGAGAACGAAGATACCCGTGCCGATGATGGCACCAACGCCAAGCAGCGTGAGGTCAAAGGCGCTCAGCACCCTGTGCAGGCCGAAGTCGTGGTCAGTGACAAGCTTCTTGCGGAAAAGCGCTTTCATTCATTCACCTATAAAGACGGGCATCGTGCTGGAAAGCATGAAGGATATACACCCCGTGGTGCAGGCGCAAGGCGCGATCGTGGGGCGGGGCTGTGGATAAAACGGCGGTAAGCTTTTGCAAAGCAATAATAATTCAGGGGCTTTTTTACCGCTTGTTAAGGTAAGCGGCGTATAACTGTTATGAGAGGGAATTTAGGAGAGGGCCTGTTTGATGCGCATTTCGGCGTTTGCCTTTGTATTTGCTTGCTTTTTGATGATCGGCCTGTCGCCGTCATCTGCACACGCTTCGGGCGCGCCGCAAGGCCCGCCGCCTGATTTTGAATATATGGAGCTTAAGCCGCTGACGCTGCCCGTGATTACCGATCAGGGCGTGACGCAGCAGGTCAGCCTTGTGGTGTCGCTTGAGGTGCCCTACGGCAAGAAGGCCGAGGTCGAAAGCCTCAGCCCCCGTCTGGCCGATGCCTATCTGCAAGACCTCTATGGCGCGCTGGGCGGCAAGACCAATGCCATGATGGTCAACAACGTCATCGATATTCAGGCGGTCAAGAAACGCCTGACCAACGTGACCTACAAAGTCCTCAAGGAAGATCAGGTCCACGCCGTTCTGCTGCAAGTTCTGCAACAGCGCCGGATGATGTAAGCTTTCTGATGTGTGATACACCAAAAGCGCGCCCCGTAAGGCGCGCTTTTGTTTTTAGCCTGTGCGCAGGTATTTGATCGCCATGTCGCGCTCGAACAGATAGAGCATGACGCGCAATGCCTGTCCGCGCGGGGATTCCAGTTGCGGGTCCTGCGCGATGATGTGGCGCGCATCCTGATGGGCGATCTCGAACAGCCTGGCGTGGGCGTCGGGATCGGTCAGGCGCATCTGGGGCAGGCCGCTTTGCTTGGTGCCCAGCAACTCGCCGCCGCCGCGCAATTTCAAATCTTCTTCGGCAATCAAAAAACCGTCCTCGCTGTCGCGGATGGTCATCAGGCGCTGTCGCGCGGTTTCTGAAATCCGCGGCGCATAGAGCAAGATACAGGTCGACTGGCCGCTGCCACGCCCCACGCGCCCGCGCAACTGGTGGAGCTGTGCCAAGCCAAAACGCTCGGCCTGTTCGATCACCATGACGGTGGCCTCGGGTACGTCCACACCAACCTCGATCACCGTGGTCGACACCAGAATGTCGAGATCACCGGCGGCGAATTGCGCCATCACGGCATCTTTTTCGGTTGGCTTCATGCGCCCGTGCAAAAGTCCCACGCGCTCGCCATAGAACTCAGCCAGTGCAGCGTGGCGCGCATCGGCGGCGGCAAGGTCAAGCTTTTCGCTTTCCTCTACCAGCGGGCAGACCCAGTAAATGCGCGCACCCGTTTCGATCTTGCGCGCGAGCGCGGCGGAAACTTCGTTCAAGCGCTCTTGCGAGACCAGAACCGTTTCGATCGGCTGGCGGCCGGGTGGTTTTTCATCCAGCCTGCTGACGTCCATGTCGCCGTAGAGCGACAGGGTGAGGGTGCGCGGGATCGGCGTTGCGGTCATCACCAGCACGTCGGTGCGCTGGCCTTTTTCCGACAGCTTCAGGCGCTGATGCACGCCAAAGCGGTGTTGTTCGTCGATCACGATCATCGCAAGATTTTTGAATGCGATGTCGTCTTGAAACAGCGCGTGGGTGCCGATCACAATATCGGCCTCGCCACTGGCGATCTGCGCCAGCAGGGCGTCGCGCGCTTTGCCCTTGTCGCGGCCTGTCAGGGTGACGACGCGCAATCCGCAGTCGCTCGCGAAGGCGGAAATATTCTTTTCGTGCTGGCGGGCAAGGATTTCCGTGGGTGCCATGATGGCGGCCTGTCCGCGTGCCTCGCCGTCGGGTGCGCCGATGGCCTGCACCATGCTCAGAAAGGCGACGGCGGTCTCGCCGCTGCCCACGTCGCCTTGCAGCAGACGGTGCATGCGGTGCGGGCTGGCAAGGTCGGCGCAAATCTCCCCGACCGCGCGGCTTTGCGCGCCGGTGAGCTGAAACGGCAGGGCGGCGCGTGCCTTGGCATTCAATGCAGCGTCGCCGCTGCGGGCATGACCCTTGGCGCGGGTCTGGTTGTCGCGTACCAGAGCCATCGTCAGTTGATTGGCAAGGATTTCGTCATAGGCGATGCGCTGGCGCGCGGGATGTTCGGGGTTGATGTCGTCGTCTTTTTGCGGCTGGTGTGCCGCCAGCAACGACGTGTGCCAGCTGCCCCAGCCTTCGCGTTTGAGCAGGCTGTCGTCAAGCCATTCGGGCAATTGCGGCACGCGCGTCAAAGCCTGGGCCATGATCTTTTGCCGCACCTTGTGCGACAGCCCTGCGGTGAGGGGATAGATCGCCTCGATCGCGGGAATGCGCATGGCTTCGCCCACCGGCACGATATAGTCGGGGTGGGGCATTTGCAGGTGGCCCTGATAGCTTTCAAGCTTGCCGCTGATGATGCGCTCCTGCCCGACGGGCAGTTGTTCCAGCAGCCAGTCGGCCTTGGCGTTGAAGAACGTCAGCTCGATGGTTGCACCGTCCGCACTGTGGCAACGCACGCGATAGGGCGTGGTGCCGCGCCGCGCTGGCGCCTGATGGCTTTCAACGGTGATCTTGACCGTCACGATCTGGCCGAGATAGGGCGTGACCTCCGGCTTGGTCAGCGGCGGATGCGCGCGACGGTCGATCACTGCATAGGGCAGTTGCCAGATCAAATCGACGATGCGCGGCCCCGCTAGTGTATCAAGCAGCTTGGCAATGCGCGGCCCCACGCCGGATAGTGTCCGGTGCGCCTGAAAGAGCGGGTCAAGCACAAAGGGGCGCGCCACCGGTCATCCCTGCCTGATGAACGCGCGGTCAAGGCGCATGGCAAGGCTGCCAAGCCCCATGAACACGCCGCCGGCGGCGATCAGCGCCAGCGGGAACAGGCCATCGTCGGCGAACATGTCAAAGGCATAGTCGCCGATATACCAGATCAGCCCGAGCGTTGATACCGCAAGCAAACTGCGGCTTTTGACCACGATGCTGAGGTAGACCAGCAACGCACAAAGGCCGGGGAAGGTGACCTCGAACATGGTGTTCTCGACGACGTCGTAGAAGCCGCCCATCAGCAAAATCGCGCCGACCATGTGCCAGAAACCGCCGTGACGCACCGACAGCTTGTCGTTAAGCGCCGTGGCGATGCACAGATAGCTGATGCCGGCCGCCATCGCGATCAGGTTGTCGTCGATACCCAGCAGGTCCGCCGCGGTCACAAAGAAAATACCGCCCGTCAGCAGGGCCAGCCATGCCAGCATTTCGCGCCGGACGGAAATAAACGACATCACATATTGAAACAGCAAAACGCCGCTGATGACCAGCACCGCATGACGGAAATCGCCACCACTGCCGTATTCGTCGAACATCACGAACATGCCCCCGGGCTGGAAAAACGCCGAGGCGAGGATCAGCGGTGCGACGAGAGCCTGGCGCGCAGGATGTCTGGCGCAGCCCATCGCGGCGATGAACATGGCAACACCGGTGCCAAAGGTGATCAGCACGCGGAAAAAGGGCGTGAAGTCATCCCAGAACATAGTGACGAAAACGCAAAGGCCGCTGAAGATCAGTGTGCCGCCGATATAGCTGAACAGGCGCGCGACAACGCTTTTCTGCCTCGCATCGCGTGCCTGTGGGGTTTTTTCGTGACCAAGGGCGGCGGCGATTTCGTCCGCGCCGATATGATGGCGCGTGGCGATAGCGACGATTTCGGCCAGTGCTTCCTGCTTGTTATGGGCGACAGTCAGGTTCATTGGTTTTTCTCCGTGCCCCAGCCGAGGAAACGCGTATTGTAATAGCTGTTGTAATAGGGGCTGCTGCGGCCGTTGATGCCGCGCTCGGGCAGGCGGTAGACGGCGCTGCCTTTACGGATGCGGTAACCTTCGGCACCGCGGGCGATGAAGATATCGGCGGCAAGACTGCGGCTGCCGCGGCTGCCGTAAACGACGCTATAGCCGTCCTGCGCTTCGGGCTGTGTATTCAGGCGCACATCCTTGAAGGCTTCGGGCGTGAAGCTGCCGTCGGTGATGTTTGCGGGCGGGGTGATGCTGTGTTCTGTCAGCGTATCGCTGGCCGCGTCGTAGGTGATGAGGATGTCGGTATTTGCGTTGGGGCGATAGCCGTTCTTGTCGTCCTTCAGGGGGCGCACGGTGGCCACGATCCTGCCGTCGTCGCCGACGGTGAGGTCAAGGCTTGCGGACTGTTTGTTGTTATAGTCGTAGTTCTGCAAGACGAAGTAAGCGGTATAGGCAGGGGCGGGCGTGAGCATCTTACCCACGGTGCTGGTCAGCAAAAACCCCGCGACCAGCAGAACAGGCACGGCGATGCCCGCGACCAGTGCCAGATTATCCTTGATGAAATTGCCGGCTGCCATATGATGGTCCCCGTTTCCAAGACGATGAAAGAAAAGCGATAGCGCCATGAGTATGCCCGAAGTCCCGACCGAGGACAATATATCCATAAAACGCAAGCGCTTGCGTTTTCGCAGCTGGCACCGTGGTACGCGCGAGATGGATTTGCTGCTGGGCCGCTTTGCCGATGCGAAACTGGCCGAATTCGGCGAAGACCTGCTGGATGCCTATGACGAATTCCTGTCCAACAGCGACCCCGACATCTACAACTGGCTGACCCGTCAGGAGCCCGTTCCGGCCGAAGAACAGGGCGAATTGATGGATATACTGCTCGATTTTTACAAGGCCTGATGCTATTTAAACGCCTGTTATGACACAGGTTGCCACCCCATCTTCTGCCGCTGACCGCGCACGCCGTACGCTTTATGGCGTGCCTGACGGCTATCTGCCCGTGTATCTGGCAGAACGCGCGCGTGCGGATGCGCCGCGCCCTGTCTTGCACGTTTGCTCTGACGATGTGCGCTTTGACCAATTAAGCGAGGGGCTTGCTTATTTCGCGCCGGATATCGAGGTCTTGCGCTTCCCTGCATGGGATTGCCTGCCCTATGACCGTGTGTCGCCGACGGCGGATGTGACGGGGGAGCGGCTCAAGACCCTCACGCGTCTGGCGCAGGGTAACAGCGGCAAGCCGCGCATCGTCATTACGACCGTCGCCGCCATCACCCAGCGCACCATCGCGGCCGATCTATTGCGCGATGCGTCGTTCGTGGCGCGGGTTGGCGATACGCTGGACCGCCAGCGTATGCTCGATTTTCTTGTCGCCAATGGCTATCACCGCAGCGAAACCGTGCGCGAGGCGGGGGAATTTGCCCTGCGCGGCGGGCTTGTTGATATTTTCCCCTCCGGCGCGCCCGAACCGTTGCGCATCGACCTGTTCGGCGACGACATTGAAAAAATCCGCAGCTTTGACGCGCTCAGCCAGCGCACCACGGGTGATTGCGACGTGCTGGCGCTTTATCCTGTTTCCGAAGTGATGCTGAGCGAGGCCGCCATCACACGCTTTCGCAGCACCTACCGCCAGCTGTTCGGCGCCGCCGACAACGACGACGCGCTTTATCACAGCATCAGCGAGGGGCGTATCTATGCGGGGCTGGAACACTGGCTGCCGCTGTACTACGACCACCTTGAAACGCTGTTCGATTATTTGCCTGACGCCAGCGTGACGCTTGACCATCAGGTGGAGCAGGCCCGCGACAGCCGCCACCAGCAGGCGGCAGACCTCTACGCCGCGCGCCATAGCATGATGGAGACCACGCAGTACAAGCCGGTCCCGCTTGACAGCCTCTATCTGCCCGCAAGCGAATGGCACAAGCTGCTGACGCAATATAACGTTAGCGACCTGTCGCCTTTCGCGCCGCCGCCCGCGCAACCCGATGCCGGTGCGCGCAAAGCCCGCGACTTCGGCGACATCCGCGCGCAAAGCGCCAACACCAACGATCTCTATGCCGAGATCTCGGCCCACCTCAACGCGCTCAAGGCGCAGGGCAAGAAGGTGCTGGTCGCCTGCTATAGCGAAGGGTCGCGCGACCGCCTGCAAAACCTGCTGGCGCAGCACGGCGTCAAATTCGACCATCGCATCGTCACCGACGTTCTTGCGCTGGAACATGGCTTTGACGCTGCGCAACTGAGTGTGCTGAGCGAGCAGGACCTGCTGGGCGACCGCCTGTCGCGCGTGGGCAAGAAGAAAAAGAAAAGCGACGCCTTCATGTTCGAGCTGAGCCAGCTCCACGAAGGTGACTATGTCGTTCACGAAGAACATGGTATCGGCCAGTTCGACCGCCTTGAAACTGTGGTGGTCGACAATGTTCCCCACGACTGTATCAAGATTATTTATGCGGGCGGCGACAAGCTGTTCGTGCCGGTCGAAAACCTTGACGTGCTGTCGCGCTACGGCTCGGCCGAAAGCGGTGCCGTGCTTGACAAGCTGGGCGGTGCGGCGTGGCAGGCGCGCAAGGCGCGGGTCAAGCGCGACCTGCTGGCGCTGGCGCAACAATTGCTGGCGATCGCGGCACAGCGCGTTTTGCGCACAGGCTCGCCCATCCATGTTAATGACAACAGCTACGACAAATTCGCGGCGGGCTTTCCCTATCCTGAAACCGAAGACCAGCAAAAAGCCATCGACGACGTGCTGGAAGACATCAATACCGACCGCGCGATGGACCGCCTTGTCTGTGGCGACGTCGGTTTCGGCAAGACGGAAGTCGCCCTGCGTGCCGCCGCCATGACGGCGCTGGCGGGCTATCAGGTGGCGGTGATCGCGCCCACGACCTTGCTGGCGCGCCAGCACTACCAGAACTTCCAGAAGCGCTTTAATGGCTTTCCGGTGCGCATCGGCATGCTGTCGCGTTTTGTCGGTACGCGCGAGGCCGACAAGGTGCGCGAAGGCGTTGCCAGTGGCGACATCAATATCCTCATCGGCACCCATGCGTTATTGTCGGACAAGATCAAGTTCAACAATCTTGCGCTGCTGGTGGTGGACGAAGAACAGAAATTCGGCGTCAAGCAAAAGGAAAAGCTCAAAGCGCTCAAGGAAAACATCCATGTGCTGACCCTGACGGCGACGCCCATTCCGCGTACCTTGCAGATGGCGCTGTCGGGCGTGCGCGAACTGAGCCTGATTACCACCGCACCCATCGACCGCCTTGCGGTCAAAACCTTCGTGCTGCCGTTTGATCCGGTCATCCTGCGCGACGCGCTGATGCGTGAACACTATCGCGGCGGGCAAACCTATTACGTTTGTCCGCGCATCAGTGATCTTGAAGACGTGCGCGACGCGCTGAAGGACATCGTGCCGGAACTCAAAGTCGTGGTGGCGCACGGTCAGATGGGGGCAGAGGAAGTCGAGGAAAAAATGGCGGCCTTCTACGAGGGCGCGTTCGATATTCTGCTGTCGACCACCATTGTCGAAAGCGGCCTTGATATTCCCAATGCCAACACGATGGTCATCCACCGTGCAGATATGTTTGGCCTCGCGCAGCTCTACCAGTTGCGCGGGCGCGTCGGGCGCTCCAAGCAGCGTGCCTATGCCTATCTGACATATGAGGAAAACAAGCGCCTGACCAAAGGGGCGGAACAGCGCCTGCAGGCGATTGAAAAGCTCGACACGCTGGGTGCTGGTTTCCAGCTGGCCAGTCATGACCTTGATATCCGCGGCGCGGGGAATTTGCTGGGCGAGGAGCAATCCGGCCACATCAAGGAAATCGGCGTCGAGCTGTACCAGCAGATGCTGGAAGAAGCCGTGGCCGCCGCCAAGAGCGGCGCCAAGGAAATCGAAAGCCCCGACCTGTGGGCACCGCAGATCAACCTTGGCATGCCGGTCGTTATTCCCGAAAACTATATCGCGGACCTCAACCTGCGCCTGTCGATCTACCGCCGTATCGCGGCGTTGGCCGACCGTGCCGAGATTGACAGCTTCGCGGCGGAGCTGATCGACCGCTTCGGCCCGCTGCCGCGCGATGTCGAAAACTTGCTCGATCTGGTCGAAATCAAGCAGCTCTGCCGCCATGTCGGCGTGGCGCGTATCGATGCGGGCGACAAGGGCGCGGTGATGGCGCTGCATCCGTCATCGCGGCTGGATATCCCAAGGCTGGTCGCCTATATCGGCAAGCAGGTGGGTACCGCGAAAATCCGCCCCGACGACCAGAAAATCGTCTTCATGCGTGCATGGGACGAACTGCCTCAGCGCGTCAAGGGCGTCTATCGCATCCTGACGGACCTGTCGGGGTTGCTCTGATCCGCTCAGATTTGCTCGAGTACCGTGATATGGCTGGCGTCAAAGGGACCGGGCCAGGCCTCGGCGCTGCGGCCATTGGCGGCGCGGCGCACGTCGCGGATGGTGCCGACGGGGATGTCGCGGCTGATCAACATATCGCCGCCGTTAGGCGCATCGTTATGCAGCGGGTGTTCGCTGAAAATACCGGTGTGGCCAAAGATTTCTTCTGACGGGATATAGACGGCGGCGGCACTGTGATAACCGTCGCGCAGCTTGCCGCCTTTTTGCGGGGCGCCGACGCAGCCGACCACGGCAACGGCGCACATTTGCTCGACCGCGCGCGCACGGGCACAGTTGAACACGCGGTAATAGCCCGCCTTCTTGGTGGTCATCGAGGGCACCAGCAGCAGATCGATGTCTTCCTTGGCCAGCAGATGGGAGACTTGCGGCATTTCGACGTCAAGGCAGATGATGAGCGCACATTTGACGCCGCGCCATGTGAACAGGGTCAGCAGGTCGCCGGCCTCGAACATCCAGCCTTCGCTGTCTTTTTCCGACGGGGTCATGACCAGCTTGTCATGAAACACGGGATCGCGGTCGGGAAAGAACATCCAGCTGCGGTTGCGCAGCTTGCCGCTGGTTTCATGGCGCCATGCGGTTGAACCCGCAACGATGGCGATATTGTGTTCGCGCGCCATCGCCTGTACCTGTGGCATGGCGTCGAGCGCGACATCGGCCATCCAGGTGGTTTCTTCGGTATAGCCAAGGGCGGGCGGGGCGAAGTGGATCCAGTGTTCGCTGATATGCTCGGGGATCAGCAGGATGTCGGCCTTGGCCGCTGCCGCATCGCGCACGCGCGCGCGCAACAGCTCCAGCCACTCGCCGATGTTTTTGACGGGATGGGAAAAGCTGGTCATCCAGTGGGCGATGGTCAGGGTGGGGGCGTTGCTCATGGTGGCATCCTTCGCGGGGAAAAATCGTGTTCATTAAGCGTTATAGCCGAATTGCGCGGAATTTCAATATTCTGAAAAGAAAATCTCGCGTGGCGGTATATGTTGTCACGCCAGTTGCGGCGTGCGAGACTTGAGGAAGTGGGAGGCCATTCACATGAGCAGAGACTACGCCCTGTCGCGCGTGCGCGACGCACTGGAAAAATCAGGCGGCAACCATCTCAAGGCGCAGCGCCTGCTGGTGCAGTGGCTGGAAAACGACCATACCCTGCTGGCAGGGCTGGTGGCGCCGCATATGCCCGGCATTCTGGCGCATGCGATCACCCATGTCCTTAACCCCGAACAGCTCAAGAAAGCACCCAAGGAGCTGAAGGTGCAGGCCGAGCAGGTCGGCGAGTTCGGCGAGGCGCTGCTGTCGTCGCTCAAAGGCGGGCGTCACGAGGGTGTTGGCTTTGGCGAGCCGGCACCGCGCAATCTGGGGCGTCCGGGTGCCGCATCGAAAAAGCACATCGACGCGATCAACAAGATCGCCAGTCGTAGCGTCACTAAAGACGATAAATCAAAGAAATAAGGGCTGACGCTCAACCTGAATATTCAGGTTGGCGGGCAGGGCGCGTGAACAGCGTCGGCAGCACGTTGTGATAACTCGCGCCAAAAACGGTGCTATGCTTAAATTCAAGTTTGGGCTGAAAAGTGACAGATAAGTATCCGTCATTGCTCATTTTTAATTCAACGAAGATGTTGTTTTTGCTGCAGGTAGCCAAAAGCTGGCGGCAGCCTGTCAGGTTCTGGATATGGGCGACGTCAATGCTGTCGACGCTGTCATATCCGATCAGGTGGGTGTTGAAATCGTCGGCGTAATCCTCGGCAGCGCGGCTGATGGGGCGGGGTGCGATCTGGCTCAGGCCGCGCAACCAATGGTCGATCAGGCCAAGGTCGATGACCCGCTGCATTTCATGGCCCAGTGACTTGATCTTGTTCGCCATCCGCGCAAATCCCCCTTCGCGCTTGTCCGCCATTCTTATGGCGGGGTACCTCCGTGGAAACAGTCTATTTATACATTTTATGGTAAATTATAGGGGGCGTCAAGTTTCCTGCCAAAACCCTGCAATTGCGCCATTTCGTGGTGCATGGGCGGGTGGGAAATGCTATGGTTTCGCATCCTTGAACCAAGCCGCGCCAACCGAAAGGTTTGACTATGCAGCCACAAAAGAACACCGCAGCCGAAGATACCGCTGCCCGCCGCCAGATCCTGCGTGAAGAATTCCTGCAAGCGATCGGCTGGCAAAACGTGACGATGGAGGCGATGGCGGCTGACGCGTCGTTCCGCCGTTATTACCGTCTGCAAGGCGCACCCACGCCCACATTGCTGATGCAGGACCCGCCCGACCGCCCGCCGGTGCCGCCCTATGTGATGGTCGAACCCTTTATCGCCATTGCCGAACATCTGCGCGCCATCGGCCTGCGCGCGCCTGAAATTCTTTACAAGGACCTTGAAAACGGCCTGCTGGTGCTTGAGGACTTCGGCGACGATACTTATACCCAGCTGTTCAACAAGGGGCTGGACCCCAAGCCGCTGTATGAGCTGGCCATCGACGTGCTGGTGCATCTGCACAAGCACCCCGCGCGCAACGGCATCGACCTCAAGCCCTATAGCGATCAGGTGCTGGTGGACGAGGCCATGCTGTTGCTTGACTGGTATTATCCCGCGCTGACCGGCAAGAAGCCGACGGACGAGCTGAAAAAATCATTCGGCGATGTCTGGCGCGGCCTGTTCAAGGATTTGCCCAAGGACCAGCTGTCGCTGGTTCTGCGCGACTACCACGTCGACAACCTGATGCTGACCAAGGACGGCGAGGGCATTGGCCGCTGCGGCCTGCTCGATTTCCAGGACGCGCTGATCGGCCAGTTCAGCTATGACGTGATGTCGCTGCTCGAAGACGCGCGCCGCGACGTTCCGGCGGATCTGAAACAACATCTGTATGACCGCTATGTCACCGCGATGGGCGCGGGCTTTGACAAGCAGGGCTTTGACTATTCCTTCCGCGTGCTGGCGGCACAGCGCCATGCCAAGGTGCTTGGCATCTTCGTGCGCCTGTTCGAGCGCGACGGCAAGGACCGCTACCTGCAATTCATCCCGCATGTTCACAAACTGTTCATGCAATCGGTGAACGATCCGGCACTCGCGCCGCTCAAGCAGTGGTTTGCCGACAACCAGATCGACATCGCGCTCCCCCTTAAATCCGCACAGAACCGCAAAGGACCGACCCTATGACCCGCAAATTCATCGCCAGCCGCCTTGACAAGATCAAGCCGTCCGCCACCCTCGCGCTTGCCGCCAAGGCGCAGGAACTCAAGGCGCAGGGCAAGGATGTGATCGGCCTTTCTGTCGGCGAGCCTGATTTCGACACCCCCGATTTCATCAAGGAAGGCGCCAAGCGCGCGATGGATGCGGGCAAGACGAAATACACGCCCGTGCCCGGCACGCCCGAACTGCGCAAGGCGATCTCGGAAAAATTCGCGCGCGAAAATAACCTGACCTACAAGCCCGAACAGGTCATCGTCGGCACCGGCGGCAAGCAGGTGCTTTATAATGCCTTCATGGCGACGCTCAACCCCGGCGACGAAGTGGTGATCGCAGCCCCTTACTGGCTGTCGTATCCTGAAATGGTCGCGCTGGCCGAAGGCACGCCCGTGATCGTCAACACCACGCAGGCGGCAAGCTTCAAGATGACGCCGGCGCAACTCGATGCCGCCATAACCCCCAACACCAAATGGGTGATCCTCAACTCGCCGTCCAACCCCACGGGTGCCGCCTATACCGAGGCGGAGCTGAAGGCGCTCGGCGAGGTGCTGAAAAAGCATCCCCACGTCTGGGTGCTGGCGGATGATATCTATGAACACCTCGTCTATGACGATTTCAAGTTCACCACCATCGCGCAGGTCTGCCCCGAGCTGTATGACCGCACGCTGACCGTCAATGGCGTGTCGAAAGCTTATGCGATGACGGGCTGGCGCATCGGCTATGCCGGTGGGCCTGTCGAGCTGATTCAGGCGATGAACAAGGTGCAGGGGCAAAGTACCTCAAACCCAAGCTCGATCAGCCAGGCGGCGGCCGTTGCGGCGCTGACGGGCGATCAGGCCTTCCTGCGCGAATGGCGCGCCAAGTTTCAGGAGCGCCGCGACCTTGTCGTCGGTCTGCTCAACAAGTGCGAGGGCATTACCTGCCAGACCCCCGAAGGCGCGTTCTATGTTTACGCGTCATGCGAGGGCGTCATCGGCAAAGTCACGCCCGACGGCAAGAAGATCGAAACCGATACCGATTTCGCCAACTATCTGGTCGAAAAGCATCACCTTGTCGTCGTGCAGGGCGTGGAATTCGGTTTGTCGCCATACTTCCGCATTTCCTATGCGCTTGATCAGGAAACGCTAACCAAGGCGTGCGAACGCATCCAGAAAGCCTGCAGCGAGTTGCAACCTGCTGCCACAAGTGACCTCAAGAAGACCGCCAACGGTCCGAAACCCTGAGCTTAACAACATGAAAGGTGAGACCATGACATACATGAAGTACCTCGCAGTCGCCGGACTGGCCGGTGTGATCGGCGCCTATGCGGTAACAGGACAGGCTGCGATCACCAGTCAGGAGTTTATCTCCACGACCAAGGCGCCCAAGCCTGAATATTCGATCGCCCTGCACGGTCAGGATGAAACAATGGTTGGCGGTGCGTTGATTTCAAAAGCGCCCAAGGGCCTGTTTTTGATGGTCGACATCTATAACCTGCCCGAAGGCTGGCATTCGATCCACTTCCACGGCAAGGGTGATTGCTCCGACCATGCCGACCACTTCAAGAAAAGCGGCGGGCATGCGGCGAAAGAAGGGCAGGAGCATGGCTTCTTCTCCGAAAACGGCCCGCACAGCGGCGACCTGCCGAACTTCTATGTCGGCAAAGACCATCGCGCCAAGTTCCATGTCTACACGACCGACATGACGCTTGAACAGCTGACCGATGAAGACGGCACGGCCCTCATCATCCATGAAAAGGCCGATGACTATGCCAGCCAGCCTGCAGGCGATGCGGGTGACCGTCTGGCTTGTGGTGTTGTGACGGCGATCCCGTTCAAGCTTGAACAGTAATCACGCCGATTAAAAAAAAGCCCCGCCAGTGTGCGGGGCTTTTTTTTAATTGTTACGATCCGCGCTTGCGTTGCCACCACGGCGCCTTTTTGGGCGCGGGGGAGTGTTCCAGCCCTGCGGGTGGCGGGGTGATGTCGTCGTTGGCGGGCGGGTCTTGCGGCTTGTCGTCATTGGCGGCGCTGTTGAACTTGCCGCTGATTTTCTTCATGAAGCGGTCCATGCTGTCGCCGGCTTCCTTGACGGAGTTCATGATCTGGCTCTGGTTTTGCAGCTTGTCCTGCAAGACGCTGTAGATGCGGTACAGGTCGGCGCGATGCGTTTCGGTCAGCTGGCCTGCGAGCGTGAAGATCTCGGCTTGCTCGGCATTGCGCGGCGTCAGCGGCTGGCCGCCGTTGGCAAGGCCGGATGAGGTATGCAGCACCAGACGGTAGAAGCGGTTGAGCGACTTGACGGTGCGGATTTTTTCCATGTGCGCCGTCAGCTGGGTCAGTGCCTGCGCACTTTGCGTGTGTTTTTGCTCGTTGATCAGGCGTTCGTCGAGCATACGGCACAGGCGGTCGAAATCCTCGCCGCTTTCGGCGACGATGCGGTCGGCGAAGTTTTCCAGCAGCTTCATGTTCTCGATACTGGCGTCATCCATGTCGGTCGAGGGATGGTTGACGGTATCTTCGAAATCAATGTTGCCGTTGAGCGAAACAAAGCGGTCGCCCAGTTCGTCGCGCAGGTCCTGCGCCATGTCGAGAATGCCGATGTTGATGGCCAGCGACATCAGGATCGAGCCCTTGTCCTTGCTGAGCATGCCAAGGGGGCCAAGCTTGTTCCACTCGTCTGGCGACAGCGAGTTGCCGATCATGCCGGTGCCGATATGCACAACGACGATCTCGGCATCGGGCGGGGCGATCTTGCGCGCCTGCGTGAGCATGCGGCGCATGGCGTTGCCGCTGAAAAAGCCGCCGTCGATCAGCGTATGGCGGTGCTGTACGCCCGGCACGTCGGCATTGGGCGTGGTGTTGACGTATTTGGCGGGGAAATAGGTGGGGGCTGTGGTGGCGCCGCGGATGGCATCGCGCATCAGCATGCTCGACCAGCCCTCGGGCGATCGGTCGGGCTGGCCTTTGATCGAACTGATCCATGCGGGGCGGAAATTCTTGATGTCGGTAGCCGGGATCATCAGCGAGACAAGGCTGTCGCTGATGCGCGTCTCGCCGAAGTAGGTGAGCAGGGTGTCTTCGATCGGGCGCGGATCGTAGGCGGCAGAGCTTGAAATCTGGCGCAGGCTTTTAAAGCGGAGTTGCGGGAAGATTTTCGGCGCTTGCTTGAAATAGAAATCCTTGATGTTTTCAGCAGTGTATTTGGGCTTGGTCGGGTCAGCCTCGTCGGGGACGCTCAACCCTGCGGCCACGATGGCGCCGGTGGAAACACCGCCAACCATGTCAAACAGCTCGGCAATCGGCTTGCCGGTGCGGGCTTCGATGGTTTCAAGGATACGGGCGGGAACGATCCCGCGCACACCGCCGCCGTCGATCACCAGAACGGTGAATACGCGCTTGGAATTAGACATAAGTTACAGCCTTACGCATGAAAACAAGAGGTTGACCCACTTTACAGAAATAAAAAGGCTATGTCATCTATAAATGCGGTAATAAAATTACCGTGAAAATATTTCATGTCTCTGAAAATAAACAATTTTCTGGCTTTTGACGGTAATTAGCTAAAACTTTAATTAAAGTTTAATCATAATCAGACAGGATAAAAGGACATATCTGCCAAAGGGGTTAGGCCGGTTTGTTATGCAGGGGATACAGGGGATGGATCATCCCGATGTTCAAAAACAAGTGAATATTTTGCTCAAGGCGTACCGCCAGTTGAGTTCCTCTGCCGCGTTTGCATTGCTGTGCGGTTTGATCATCAGCCTTGTCGCGTATTTCCTGCTTTATTTCTTCAGCCTTGACCTGCGCGATCAGGAAGCGCGCAACATGACCAGCGATGTCTATGTGCAGGTTGAAAAAGCCATTTCGGATGGCGAGAAAACCCTGCGCAGCATGGCGGCGCTCTATGGCGCGGCGGAGCAGGGCGGCGGCCCGCAGGCGGCGCCGCAACAGGCGCGCAGTGCGTTGCTGGGAGACGGGCGTTTTGCGGGGCTGTTGTGGGTGACCAGCAACGGCCGCTGGCATTACGAGGATTTGCTGCGCAACCTGCGCTATACGACCTATTCACCCGCAAGCGGATTACCGAACTATCAGGATTTGTACCGCGCCACCTATGGCATGCCCGATAACACCGTCGCTTTCATCACGCAAATGCCGTGGCAGGCGACCAAGTCGGCGCAGATGCAATTGCCGATGAGCCGCATGGCACTGACCATGCGCACCAAGCTGTCCGATGGCTCGGTCGCCTTCCTCTTTGCATTGGCGGTGCCCGCGCGCCTGCTGGGCATGGAAGATTTGTCGAACTATCCCGATGTCCGCCGTGCCACCGTCATCGACGTGCAGGCGGCGCAACGCGTGCTGGAGATCAGCAATAACCTCAACCAGAGCGGTTTTGAGGCGCTGAACGCCAAATATCCGCTGATGGTCTGGAACCGCTATGGCGAAATCCAGTTCGAACTGTCGCCGACACTGGCCAGCCGCATCATCACGCTGATCCCGTGGGCGGCGGTGGTGGTGGTCATCGTGCTGACGCTTGGCATCGCCTTTGCGCTTGACCGCAAGCATTTGCAGGACGCCAAGCTGGCGGAAATGTCAAAGACGCTGGCCGGCGCGCACAGCGAGCTGAAAAGCAGCCAGAGCGAGCGCGAAAAGCTGTTTCAGACCCTGCGCAAGAGCGAGCGTGAAAACCGCGCGGTGCTGAACTCGGTTTCCGACATCATTTTCGAAACCGACGAAAACGGTAAGATCACCTTCCTCAACGAAACATGGACGCGGGTTGCAGGGCATGAGATCAACGACAGTCTGGGGAAATCGCTGTTCTCGCTGATTGACCCCATCGACCGCGACAAGCAACGCGACATGTTCGAGGAACTGGTGCGCGGGGAGCGTCAGGCATATCGCGCGGAAACGCGTCTTGATACCGGCAGCAATATCCTCAAGCCCGTCGAGATCGCCTTCAGCATGCTGCGCATGACCGAAGACCGCGGCCTGCGCGTCGTCGGCACGATTACCGACATCGAAAAGCGCCGCCGCGCCGAAATCGCCGTGCGCGAGGCGGAGCAACGCTACCGCGCCATGTTCGAAAACGCCACCAGCGGTATTTACCAGACCTCGCAGGAGGGTCGCTATATCAACGCCAATCCGGCGCTGGCGGAAATTCTGGGCTATTCGACTGCGCAGGAAATGATCGACGCCGTGCAGGACATCGCAAGCGATGTTTACGTCAAGGCGGAAGATTACGAGGCCTTCAAGCAGAAACTGCTGTTCGAGGGCCGCGTTTTCGGCGTGGTCAGCGAGGTCAAGCGCAAGGATGGCCGCAAGATCTGGATCATGGAAAACGCCCGCGTGGTGCGCAATGACCGCGGCGGCATCCAGTATTTCGAAGGCAGCGTGTCCGATGTGACCGAGACCAAGCTTGCAGAAGAAGCCATGCGCCAGGCGCGCATCCAGGCGGAGATGTCAAGCCGCAGCCGCATGGAATTCCTTGCCAATATGTCCCACGAGCTGCGCACGCCGCTCAACGCCATCATCGGCTTTTCCGAGATCATCAAGGACGAGATCATGGGCAAGCATACCGAGCCCGTTTACAAGGAATACGCACAGGACATCTACAACAGCGGCAACTATCTGCTCAAGGTCATCAGCGAAATCCTTGAAGTCTCCAAGATCGAAAGCGGCACGCGCGAGCTGAATCTCAGCACCTTCCGCCTGCGCCGCGCGCTCAACTCGTGCATGACCATCATGTCGGGGCGTATCGAGGATGCCAAGGTAACGGTCACGCAGGACATTCCGGAAGATCTGCCCGAACTGCTGGCGGAAGAACTGGCGATCAAACAGATCATGCTGAATTTGCTGTCAAACGCGGTCAAGTTTACGCCCGAGGGCGGCAGCGTGACCATTTCCGCGCATATGGCCGACGACAAGTCGATGATGATCGATGTCACCGATACCGGTATTGGCATGTCGGCGGACGAAATCACCAAGGCGTTGCAGCCGTTCTCCAAGATCGACAACAACTTTGGATCGATGAAAGAGGGCACGGGTCTTGGCCTGACCATCGTCGACAGCCTGATCCGCCTGCACGGCGGAGAGTTGCAACTGATCAGTGAGAAGGGCAAAGGCACCACGGCGCGTGTCGTTCTGCCCGCCAAATGCGTCTATATCCCCGAACCGCTGCCTGCGGCCGACAGCGGTAATCTTGCCAATACCAGTGCGGCGGGCGAGGCCTGAGATCAATCAAAATCAATGACCGTGTCGTCGTCAGGCGTCTCGAGCGCGCGGCGGCAGATGTCATAGGAAAAGCCGGCCCGCGCCAGTGCAGCCATTTCTTTTTGTGAATCCTTGGGGTCGGCCAGCGGTTTGCGCCGCCACGGGCCGATGCGTTTGCGTCTGGCCATGATGCGCGCGGCGGCCAGCTCGCGGGCATGGGT
>JAEXMB010000097.1 GCA_023444705.1 Pseudomonadota bacterium | reverse complement strand
GGCATGCTGTGGTACCAGTTGCGCGACGCCCTGCGCGCATGAGATGCGCCGCCCCATGCAAAACAATATCTTGCCCGCCAATAGCTGGCATTTGCGGCATTTTTAAAGCTATCTTCACCGCAGCAGGCATACAATAGAACTGCATCCCGAAAATGACGGAGACCATCAGCGACATGACGACACCACACAGGCTGATCACGCGCAGCGATCTTGACGGGATTGTCAGCGCCATGCTGCTCAAGTCGCGCGGCCTTGTAAGTGAAATACTTTTTGCGCACCCCAAGGATATTCAGGACGGCATCGTTGATGTCGGCCCGCAGGATATATTGACGTGCCTGCCGCCCCACCCCGCAGCGGGTATGATATTTTCCCACCGCCACCAGCCGGGGGAAAGCCTCTGCCCTGCCGACCATATCGTCTGCAATACGGATGCGCAGTCGACCACCGAAACCATCTACCACCACTTTGGCGGGATCGATGCGTTTCCCTTTCTCTCCCCGCACCTGCTGGCCGCCACGCGCGACATCAACACCGCGCGGCTGAGCAAGCAGGACATCCTGACCCCTTCAGGCTGGACGCTGCTTGGCTATCTGACCGACAGCCGCACCGGCCTTGGGCGCTTTCGGCGCTTTCGTATCTCCAACTACCAATTGATGCTGGAGCTGGTCGACATCCTGCGTGAACGCGCCAGTATTGACGACATTCTCGCCCACCCCGACGTGGCCGAGCGGGTGGAGATGTACCGCGAACACGCCCAAAGTGCCCGCGCACAAATCGTACGGTGTGCGCGCGTCCACGGACCACTGGTCGCCGTCGACCTGCTGGACGAGGCAGAAATCTTCGTCACCAACCGCTTTACCGTCTATGCCCTCTTTCCCCAATGCGGGCTGTCGCTGCACGTTCTGCCCGGCAAGCAGCAACGCAACGTGGTCTTTGCGGCAGGCCGGTCTATTCTCAACCCTGTTGCCAGCGTTGATATCGGCACCCTGATGGGCGAATACGGGGGCGGCGGCCATGCCGCGATGGGCGCATGCCAGGCCGAACATGCCCATGCCGGCCGGATCAAGGCCGAGCTTATCCAGCGCCTGACCACCCCCCAGGCCGGCATTCATCCCCCCGACCTTAACCTGCGCCGCGAAGCTTGACATCTTGATCTCGGGCCACAGGCGGCATATAAAGACGCCATGACCTTTGTTGTGACCGACGTCTGTATCCGCTGCAAGTACACCGATTGTGTGGAAGTCTGCCCCGTAGATTGCTTCTACGAGGGGGAAAACATGCTCGTCATCAACCCTGATGAATGTATCGATTGTGGTGTTTGTGTACCTGAATGCCCGATCGACGCCATCGTGCCCGACATTGATGACCGCGCCACCGCCTTCCTCGAGCTGAACCGCGAGTACTCGACCGGCCCCTGGCCCAACATCACTAAAAAGAAACCCGCCCCCCTTGATGCAGACGAATTCAAGCTCAAGGCGAACAAGATGGACCTGTTCAGCCCCGAGGCGGGCGAAGGCGACTAAGCGCGGAACCTGATCCTTTCCTTGACCGTTAACCGCCAAAGGCCGCCTAAACCGCGGCCTTTTAATATTCTTTTAACAAATCCTTGATTTTTTATGAAATTTAATATATCGTTAATCATATTGCTGGAGTCCTATACCTGCTCCACAGCAAAAGTTACGAAAAATAATACCTCGATAGATACATAGATTAAATAATATCATGCACTTAGCAGAATTTTCTGCGCAACAGCGTGAGGCAACATGACCAAGAGCACCAAAACCAAAACTGCAGCCAAGAAGCCCGCCACCAAGACCGCAAGCAAGACGAAAACGTCTTCTTCGGCCAAGAATGCCAAGGCTGTAAGCAAAAATGTTAAAGCTGTGCAAAAGGCCGCCAAGAAGCCCGTGGCGACCAAAAAGCCTGCTGTTGCCAAAGTGGTCAAAAAGGCCGAGGTCAAGAAAACCGCCACCGCCAAGGTGAGCGCGACCAGCAAGAAAGCCGCCCCCGCTCCCGCGAAAACGGCCAAGACCGCCGCGCCCGCAATCAAGGCAACCGTCAAAGGCCAGACCGCTGTAAAGGTCGAACCCAAAAAGGCCGTCGCCCCCCAGCAACCGGTCAGCAGACTTCCCGTCGGCACCCCCAAGTCGTCCACGCCCAAGGCGCTGGCCCCGATGGCGCCGATCGTCGAAAAGAAACCCGAGAAACTCGATTTCTCTGCCGGTGACTTCGTGGTCTATCCCGCGCATGGCGTCGGCTATGTCGAGGGTGTTGAAACCCAGACCATCGCAGGTATGGAAATCACCCTCTACACCATCTCGTTCGAAAAAGACCGTATGCGCCTCAAGCTGCCCGTATCCAAAGTCAAGGCATCGGGCCTGCGCAAGCTATCGTCCAAAGACCGTCTGAAAGACGCCCTCGCCACGCTGCAGGGCCGCTCGCAGACCCGTCGCGTCATGTGGAGCCGCCGCGCGCAGGAATACGAAGCAAAGATCAACTCGGGCGATCCGGTTGCCATTGCCGAAGTTCTGCGCGACCTCAAAAAGGCCGATGACCAGTCCGAGCAATCTTACAGCGAACGCCAGATCTATCAGGCAGCGCTGGAGCGTCTTGCACGCGAAGTCGCCGCCATCGAGAAGATCGACGAGAAGAAAGCCGCTGAAAAGCTCGAAGCCGTCCTCGGCAACGTCGCCTAAGCGCCTGATCCTTTCATGGCCCGTCATCTCTTTCGCAATCTCGCCCTCAGCGGCGCGGCGGCACTGTCCTTTGCGACCGTGACCACCCCGT
>JAEXMB010000095.1 GCA_023444705.1 Pseudomonadota bacterium | reverse complement strand
ATACAGGCACACTGGTGCGCAAATTCGCCGAAATCGCCGCCGCCGCGCGCGAAGACCTTGACCGTGTCATTGAAATTTCCGCGACCGGTGCGCTTTTGCGCTCGGATATCGGCGCAGCAACCAAAGAACTGCGCGCCGCACGTCCCACGCCGAACTAGCCCTTGCGCCTTACGACTTTAGACGCGCCAATCCCATGCCGTTATACAGATACGTCATGCGCGCCCCTGTGTGGATGTCGCGGCTGTTCTGCGGGCATTTGAACGGCAGTGTGCTGGCGCGCGCGCCGGCGATCTGCTGCGCCGTCACCGTGCTGCGCGTGCCAAGATAGGTCAGCTGTGCGCGCATGCCCGCAAAGACATGCGCCGCATCGCCCACCTGCGTGACGATAATATCGCGCCCTGCCGCCAGTTCGGCCCTGGCGCCGGTTTGGGGAATGTAAATACCACCGCCTGCGACGATGCGTGGATTATCCGCCACGCCGCCACGCAGACGCACATCGCCCGCACAGGCGATACGCACACCGTTGCCGACCGCGCCGTTGACAGATACGCCCTTGTCAGCCACGGCATTGAAGTGCTGGCGCACGCCGCGTGCGCGTAATTGGCGGCGTGCGCTGTCGCCATCGCTGCCGCCCGCCAGAAAGGCGCCCCAGGCTTCGTCAAAAGATGCTGACTGCTCCGGTGCGACAATGATCTCGACATGATCGCCCACCGCACCATTGATGGTCAGACTGCCCCCGCGCACATGGATAACGGCACCTGCACCCACGTCGCCTTCGATCACGCAATCAAGACCGACAAGCGTGACAGTGGCATTGGCGGCAAGGCTTTTATAGACATTTGCAGGCATGGCGTAGCTTTCGAAACGGCGTGGGAACGATAGAACACTATACGAAAATCCGCCCTGCGTCACCCTGAACACCGCATAGTTTTAAATAATTGATTTAATTGAAAAATAAATAATAGTTCCGATTTTGTTCTTTATCGTTGACGACAAGAACAAAACGTATACATTGGTAGCAGAGATTCGGAATTGATCCACCACAACGAATATGTGACAACAAGGGGAAATCAACATGTCAGTCACCGCACTTCGCACCACCGAGGGGAAGAACGAAATGAATACTGCTGAAAAGCAAAAGGCGCTCGACGCCGCCCTGAGCCAGATTGAAAAAGCCTTTGGCAAAGGTTCGATCATGCAGCTCGGCAGCAGCCAGCATCAGGAAGCCGAAGTCGTCTCCACCGGCTCGCTCGGCCTTGATATCGCCCTTGGCATCGGCGGCCTGCCCCGCGGACGCATCATCGAAATTTACGGCCCCGAAAGCTCGGGCAAAACCACACTCGCCCTGCAGGTCATTGCCGAGGCGCAAAAACAAGGCGGCAAATGCGCCATCATCGACGCCGAACACGCGCTCGACCCCGCCTATGCCGCCAAGCTCGGCTGCAACATCGACGAGTTGCTGGTTGCCCAGCCCGACGCCGGCGAACAGGCGCTTGAAATCACCGACACGCTGGTGCGCTCGGGCGCGCTCGACGTCCTCGTCGTTGACTCGGTCGCGGCCCTCGTACCCCGCGCCGAACTCGAAGGCGAAATGGGCGACAGCCACATGGGCCTGCAGGCCCGCCTGATGAGCCAGGCCCTGCGCAAGCTGACCGGCACTATCTCGCGCTCGCGCACCATCGTCATCTTCATCAACCAGATCCGCATGAAGATCGGCGTGATGTTCGGCAACCCCGAAACCACCACCGGCGGTAACGCGCTCAAGTTCTATGCCTCGATCCGCCTTGATATCCGCCGCATCGGCTCGCTCAAGGACAAAGAGGTCGTCGTTGGCAACCAGACCAAGGTCAAGGTCGTCAAGAACAAGCTGGCGCCTCCATTCCGTCAGGTCGAATTCGACATCATGTACGGCGAAGGCATCTCCAAAATGGGCGAGATCCTCGACCTTGGCGTCAACGCAGGCGTGGTCGAAAAATCCGGCGCATGGTTTGCCTATAATGGCGAACGCATCGGCCAGGGCCGCGAGAACGCACGCAAGTTCCTGCGCGACAACCCGCAGATTTCGGGCGACATCGAAAAGAAAATTCGCGAGAACGC
This sequence comes from Pseudomonadota bacterium, assembly GCA_023444705.1. GTDB lineage: Bacteria > Pseudomonadota > Alphaproteobacteria > Micavibrionales > UBA2020 > JAEXMB01. The sequence goes on along the minus strand of JAEXMB010000095.1, from coordinate 74,599 downwards.
AGGCGTCGTCGCCGGTGCCATGCTGACCGGCCCCGAAGAAAGCGCCAGCGAAGATGCAGATGCGGGCGAGGTTGCCGCACCTGTCGCGAAAGGCAAAAAAGAGAAAGCGGCGGAATAACCCCCATCCCCTCCGCGCACTGATCCATCGAAACCCCTCGATCCAGTGCCTTCCGCTTTCTCTTTCTCCACGACAAGGGCCGGTGCCTTCCCTCACCGGCCCTTTTCTATTGCAGGATTGACCGCATAAAGCGCCATTTGTTACCATGCTCGCCATGTCAGCAAAACTTGTTATCCGTCCTTACGCCCCAAATGACGCAAGCGCCGTTGCCATCGTGCATGTCCATACCTGGCAGCAAGCCTATCGGGGTATTATTGACGACGACATCCTTGATGCGCTTGAAGTCAACGCCTATAAAAAGCGCTGGCAGGATAGCTACGGCCGACACAATGGAGATGCATTACGCGGCACACTCGTTGCTGTCACCAACAATGAAATCTTTGGCTTTTTATCTTACGGCCCTGCCCGCGACGCCAATAGCCAGATCCCCACGGAAATCTATGGCATTAATATCCTCAAGCCCTATTGGGGGATTGGCGTCGGGTATGCGCTGTTTGACGAGGCCCGCAAAAAGATGAGGGCGTTTAAAGAGCGCGAGACATATCTATGGGTACTCGCCGACAATGACCATGCCAAAACTGCTTATGATCGCTGGGGTGGCAGGAATACCGGCATCACGAAGACGATCACCATTGGCGGACAGGCACTGGTCGAACAGCGCTTCGATTTTTCGCTGTAAGATTCTTGAGACCTAGCGGTTTCTCTCGCGCATGATGCGGCTTTTCTCGCGTTGCCAGTCGCGCTTTTTGATATCTTCGCGCTTGTCCTGCATCTTTTTACCGCCCGCGATGCCGATCGACACCTTGGCAAGGCCGCGCTTGTTGAAGTAAATCGCCAGCGGCACCAACGTCGTGCCCTTGCGGTTCACCGCCTCGATCAGCTTGATCATTTCATTCTTGTGCAACAGCAGTTTGCGCGGGCGGCGCACTTCGTGCTGCCACTTGGCGTTTGACTTGCTGTGTTCGGGGATATGCGCGTTGATGAGGAAAATCTCGCCCTTTTCCACACCGGCATAGCTTTCGTTGATGCTGGCATGGCCTTCGCGCAGGGATTTCACTTCCGTGCCGGTCAGCACGATCCCCGCCTCAAGCGTATCCTCGATGAAATAGTTATGCCGCGCCTTGCGGTTCTGCGCGACCGTGGTGCCGTTTTCCGCACCCGAACCGCCATCGGCTTTCTTGCCGCTATTTCGGTTCTTGCCGGCCATAGGTTATGCAGCTTTCTTTTTTACACGGCCCGCAGCCTTGGCGGTGGTCACGCCGACGGCACGCATGGCGGCGTCAAGCAGCTTGCGGGTGGCGGCGGTGACAGGCACCAGCGGCAGGCGCACGTCCTCGCGCAACATGCCAAGCTTGGCCAGGCAATACTTGGCAGGCGACGGGCTGGTTTCGGCGAACAGCGTTTTGTGCAGCGGCAACAGGCGGTCGCGCAGGATGCCAAAGCGCACCATGTCTCCTTGCGCCCAGGCGTTATGGAGGTCGGCGCACAGTTTCGGCGCCACGTTGGCGGTGACGGAAATGCACCCATGCCCGCCCTGCGCCAGATAGGCGGCGACGGTGGCGTCCTCGCCCGACAACTGGATGAAATCCGGCCCCAGCTGGCGGCGGATGGCCAGGGGGCGCGACAGATCGACGCTGGCGTCCTTGATGCCGGCGATGCGCGGCAGCTTGCCCAGTCGTACAACGGTTTCAACCGCGATTTCCACACCCGTGCGGCCCGGCACATTATATAAAATAACGGGCAACGTGCAGGCGTCATGCACCGCCTTGAAATGCTGGTAAAGACCTTCCTGCGTGGGCTTGTTGTAATAGGGCGTAACGACTAAGATGGCATCCGCACCGTTTTTTTCCGCACCCTTGGCCAGCATGACCGCTTTTTCCGTCGAGTTCGATCCCGTCCCTGCAATCACCGGAACGCGTCCGCGCGCCGCCTTGACGCAGGCCTTGATGACAGCCATGTGTTCTTCGGTCGTCAGCGTCGGCGTCTCGCCGGTCGTACCGCAGGGGACCAGACCATGAGAGCCGCTGGCGATCTGCCACTCCACGATGCGCGCAAAGGCATCCATGTCCACCTTGCCACCCTTGAAGGGGGTAACGAGGGCTGGGATGGATCCGCGAATTTCAACGGTATGACGTTTGGTGGCCATGACGGGTATGCTCCGGTTGCAATGATGGCACAGCATACGGCAGGCGCGTGTGCGCGCGCAAGTGGCAAAGGCGCCCTGGCGTCGCTCCTGGCCGTCTTTTGCCTTGTTTTTGCGCTGTTTTTCCTGCTTGTAGCCACCCCCGCCGAGGCCAAGAAGACCGAAAAAAGCAAGCTCGACGGCAGCTGGGCGAAAACGCTGGCCTTGCTCAGCGCAACACAGGACCCGCTGGCGCAAAAAATGCTGGTCTGGCTTTACGCCAGCGAAACCAATATGGTCAGCGAACCGCGCGCGCTGATGAAGTTCGTCGAACAAAACCCCGACTGGCCGCGCCTGCATGCCGCCCGCCGCAAGATCGAAAGCAGTATCGCCGACAGCACGCTCACACCAGCGGAGATCGCAACGTGGTTTGACCTCTACCCGCCGCTTGGCTATGACGGCATCCGCGCCTATCTCGATGCACTGCAGGCGCTCAAGCAGACCACGCGCGCGCGCGCGGCGCTGGCCGATTTCTGGCCCAATGCAGACCTCAAGAAAAATCAGGTCGCCGCGCTGGCCGCTGCCTATAAAAACCTCTTTGCCGCAGGCGCGATGACCAAACGCCTCGACCATCTGATCTGGGAGGGCCGCTATGACGAAGCCGACGCCATGCTGGCCTTCGTCACGCCGCAAACGCGCGCGCTTGGCTATGCACGCATGGCGCTTGGCAAGCTTGCGCCTGATGCGAACAGTGCGCTTGATAAGGTGCCCACCAGCCTGCGTGGCGACGAAGGCCTGCTGTTCGAGCGCATGCGCTACCGCCGCCGCAAGGACAGCGGCGACAGTGCGCTTGAAATGCTTGCCGCCTACAAGGGCAAGCAGGCGCGCCCCGACATGTGGTGGGGTGAAATCCACATCATGGCGCGCCGCGCGCTTGAACGTGGCGACTACCGCGCTGCACACCGCATCACCAGCCGCCACCAGCTCAGCGAGGGTGCCAGCTTTGCCTCGGCCGAATGGCTGCTGGGCTGGCTCAGCCTGCGCTATCTCAATGATCCCGTCGACGCTTACCGTCATTTCGACAAAATGTATCGTAACGTCGGCTCCGCCGTCAGCCGCTCGCGCGCGGCCTATTGGGCGGCACGTGCCTCCGAGGCACTCAAGGAAGCGCCTACTGCGCAGCAATGGCACAAGATTGCCGCTTTCTATCCTTCGACCTTCTACGGCCAGCTGAGCTACATCAAGCTCAACGGCAAGCCGCAGCTGGCGGCCCTTGCCTCACCCGCCATCACCGCCGAAACCATCAGCGCCTTTGACAAGCGCGAACTGGTGCGTGCTGTCTTGCTGCTGCATAAGGTCAAGCTGACACGCAACGCCGATCCGTTCTTCGCCAAGCTGCTGTCACTGGCCAAGACGCGCGACGACTACCGCCTGATCGCCCGTCTGGCCGACAAGGTCGACCGCCCCTATTACGCGGTCGAGGCCAACAAGCAGATGCAGCAAAACATCGGCGGCTTCATGATCGAAGAAGGCTATCCGCTCTTGCCCAAGCCGCTGCCAAAACAGCCCGATGCCGCACTCATCCACGCCATCGTCCACCGCGAAAGCATGTTCGACCCGCGCGCGCAAAGCAGCGTCGGTGCGCGCGGTCTGATGCAGCTGATGCCCGCCACCGCCAAGGCCGTCGCCAAAAAGACCAAACGCGCCTATAAACTCGACATGCTGACGGACGAGCCTAAATACAACGTCGCGCTCGGCTCCGCCTATCTGAACGAGCTGGTCGAAAAATACGACGGTTATTATCCGATGGCGATTGCCGCCTATAACGCCGGGCCGTCGCGCGTCAGCACCTGGATCGGCCTGTTCGGCGATCCGCGCCGCGGCGACATGGACGCGCTCGACTGGGTCGAGCATATTCCCATCTATGAAACGCGAAACTATGTGCAGCGCGTGATGGAATCCTATTTCCTCTATAGCGTCAAGCTTGGCCATACGCCCAAGACGATCAGCGACTTCACACGCAAATAAGCTGCTGGCACGCTCCTTGCGTCACTGATGTATATCCATAGCGAAATGGAATACATCCGCATGCAGACCTATACCCTGCCGACCCTGTCATCCATGTTGCCCGGCGCGCAAGATCCGGCGCAACGCCACCATACGCTCACCCTGCATACCCCGCGCTTCGCCAGCCTTGCCGCCCTTCGCAACAATATCAAGACCCGCCTGTCATCATGGAAGATTGACGACGCATACATTGGCAGGCTGCAGCTTTCCATCTGCGAGGTGATAACCAACCTGATCAAGCATCCCGACATCAAGCCTGATGTCGTCCATATTACGCTCAGCCTCGGCGACAGCGACATCACAGCCGACATCGCGGATAACGGGTTGCCGTTTGCAACCTTCGATGCAAAATGCAATATTGCGCGCGCCTGCGCCGATGCCGCCGACAGCCTTGCCGAAGGCGGCTATGGCCTTTCATGCATTCTGGCGCAACATCAACATGTCTCCTACCGCAGTGCCGCCGACAGCACCGATGGCTTCAACCACTTTGTGCTGCGCGACCCGCTGCCTGTCATCGGCACCAGACCCGCGCGCGGCCAGCATGCGCCGCACTCTCCTGCCTATAGCCCGCCGCTTGCGCGCAAAAAGGTGTTCCTGATCGATGACGATGTACTGACGCAGGATCTCTACCGTCCCGTGCTGTCGCAACATTACGACGTTATTTTCTTTACGCATGCCGCCGATGCGCTGGCACGGTTTACGGCGCAAAAGCCTGTTCTGGTCATCTCCGACCTCGCCATGCCCGGCATGGATGGCGTAACCCTGCGCCGCCATCTGGGCGCGCTTGAAGGCGGCGATCTGACACCATTCGTCTTTCTGGGTAACACGCCCGGCGTCGCGCACGAAAGCTATATCACCCAGGCGGGCATCGACGATTACCTGTGCAAGCCCGTCAGCCCCGAGCGTCTTTTGGCCGTCGCGGCGCGCGTGATCGAACGCGCCTCGCGCTTTACCGCTGCCCTTGAAGGACGGCTCAGCACGCAAATCACCGCCCTGCTGACCCCGCATCTGCCCGCGCGTCACAAAAACTGGTCTATCGCGACACGCAGCGCGGCTGCGGATACAGGCGGTGGCGACTTTACCATTCATGACGCGCAGGAAGATTTTTTCATGGCCACCCTGGCCGACGTGATGGGACACGGCTTGCAGGCAAAATTCTTTGCCTATGCCTACGCAGGCTATTTACGCAGCCTCATGCGCCTTGGCGGCGGTTACAGCAGTCCGTCTGATTTTCTGACGCGCATTTCCGCCGCCGTCAATGCCGACAGCTTTCTTGACAGCACCATCATGACCTGCCTGTCCTTTTCGCTTGATGCGTACAATCGCGTGACGCTGGCCAGCGCCGGACATCCCCCACCGTGGCACATCAGCCTGCAGGCACGGCCGCTTGACATCGCCGGCCCGCTGCCGGGGCTGCTTGGTGAAAGCCGCTATACGCAGTCTTCCATCTCGCTTGCCCCGCGCGAAAAAATCGTCATTGCCACCGATGGCTTCTGGGATTGCTGGGAAAACGAACACACACTGGCCACAGACCTGCTCAAACATGCAGACAGCCCGGCCGATACCTATGCAGACATCCTCTGGCGCACGGCCTACGAGCGCGCGCAGGCGCGCCGCATGAACAAGGATGACGCCACATTGATTATTATCGAAGCAGGAGACCCGCCATGACCACCATCACCAAAGCCTACGAGCTGCAAAACCGCGCCACCTATAGCCAGCTGGCGTTTTCCGGCGACCTTGACGCCGCCACCGTCGAACACATCAAACCGGCGTTGCAGGCGCAACTGCCTGCCGAATGCGCGCAGATCATCATCGACCTTGAAAATGTCAGCTTTATCGACAGCCACGGCGTAGGGTTATTTGTCAGCCTGCTCAAGCGCGTGCATCGCCGCGGCGGGCGGTTGCTGATCGCAGGGGCTGCGGGACAACCGGCTGCTGTACTCAAAATGGTAGGACTGAACGGCGCATTGGTCGTTTATTGCCCCGACCGCCAAAGTGCGCTGCACATGCTGGCAAGCTAGTCTTTGCGGCGCCAGCGCCCGCTTTCAAAGGCCCAGACACCGACGACGGCCAGCAAAGCCAGCGCAAGGAAAGCGCTGTTGTCAAAAATGTTGCGCACGGCGACTGCCGTCACGCTATAAGCCTCGCTGCGGCGCAGACCCAGCCAATCATCCCCCGCCAGCGTGCGTGCCGTTTTCGATACGCGGCGCAGCGCGAAATCCGGCTGGTCCTGATACCAGATAACGCCGCCATGTGTTTCCTGCACCGCAGGTTGCAAAAGATCGGGTGTCGTCATGACGTCGGCGTATTCCTCGCTCTGCGCCGTGCCCACCACTACGAAGGCCTTGCGCGTGCCGTTCGACGCAACGTAAATGCCGTTTTCAGGGGCTGCGACACTGGCCTGCAGCCAGCCGTTGCTTGGCTCTGACAGCGTCAGGGACTGACGTTCGCCCGACGGAAAGGTCAGCTCGACTGCGGGCGGCGTATCACTCTCGCCCTGACGTTGCGCGACGGTGAGGGTGCGGCCCTTGACGTTGGCTTTGAGGTAGTCTTCCTCAAGCTCGGGTTCACGCATCAGCCAGTGTGACAGATTGCGCAACAGTTCGTTGTACGGCCCGGCCGCATAACCGCCCTTGGCCCACATCCACAGGTTATCTGACGTAATCACGGCCGTGCGGCCCTTGTCGATTTCATCGATCACCAGCAGTGGCGACTGCCCCTGCCCTGTCAGCAACGTCTTGCCGCGCGTAGCGGTGACGGGCGTTTGCGTCAGCCATTCGCCCCAGCGCGCGCTACCCCCAAGGTCTGCCGTAACCGGATGACGCTTGCCTGCCGCGCTCAGCGCCGGACGGTATGCGCCGGACAAAACGGAAGAGCCGTTGATCTGTACCGGTAAGGTATCGCCGAGAGGGGATTGCAGGATGGTCTGCTCGATCTCGTCCGAGCCCATTGCCAGCAGGAAGGCGCCGCCGTTGCGGATAAAGTTGCGGATATTTGCGAAGTATTCCGGCGGCAATAGATTGAACTGGCGGTACTTGTCGAAAATGATGAGGTCGAAATCGTTGATGCGGCTGTTGAACAGCTCGTCGACGGGAAAGACGATCAGCGACAATTCATTGGGCGGCGTCATGTCGATGGACGTCGGCGGACGCAAAATGGTGAAGTGGATCAGATCAATCCCGGGATCGGATTTAAGCAGGTTGCGCCACGCGCGCTCGCCCATGTGCGGCACGCCGGATACCAGCAACACCTTCAAGCGGTCGCGCACCGCATTGACGATCACCGGCGCGATGTTGTTGTTTTCCGTCATCTCGCCCTCGGCGACGGGCGTGCGGAATTCAAATACGTTTTGCCCCGGGTGCGCCAGCGGCAGGGTAAAGCTTGCCTCTTGCCCGGCTGCGACCATGCGGGTTTCCTGTTGCGCGCCATCCTGCCAGACCGACAGTTCCAGCGGCGCGCCCTGCGTGACGGCCGGGCCTTTTTCATCGACCTTGACGGTCACCGTCACGCTCTGGTTGATCAGGCCGTATTGGGGCGCGGCAACCACGCTGACCTTGCGGTCGAATTCGTCGCGCCTGCCCGTCAGCACGACATGGATCGGTGCCAGACGTGCCAGCGCGCCAAGCTCGGCCGCGTTTTCGGGCGCATCATGCACCTGCCCGTCGGTAATCAGGATAGTGCCCGCCAGCTGCGCCAGCGGCAGGCTGAGCATTTGCTCGCGCAACAGGGAGAATACATGCGTTGCCTCGCCCTTGCGCGGGTCGCTATATTGAGGTGCGCGCACGATTACGGGTTCGACATCCGCGCCATAACCCGCAATCGCCTCTTCGATATGCCTGAGCGCCGCACTCGCCGCCTCGTCACGCTTGCCGATCTTCTGGCTGACGCTGTCGTCCACCACCACGAGAACTTTATCGGGCAGGGATTTGCGCTGATCCTGACGGATCGACGGCTGCATCAGCAAGACGGCCAGCATCGCGCACAACATCACGCGCGCCAGCAAGCCGTAAGCCCGCCGCCACAACGCGACACCAAGCGCCGCAACGGCCAGTACCGCCACCAGCCACAACCAGACAGACGGCAGCAAAGGCAGCCAGTCGATCTCCATACCTGCAAAGGGGCCCGTGTTCATGTCATTGCCCCAGACGTTGCAGAATAAAGGGAACATGCACCTGATCGGCCTTGTAATTGCCCGTCAGCGTGACCATGACCAGATTGATGCCAAAGCGCAGCGCCATTTCGCGCTGGCGCTCCCCGCCCGGCTCGACCGGCAGGCGCGCGCGATCGGCAGGATTGTCGGACCAGGCCGCAGCCCAGTCGTTGCCGCCGATGACGACCGAGGTGATGGAATCGTAATTGGGATTGGGGTCTTTTTCGACCCACAGTTTGCCCCCCGCATAAAGACCGGGGAAGCTGTCGAGCAGATAAAAGCTTTTGGTCAGGATATGGCCTTTTTCAACCTGCGCCAGTGCCGGAATCTGCAGGCTTTGCGTCAGGTTACGCAGGCGCTCCACCCCAACCGTCTGGCCGTCGACATCGCCGAATTGCAGGTCGCGCGTATCGAAAACCACCGTGCCGCCACGCGCCATATAGCTTTGCACCATCTGCGCCGCCGTCAGCGAGAGCGGGCGCTGCGCTGCCGTCATCGGCCAGTAGAGGAACGGATAGGTATAAAGCGTGTCGATTTCAGGATCGACGCCGACCACGCCCGACACGCGGATGCTGGTGCGCGCCGTCAGGGTGCGCGCAAGGGTTTCAAGGCCGTTGCGGCTCAGCTGATCGACCGCCTGATCGCCCGTTTCCACATAGGCCAGATAGATGTTGGAAGCACGCATCGCATCATCGGGTGCGTTTTGCGCCTGTGCGGGCGACACCGCCAGCGTCAGCACGACACATGCGGCAACCGCCGCACGCTTGCGCAGCGTAGCCAGAGAAGGCAGCGCGATAAATCCGCGCAACACCAGGGTGGCCAGAAAATCCGCCGCCAGCAGAACCAGCGCCAGCTTGAGCAACAGCGGCTTGTAGTTATCCTCGCCCTGCGCGCCATAGGTGCTGCGCGTCAGATTTTGCGACAGGCTGGGCAGTGGGTAAAGACCACTGAGATGCTGGCCAAGCGTATAAACCTGAAACTGCTGGCTGTCGCCATAGATGCCGGGCGGCGTGCGCGATGACGGTTCGTAATCGGCCTTGGTGTCGATCACGCCGGCGATGCTGCCGCTGGCCGGCGGCTGCAGGCGGCCATAGCCGTCCATGACCTGCAAGGGTGCAAGCGTCAGTGCGGCACGATAGTCGCTGATGCCACGCGACAGTGCCACCATACGCCGCAACACATCGACATACAGACCAGAATAGCAAAAGTTCGACCAGTCCGGCCCGGCTGTGGTGTGGATGAGCGCGATGGTGCCCTTGCCAAGCGTGCCGCCGGTAATCAGCGGCGTGCCGTCGGCCAGTTGCAGCCACGTGCGCTGGAAGGTTTCCGGATCGGGACTGGCCAGCACCTGACGCGTGACCGTCACATCCTCGGGCACGTCAAGTCCGTAAAAGGGGCTGCTTTCGGCAATCGCGCCCAGCGTGACGGGCTTTTCCCATGTCAGGGCGCCTTCCATCGCGCGCTGGCCCGCGCGCAGGCTGACGGGCAGTAGCGCATCGTCGGGATTGGCGGCCAGCGTGGGGCCCGCAAAGCGGATCAGGAAACCGCCCTGCTCTACCCATTCCAGCAGCTTGGCGCGCTCCGGCGCTGACAGCGGCGCGCTGTCGGGCCAGATCATCACCGCGCGTTGCTGTTCCATCAGCGTCTCGACACTGTCAAGCGCCAGCGTGCTGTCGCCCTCAAGCGCGCGCCTGAGGTAGTATACTTCGTTGAGGAAGCTTGCATTGTCCTTTTGCCCGCTGTCGGCCACAATGCCGACGGGACGCTGGCGCCATTGCGCATCGGTCAGATAGACGGTTGATGCCATTTGCGGATCGCGCAGGGAAATGCGCGCCACTTTCTCGCGCAGGCCTTCGTCCATCAGCCAGTCGACGCGCGTTGTCTTCTCGCCCGCCGCGATGGCAAAGCGCAGCTCGTCAATCAGCGCGCCGCTGTCCGACGTTGCCACAAGCATCATGGATGTTTGCTGGTCGCGCGGCTTGAGCAACTCGACCTCAAAGGCCAGTTGCCCCGGCGTTTCATCAAGACGGCGCAACAAGACCGGGCGGTTGACGCTGTCATCATCAACCAGTTCAAGCGCGGCCCCCGTGGCGGCCATTGCCGCAACCATTTCCTGTGTATCCATCGCGCTGCGGCTGCTGCCATCACTGAAAAACACGGCGTAGCCGGGCAAGCTGTCACCAGACATCCCCTCCACCAGCTTTGCCGCCGCACCATGTTGTGCGGGCCACGATTGCGGCGGCAAGCCCGCCACGACCTCCTGCGCCGCCGCCGCCGTCATAGGGCCAAGCAGTGCGGGTTGCGCCGCATCGGGCGCTGCCGCAGTAGGCAAAACATAAACAGCGCGGTCATCGCGTTGCAGCGGTGCCAGCGTGGTCTTGATCCGCGCAAGCCGCTTGTCCCAGTTCACTGCCGCTGACCAGCCATTATCGACGACCAGCAACACGGGCGCCTCAGGGCGGCCCGGCACGCCGGATTGCAGGCGCGAAATCGGCTCTGCCAGCGCAAGGATAAAAAACACCACCAGCAAACAGCGCAACAGCAACAGCCACCACGGCGTGCGTGCCGGCGCCTTGCTGGCGACCTGTAGATCGCGCAACAGGAAAAACGCCGGAAAGCGCACCACTTGCGGGCGCGGCGGCGTCACGCGCAACAGCCACCACAGGGCCGGCACAATGGCCAGTGCCGCCAGCAACCAGGGAAACAGGAATGAAAGAGAACCAAACATAGCGCGCTATCCCTGCCCCGTCACTGCATCAATCACGCGCGCCAGAACAGCGCCTGCCGCTTCGTCGGTACGCACGGCCAGCAGAACGCCGCCGTGACGTTGCGCGATGTCGGCCAATGCGGCGCGGTGCGCCTGAAATTTCTCACGGTATGCCGCGCGCAGGGCGTCGACGTCGTCGATCATCATGGCATCGTCACTTGCTTCGGCATCTTCAAAGCGCACGCGCCCGCGCCAGGGCAGGTCTTCCTCGCCACGGTCGCAGATCTGCAACAGCACGATGCGGCTTTCGCGCGCGCGCAAATTGGCGCAAGCCGCATCGACGACGGCGGTGTCGACATAAAAATCACTGGCCAGCAGCGTGACGCCGCGGCTGCCTGCGGGCATCAAGCCGGCATCTAGAGCGGGCGCCTCATCAAGCTGGCTTTGCAGTTGCGCCAGCGCGCTGATATGGCTGCGTGCGGGCTGTCCGGTGCCAAGAACGCCCACGCGCTCCCCGCCTTCCAGCGCCAGCACGGCAGCGGCCAGCGCCAGCACCTCGGCGCGTTCGAACTTGGTCGGTATCTTGCCCGAACCGCTATAATCCATCGAAGCCGTACGGTCGCACCACAGCCACAGCGTTTGTGCCGCGTCATGTTCGCGTTCACGCACAAAGACCTCGTCGCGCTTGGCCGTCTGGCGCCAGTCGATGTCACGCGGCACGTCGCCCGGATGATAGGGCCGGAACTGCCAGAACTTTTCACCCGCGCCTGCGCGTTTGCGCCCGTGCGGGCCGCGCAGATAGCTATGCGCGACTTTTTCAGCCTCAAGACGCAGGGCATCGCGCAAACTGGCCAGCGCGCCGGCCTGCTCGATCACTGACGTCTTGCGCGCGTCGCTCATTGCGCCCCGTCCCCTGTCTTGGCCGCAGGCTCTTTCTCTTTCGCTTTGGCGTCGCGCACCAGAACAGCGGCATAAAAGCCGTCGGTATTATGCGCGGCAGGCGTCATCTTGAGGTCGTCGCCGCTGCGCTTGAACTGCGGATGCGCGGCCAGAAAGGCGGCGACCTGATCTTCGTTTTCATCGGGCAACAGAGAACAGGTCGCATAGACCAGACGCCCGCCCGGCTTGACCATCCGGCAGGCACTTTCAAGAATGCTTTTTTGCAAGGGCACCAGCGTTTCAAGCCCGGGGCCAAGCTGGCGCCAGCGTTTGTCGGGGTCGCGCCGCCACGTACCCGTACCCGAACAGGGCGCGTCGACCAGCACGAGGTCGAAGTGATCCTGATGGCGCTTGACGTATTTGTCGCGCTCGCTGGTCAGCGCGCGCGTTTCGATGTTGTGCAGGCCTGCGCGGCGGAAACGCTCCTTGGCACGCTCGAGCCTGCCACCCAGCACATCCATCGCCACCACGCGACCTTTGTTGGCCATGTTGGCGGCCAGCGCCAGCGTCTTGCCGCCGGCACCTGCACAAAAATCGGCCACTTGTTCGCCCGGCTTGGCATCGGCCACCACGGCGACCATTTGCGAGCCTTCGTCCTGAATTTCGATCACGCCCTCGCGGAACAATTCGTGCTGCACGATATGCGGGCGGCCAAACAGGCGGATGGCATTGGGGGAATGCTTGCCTGCCTCGGCCTCGAATCCTTCTTTTTGCAGCTGACGCAGTACATCGTCGCGTCTGCCCTTGACGGTATTCACGCGCACATCCATAGGTGCTGCGCTCAGCATCGCGGTGAGTTCTTCCTCAAAGCGCGCACCCAGCGCCTTGCGCAGGCTGTCCTCGGCCCAGGGCGGGCATTCGCAACGCACGCTTTCCGGCATCTCGGGGGGGGCGAGGTCTTTGCCTTCGAGCATTTCGGCCATCATCATCTCGCCGCGCTTGAGCAGCTCGGGCGCGTAGCGCTCACCCGAAAAAGCCATGCCGATGGATTTCGCCGTATGCTCGCGGTCCAAAATCAGGCCCGCGATGGTCAGCGTGCGCGCATTGACTTCGACGTTGGCCTTGCGCACCCACCACGACAGACGGTAATAGGCGCGCATCAGGCGGTAGAGGCGCGTGATGATGGACTGGCGGTCTTTGGATCCGATAAAACGGCGCGAGCGGAAATAGGCCGAGGTCAGCGCATCGGCGGGACGCGGCGTGTCGATGACTTCGGCAAATAGTTCGATGACCGCCTGTATGCGTGCTGCGGGCGTCATGCGGTCACACGCACAAATTCGGCGTTGCTGCGGAACTGCGCAATGTCGCGCGCACCCGCATAGGCCATTGCGGTGACGATACCCGTCATCAGCCCCGCCACCATATGCGCGACCGGGCCGGTATAGGGGGTGGAGGTATCAATGTCGCCTTCGTCAAGGCGCAACGCATCGGCCAGCCCCGCGATAACGGGTGCCTTGGGCGTAAGCGTGCGATAGAGCCTGCCGTCATGATAGACGACATGGCCGGGGGATTCCTCCGCCCCTGCAAACAGCGTATCCAGCACCAGTGCGCGGCCGCCCGCTGCCAGCGCCTTGGCGCAACGCTCGGCGGTAATCAGGCCACCGTCGACCAGAACGGGAATGTCCTGCATGTCGCAAGCCTCGACCACGTCCAGCACCGCTTGTAATTGCGGCACGCCAACGCCCGACAGGCGGCGCGTGGGTGCGTGGGGTTCACCACCGATGCCGACTTTGATCGCGTCGGCCCCTGCATCGATCAGACTGCGCGCGGCCTCGGCCGTAACGACGTTGCCTGCGATAACCTGAATGTCGGTGGCGCGTTGCTGGCGGATCTGGCTGATGGTCGCCGCCGCCTCGCGCGTGTGGGCATGGGCAACGTCGATGAAGACGACATCAAGCCCCGCATCGGCCATCGCAATGGTGCGGTCAAGCGCCTCTTTGCCCGTACCGACGGCGGCGGCCACGCGCAGGCGGCCCTGCGCATCCACGCTGGCCTTGGGCGAACGCGCGATGCGGTCCATGTCCTTGAGCGTCAAAAGACCGGCGCAGCGCCCCTGCTCGTCCACCACCACCAGTTTTTCGATGCGGTGCTTGTGCATGATCTGGCGCGCCACGTCAGGGCTGACACCGGGCTTGGCGGTCACGACTTCGCGCGACATCAGGGTTGATACCGGCTGGCCCGCATCCTCGACAAAGTTGACGTCGCGGCGGGTGATGATGCCCGCAACCGCGCGCGAGGGCTGCTCGATCACCGGCAGGGCTGACACATGATAGGTCGCCATCAAATCCATCGCCTCCGCCAGCGAGGCATCGGGCGAGATGGTGATTGGCGTGGTTACGACATGGGCCTGGCGGCGTTTTACGCGGCGCACTTCCTCCACCTGCTTGCCAAGCGGCATGTGACGGTGGATGACGCCGATGCCGCCAAGCTCGGCGATTGCAATCGCCATCGCGCTTTCGGTCACATGAGCGCAGGGCGCGGCAACCAGCGGCAGGTGCAGGGAAATGTTGCGCGTCAGCTGTGTGTGCGTCTGCACATCCGCAGGCTTGACGCCGGTTTCCGACGGCACGATCAGCACGTCGTCAAACGCCAGCGCGGTGCGGATGGTGGAATTTCGTTTCATGGACAGACCCCTGCGCCGTGTCATGCCGCGCCCGCAATGGCGTGCGGTGCGGCAAACAGGCTAAAAAACCTCTAGGGCGTTGATTTTAGCGGCGAAAACCCAAGCCCACAACATACATTTCCGAACTGTCGGCGCGTGATGCGTGGGGTTTGATGTGCTTGACCTTGGTGAAGTCTTTTTTCATCGCGTTAAGTAAATCCTTCTCCGTCCCGCCCATGAAGACCTTGGACAGGAAGACGCCGCCGGGCGTGAGGATTTCACACGCGAATTCATATGCGGCCTCGACCAGACCCATCACGCGCAGGTGATCGGTCTTTTTATGGCCGATGGTCGGCGGCGCCATGTCTGACAGCACGACGTCGGCGGTGCCGCCAATAGCGTCGATAAGCTTTTGCGGCGCGTCGTTATCCATAAAGTCCATCTGGATAAAGGTGCTTTCGGGGATGTCGACCATATTGAGGTAATCAATCGCCACGACCTTGCCGCCAGTTGCCGCAGGGCGGACGATCTCGACCGCGATCTGCGTCCAGCCACCGGGGGCCGCGCCGAGGTCGATGACCTTCTGCCCCGCTTTGAGGAAATCAAGCTCCTCGTTCATCTGGATCAGCTTGTAGGCCGCGCGGCTGCGCATGCCTTCCGCCTTGGCTGCCGCGACGTAAGGATCGTTGAGCTGGCGTTCCAGCCAGCGCGATGATGAAATGCTGCGCTTGGCGCGAGTCTTGACGCGCACGGTTTTTTGCAAGCCGCGCGGACCACCGTTCGGACTGCTGCTCTTGATGGTGGAGGCCTTGCCTGCGGGCTTTTTACCCGCAGGTTTTTTCGGCGGTTTCTTGTCGGTCATCAGCTTACTTCGATACCGGCATGGTGAATTCGGCCTGCACGCTTTCGGGCCAGCGCGCGGTCACGGCCTTCATGCGGGTGTAAAAGCGCACACCTTCGACGCCGTACATATGCACATCTCCGAACAGCGAACGCTTCCAGCCGCCGAAGCTGTGGAAGGCCATCGGCACGGGGATCGGCACATTGATGCCGACCATGCCGGTCTGGATGCGCTGCGCGAAGTCGCGCGCCACGCCGCCATCACGGGTGAAGATCGCAACGCCGTTGCCAAACGGATGTTCGTCGACCAGCTTGCACGCATCGGCGTAGCTGTCCGCGCGCACCACCGACAGCACGGGGCCAAAGATTTCTTCCTGATAGATCTTCATATCCGGCGTGACATTGTCAAACAGGCAACCGCCGAGGAAATAGCCCTTGCCTTCTTTCGCCACGGGCGCCTCGCGGCCATCGACCACAAGGGTCGCGCCTTCTTTGGTGCCGGCTTCGACATAGGCGCAGACCTTATCAAGATGCCTGCGGCTGACCAGCGGGCCCATATCCATGCCCTTTTCAGTACCGGGGCCGATCTTGATGGTATTGACACGCTCTTTCAGCGCGGCGATCAGGCGGTCGGCGGTCTCTTTGCCGACGGGAACAGCGACGGAAATTGCCATGCAACGCTCGCCGGCCGAACCATACGCCGCACCCATCAGCGCTTCGACGACTTGCTCCATCGGCGCGTCGGGCATAATGACCATGTGGTTTTTCGCACCGCCCAGCGCCTGCACACGCTTGCCGTTCTGGCTGGCGGTCTGGTGAACGTATTGCGCAACGGGGGTCGAGCCGACGAAGCTGACCGCCGCGATATCGGGGTGATGAAGGATGGCGTCAACCACATCCTTGCCGCCGTTGACGACTTGCAGGACACCTTCGGGCGCGCCCGCTTCCTCGAACAGGCGCTTGATGAATTCGCCCGCACCCGGATCGACTTCCGACGGCTTGAGGATAAAGCAGTTGCCGCAACCAACAGCCACGGGGAACAGCCACAGCGGGATCATGGCGGGGAAGTTGAAAGGCGTGATGCCCGCAACGATACCCAGCGGCTGGCGCACGGTGTAACCATCGACACCGGTGCCGACGTTTTCGGTGAACTCGCCCTTGAGCAGATGCGGCATGCCGCAAACGAACTCGACAACCTCAAGGCCGCGCTGTACTTCGCCGTGCGCGTCTTCGATCGTCTTGCCGTGTTCGCGGGTGATGATGCCCGCCAGCTCGTCGCGGTGACGGTTGAGCAACTCAAGGAAACGGAACATGACGCGCGAGCGCTTCAGCGGGGTTTCGCGGCTCCAGCCCTGGAAGGCTTTTTTGGCGCGCGCGACGGCGGCATCGACTTCGGTCGGCAGCGCATGGATCACATCATACAGTTTTTCACCGGTCGCGGGATTGGTGACGGGCGTGGTGATGGCGGTGGATACAGGGGTGGCACTGGGTTTGGACATGGCTAAAGCCTCCGGACTCGCGTGAATAAACGTGCGGTAAAAGAACCCGCTTAATATAGCTCACGCCAGAGGCCTGTGATAGCCCCCGCAGCCGATAAATATCGCATTGAAAAGATTATTGATTGTGCGCCACAACACCGAGAATTTTCAAATCGGCGTCATACGTGAAATGCACGACCAGCCCCAGTTCTTCCGCCTGACGCAGGGCCTTGGCGACGTCGCCTTCGGCGTGGAAGTACGCATCGTGACGGTCAAACGATACAAGCGTCTTGCCGTTTTCCTCGATGATGCGGCGGATGCGGGCAGTGCTTTTGATCATGAAACGCTATCCCTTTCTGACAGGTGGCGGTGTCGGGGCTATGTTGTCTGTCAGCCTTGCGACCATCTCATGATTATCGTCCTCGCGCGCCTGATGCAAGGGCATTGCCACCCAGCGCGCGCCTTCCTTGGGCAGCGCGCGGCCAAAGGCGGCCTCGGCCTCCGCACGGATTTCGGTACTGTAAACCACGCGCGGCGTGACGCCGTATTTTTTGATGATGCCGAGGTTGGCGATGACCACCTGTTCCGCATCGGCATCGGTCGTATCGTCGGTGGGCATGCCTTTCCATTCAAAGCCCGCGCGGGTATCGGCGGGGCGGTAATCGCTGCGCGAACCGTCAGGCCCGACGCCAAAGGCGGCGACATAGGTTTCCTCTGCCCGGCCGCCGAAGGTACGCGACCACTGCTCCAAGGGTACGGGCCCGTCAAAGATCGCGGGATCGAAAACGCAGATTTGCACCTCGCCACTGGCACGCTGCACGGGCAAGGCGGGTGCGACGTGGTACCACCACTCGACAATACCTTTTTCGGGCGTGGAGAGGCTCAGCTTGCCGCCGTCGCGCTCAAAGGCCCAGGCCTTGGAGGGCATATGGCCGTGGTCCTGTATCTCGCGGCACATCAGATGCGCGCGGGCATAACACCCCTCTTTCGCCCAGTCGAAAGCCAGATGGTCCATATTGGCAAGGCGGTCAAACAGCGCCACCGCCTCGGTCACGGACAAAGGCTCGGTCTGCGCGGGCTGGATATGGGCGGACGGAATTTCCATGCGGCCATTGTCCCATATATATGTAAAGGAACAATGAAGGCGGATTTTATAATTATTTCAGTGTATTAGGCGGACGGCGCCAGTTTCTCGCGCTTCAGCTCCCAGGCGCGCAGGTCGTTCTCGCTCGCGGTCACGCCGCTGATGACGATCTGCAAGGTGCGGCGCGGCGCTTCGCCGCAGGACACATGCACGCTTTCCTCAAGCGCCAGCGTGGCGCCGGGTGCGGTAAAGCGCCAGCCCATGCCGCTGCGCGCGCGCAACAACACTTCGCTCCCCTCCTGCACCAGCGAAGCCTGAATGGCGGGATGCAGGTGAAAGCGCAAGGTATAGGGGACGCCGCTGCGGCCGGCCAGCGTATCCTCGCCCGACAGCACATCGCCATTGTCGGTCAGGCACAGGCGGCGGCGGTGCATCAGGCCAAGGCGTGTGCGATAGCCGGTATGCGACGCCTCGAGCAAAGCCACGCGCGTATCTTCGCTCTTGCGGTGGGTCAGCTCGACCTTTTCGGTCAATTGGCCCTTGTCGTCGAGCTGGAAGATATTGCGACAATCAACCACCAGCGCGGTATGTGCGGCCGTGGTGCGCAGCATGTCGCGCCATGTGCCCTTGAGCGGCGACGAGCCGCAGTTCACGAACACGCGGTCCTTGCCGTAGCTGTATTCAAACGACAGCAGGCCCGCATGGGCGCGCTCGCTGTATTTCGGTGCGGTGGGCGGCAGGCCGATGTCCATCAGCACTTGCGCGCGGCCCTGATAGATCTTGTCAAAACCGCCGTGCGGCAGCGATTTCATCGCCTTGCCGCGCGCGCCCGAATGCATCAGCGTGGCGTCGCAGATATGCGGGTTGCCTTCCTGCGCGCCGTTGAAATGCGCCAGCGCCCCGCAGCCGTGGCGGAAGAACTTGACGGCGGGCGCGATGCGGTCGATGGCGTGTTGCAGTTCATCCGGCATGGGCAGGCGCGCGGCGTTGAGCGCCGTGCGCAGATCGACAAGGATTTGCAAAAATTCAAAGGTCGATTGCGGGTTGCGACTGACATGGCAACCGTCGGGCAGGATCTGATCGCGGATTTCGCGCAGGATCAGGCGGAAGGCGCTTTCCAGACGCTCCTCCCCGCCTTCGAGCGCAAGGCCGCTATAAGCCAGCCCCTTGAGCGCGCGCATCAGCGAAATGCCTGTCAGGTGACCGGGCAGAACGCGTTGCAGGTATTTCGCCTGACGCACAAGGCTGATGAAATAGCTTTCGCGGAATGTATCGTCGGCCGAGGCGCAGAAGAAATCGTGGAAGGACATCCAGCTCGACAGGCGCACGCCGATGATGTCAGGACGCGCGGTCGGGCCGCTGAGTTTCACGTAATGATCGAGCCAGCTGGCCACCATCTCGCGCGCCATGCGTCGTGCGCGGTCGCCACCGACCGAGCGCAGGTCGCGCAAAAATTCAAAACTGTGCAGGTCGTACAGCCATTCGGGCTTGGCCCCCAGCGGCTCCCACGACAGGCTGTCGCGCGCGATGGTCTGCCCGCCGAAACGGAAAATGCCCGCGATCATGTCGCGCCCGCGCTGGGAGTCCCCCGCCCACGGATCGGGCGGCACGACCAGCAGATGGCGCGGCGCTTCCTCGCGAATGCGCTTGAGCGGGTAGTTCAGGGTTTCCGCCAGGTCGCGCGCCTGCGCGCCCAGCTTTTGCAGCGGACGAATCCCCTTATATACTAACCCGATGTCGGCGAGATTTGCCATTAAACCTTAGATCCCCAGTGCCCCTTCATGCGCGGCTTTTCATCCGCTTACATGATAACTCTCACACCCTCTATCACCGCCGCCTGTCCGTTTCAAAAGCGAAAGTCGCGCAAGAGGTTTACCCCGTAACCCCGCGCAATCGTTGGATTGCCTGCGCGTAGTCTTTCTCCTTGAAGACAGCTGTTCCCGCCACAAGGACATCAGCCCCCGCCTGTATGGCCTGTGGTGCGGTTTCAGCCGTTATGCCGCCGTCGACCTGCAGGTCGATTGCCCGTCCGCAACGCGAGATACGTTCGCGGACCGCCTGTATTTTATCGAGCAGCGGAATAAACTTTTGCCCCCCGAAGCCGGGGTTGACGGTCATGACCAGAATAAGGTCGACGTCTTGCATCAGATGGTCGAGGACATCCACGGGCGTTGCGGGGTTGAGCGCAACCCCCGCCTTCTTGCCGAGCGACTTGATCAGTTGCACGGTGCGATGCACGTGCGGGCCGGCCTCGGGATGAACCGTAATAATGTCCGCCCCCGCCTTGGCAAAGTCCTCGATAAAGGCATCGACCGGCGAGATCATCAGGTGGACATCGAAAATCTTTTGGGTGGTCTTGCGCAGGTGCGCGATCACGGGCGCGCCGAAGGTGATGTTGGGCACGAAGTGGCCGTCCATGACATCCAGATGTATGTAATCCGCACCCGCAGCATCAATGGCCGCAATTTCAGCCCCTAACTGGGAGAAATCGGCACTCAGGATGGATGGAGCTATGCGAACCCGTTGACTCATAAGGCATTTATAACACCTGCCCGCGAATCGGGCAACGCCTATTTGAACAAAAGTTGCAGACTGCCCATAGGTTTAGGCAACTTTGCGCAGGCAGGCGATATAGAAGCCGTCAAGGCCGCCGCTCTCGCGCCAGTAATGGGGCAGGATACGCAGATCGCCTTGCGCGGTGACGGCCATTTCAAGCCCTGCGGCACTCAGCGCCACGCGTTCGGCATTTGGCGTGCGCGCAAGGAAAGCGTCGACCTGATGCTCGCCCTCCGCCTTTTGCAGGGAGCATGTGCAATACACCAGCACCCCGCCTGCGCGCAGCATTGTCCATGCGTTATCCAGCAGACGCGACTGCAGGGCTGCAAGTTTCACCTGATCGGCGGGTTGTTTGAGCCACAGCGCATCGGGCTGGTGGCGCAAAGTACCCGTGGCGGAACACGGCGCATCGAGCAACACGGCATCGACAAGAGCGTCGGGTTGCCACACGGCACCATCGGCGACGACGGTTTTCACATCAAGCTTCAGCCGCGCCATATTTTCATCCAGCCGCTTCATGCGCGGGGCGGAGCGGTCAAGCGCAATCACCTGCGCGCCCGCCGTAGCCAGTTGCGCGGTCTTGCCGCCGGGCGCAGCACATAAATCGACCACCGTCATGCCACCCTTGAGATCAAGTAGCTTGGCCGGAATGGCGGCCGCAGCATTTTGCACCCACCATGCACCTTCATCAAACCCTGCCAGCGAGGGAATAAAACCGCCGGATGATTTGCGCAAACTGCCTGTCGGCAAAATCTGCGCCTGCAAGGCCTGCGCCCAGACCTCGACGTTTTCCGCCGCATTGTCGCGCAAGGTAAAATCGACTGGCGCGTCATCAAGCAGCGACGCCGCCATATCAAGGGACGTTTCAACACCGTAATCGCGCACCCATTCCTGCCACAACCAGTCAGGCAGCATCGCGCGGCCCGCATCGCGGTCGTCAAGCGGCGTATAGCCTTCACGCACCAGACGGCGCATCACCGCATTGACCAGCGATTTGTGGTGCGCGATGCCTTCTGCCGCCGCCAGTTCAACACAGGTATCGACCACCGCATGCGCGGGCGTTTTGAGAATGCAGAGCTGCGCCATGCCAAGACGGAAAATCGTCAGCATCTGCGCTGGTGCGAGCGCCTCAAGCGGCTCATGCAGCAAAGTTGCCAGATGCGCATCAAATTCGTTGGCGCGTTTCAGCACGACACTGACCAGCAGGCGCACGAAGGCGCGGTCGCGCGGCTCCAGCACGGCGAAATCCTGCCCCGTCTGCGCACGCGCATCGAACACTTCGTCAAGACTGCGCTTGCGGTAGAAAATATCGTTGAGCGCCGCATAGGCGACGCGGCGCGCGGCCAGTCCCGCGCTATCGCTGACGTCGTGTTCCATTATTTCTGCTTCTTGGCCTTGGCGCGCTTGGTGCGTTGTGCGTGCTTGATGATGTCTTCCTCGGCACACGACTGATAGATGATCAGGCTATAGAGCATGCGCACGAAATCGGGATCAATTCCATATTTCTTACCGGTTGCGGCGTTGCGCTCGCGTACCTGCACCACCCGGTCGCTGATATAGGAGGGAAAATTATGCGCAGCCTTGAGTTCGCCGACCGCGCGCACAATGGCAAAGCGTTTAGCCAAAAGCGCCATGATTTTATCATCCAGCGCGTCGATCTTGCCGCGAAACGGGCGCAAATGGGCGCGCAAATCATCCAGAACATCCGCCGTGTTATCCACAGCCTTTGCTTTGCGGGCGGGCTTTTTCACGGTTTGGCGCTTGTTTTCTTTCATTTTTCAACCATTTCTGCTACACAGGTGATCATCCACCAGAGCTTACCATGACCGCGCTTTTTTCACCAAGGCCACTCCTGCGTCTTTCGCACGCCTGCGCTATGTTTGCGCTGGTGTTGCTGTTGCTTGCCCCTGCCGCCGCACAGGCAAAAAACTTCGAGGTCGAGACATTTTATCTTGAAAACGGCCTGCAGGTCGTCGTCATCGAAAACCACCGCGCCCCCGTGGTCTCTCATATGATCTGGTACAAATTCGGCGCCGCCGACGAACAGCAGGGCAAATCGGGCATCGCGCATTTCCTTGAACACCTGATGTTCAAGGGCACGCCAAAGTTTCCCGGCAACGCGATTTCAACCACCGTCAAGAAACTGGGCGGCAACGACAACGCTTTCACCTCCCACGACTTCACCGCTTACTACCAGAACGTGGCGCGTGAATACCTGCCCAAGGTGATGGAGATGGAAGCGGACCGCATGACCAACCTCCAGCTCACCCCTGCCGTGGTGGCGTCGGAGCGCCAGGTGGTGATCGAGGAGCGCAACATGCGCGTGGACAACCAGCCGCAATCACTGTTCAACGAACAGATGATGGCCGCCGCCTTCATCAACCATCCCTACGGCACGCCCGTCATCGGCTGGCTGCACGAGATCAAGGAACTCACGCGCGAGGATGCGCTTGACAGCTACCAGAAATGGTATGCCGCCAACAACGCCATCCTGATCGTCGCGGGCGACATCACCGCTGCCGAACTCAAGCCGCTGGCCTATAAATATTACGGCGACCTTCCGGTGGCGGAGATCGAGCCGCGCCAGCGCCCGCGCCCCGCCCCCGTCATCAGCACCCAGCGTCTGGTGCTTGAAGACGCGCGCGCGGGTATTCCCACCGTGATGAAGGTCTACCGCGCGCCGCGCGGCAGCGACGCCGCCGATGTGCTGGGCGAGATCCTCGGCGGCACGGCAACCTCGCGCCTGTACCGCAAGCTTGTCGTCGAAGAAAAGCTGGCCGTCGCCGCCGGCGTCAACTACGACCCTATCAGCCTCAATGACACCAGCTTTGTCGTCTATGCCAGCCCCACGCCCAACACCACGCCCGCCAAGCTCGAAGAAGCCATCGAGCGCGAGATCAAGCGCCTGCGCGACAAGGGCGTGACGCTTGAGGAACTCAACGCCGCCAAAAGCCGCAAGGAAGCAAGCTTCACCTATTACCTCGACAGCCTGCAGGGCCCGGCCCTGCTATTTGGCCGCGCGCTGTGCAGCGGCTTTGACATCGACTATGTGCAAAACAGGCTCGATCGCATCAATGCGCTGACCATCGAAGACGTCAACGCCGCTGCCGACACCATCCTGCGCGCGGAAAACCTGCCCATCACCGGCCTTCTGACGACACCATCAGGCGCCAGCAAAAAACCTGCGGCGGCAAATGCGCCGCCACCGCCCATCGTGACCGCGCCGGAGGTGAACCGATGATGATCCGCGCGACCGCTGCCTTGCTGGCCTTTACCTTCCTGTTGCTGGTTGCCCTGCCAGCGCACGCCGCCAAAGACGGGCCGAATTTCAAAGTTGACCGCATTACCTCTGACACCGGCATCGAGGCCTGGCTGGTTGAGGATCACAGCCTGCCCCTCGTCACCATGAAGTTCGCCTTTGCGGGCGGGTTGATCCACGACCCCGAGGATAAAGCGGGCCTTGCCAAGCTGGCCTCCGTCCTGCTCGACGAAGGCGCTGGCGACATCAAGAGCCAGGACTTTCAGGCGCAGCTGGCCAACAACGCCATCTATATGGGCTTTGCCCCCGCGCGCGATGCCTTTATGGGCAGCCTGCGCACCACCAGCGCGCACAAGGACCTCGCCTTTGACCTGCTGGCCCTTGCCCTGACGCAACCGCGTTTTGACGACGAGGCCATCGCGCGTATGAAAGACGCGCTGTCGGCAGAGATCAAGACCAACAAAGGCGACCCCGCATGGCTGTCGGCGCGGACCTTCAATGGCATGGTATTTGAAGGCCATTATTACGGCCAGCCCGGCGGCGGCACGCTGTCGAGCATTGCGCGCATCACCCGCCGCGACCTTGTCGATTTCGTCAAAAGCCAGTTCGCGCAAAACCTGCTGAGCATCGTCATCGTCGGCGACATGACCAAGGAAGAAGCGCATGCGATGATCGCCAAGGTCTTCGCCCCCCTGCCGGCACAGGCCGCGCGCCCGCAAGGACAGCCCGCCACACCCGTCCACGAAGGCAAGACCATCCTGTTGCCCGTCGACGCACCGCAAACCTACATTGCCATCGCCCAGCCCGGCATCGCACGCACCGACAAGGACTGGTATACGGCACAGGTCATGGCCTATATCCTCGGCGGCGGTGGCTTTGACAGCCGCCTGATGAAGGAGGTGCGCGAAAAGCGCGGCCTGACCTATGGCATTTACAGCACCCTGCTGACGCAGGATTACGCCAACGTCCTGCAAACGACCCTGTCTGTCGGCAACGCCAAAACGCCCGAGGCGCTTGACGTCATCCGCAGCGAATTCGCGCGCATGGCAGCCCAGAAAGTCAGCAAGCAGGAGCTGGCCGACGCCAAGTCGTACCTGATCGGCGCATTGCCGCTTGAACTCACCACCACCAGCGACATCGCCGATGTCCTGCTGTCGTTGCGCCTGAACAACCTGACGCCGGACGAGCTGACGACGCGCGCCAAGCGCATCAATGCGGTCAGCGCCGGCGAGGTGCAGGACATGGCCAAGCGCCTGCTTGACCCTGCACACATGACCACCATTCTGGTTGGCCAGCCCGAAGGCATCAACGTCGATATCATGCTTGACCGCGCCCCCGGCCTTGGCGATGCGGACCCCGCCGAATGACCGCGCCAGTGCGCATCGCCGATTTGTTCGCCGCCGATCCTGCGCGCTTTGAACGCTACAGCCGCTCTCACGACGGCATCCTGCTTGATTTTTCCAAGACGTCGATGGCCAATGATGATGTCGCGGGCTTGTTGGCACTGGCGCAACAGCGCGGCCTGCCTGCGCGCATCGCCGATATGTTTGATGGCAAGCACATTAATACGACCGAAGACCGCGCGGTCCTGCACACGGCCTGCCGTGCGGGCGATGCCGCCCCGCCCGAGGTACGCGAGACGCTGGCCCGCATGCGCGCCCTGGTCGCGGCCGTCGCCGGCGGTACGCACACAGGTTACAGCGGCAAGAAAATCCGCCATATCGTCAACATCGGCATCGGTGGCTCGCATGCAGGGCCGCAACTGGCCGCACAGGCGCTCACGGCGCAAGGCACGCCTTTTATGCCCGTATCCTTCGTCAGCAATGTCGAGGGCAGCGATCTTGCCCGCGTGCTGGCGGCGGTTAATCCTGAAGAAACGCTGTTCATCATCGCATCCAAAAGCTTCACCACGCCGGAAACCATGCTCAACGCGCGCACCGCGCGCCAGCATGTCATCGACCACTATAAAGGCGACGAAGCCGCCATCGCCGCGCATTTCGTGGCCCTGTCGACGCAACCCGACAAGGTCGCAGCCTTTGGCATCGCGCCCGATAATATCTTTCCCTTTGCCGACTGGGTCGGCGGACGGTTCAGCGCGTGGTCGGCGATCGGTCTTTCGGTCATGTTTGCGGCGGGTATCGAGGCATTTGACGCATGGCTTGCTGGCGCACAGGCGATGGATGCGCATTTCCGCCATACCCCGCTGCGCGACAACCTGCCGGTCTTGCTGGCGCTCGCGGGGATCTGGCACCGCAATCACTGCAACTATCCGGCGCTTGCCGTCATTCCTTATCACAGCGCGCTGGCGCGCCTGCCCGCATGGCTACAGCAGCTCGACATGGAAAGCAACGGCAAGGCCGTGACGCATGACGGCACGCCTGTCAGCACCAAGACCGGCCCCATCGTCTTTGGCGAGCCCGGTACGGACAGCCAGCATACCTTCTTTCAATGGCTGCACCAGTCGCCCGACACCGTGCCTGTTGAATTTATCGGTTGCGTCACTGCCACCGGCGGCACGGCAGAGCAACAGCGCATGTTGCTGGCGAACCTGCTGGCGCAAAGCGAAAGCCTGATGCAGGGCCGCACCAACATGGCCGAGCCGCACAAGAACTTTACCGGTAACCGCCCGAGCGTCACGATCTTGCTCGATGCACTAACGCCTTATCACTTCGGCCAGCTGATGGCGCTCTACGAACACAAGATCTTCGTGCAGGGCGTGATCTGGGACATCAACAGCTTTGACCAGTTCGGTGTCGAACTTGGCAAAGTCATGGCGGCGCGCATCGGTGACGAACTTGCCAGCGGCACTGTGGATGGCCATGACGGCTCCACCACGGGCCTCATGCGCCATATCCTTGGCCCTCGCGCCTGACCTTTACCATTGAAATTAAATAACAATATCCTTTGCGCCTTTAAATTATTATGTCAAAAAATGAATTGACATATTATTAATAATTCGTTAACAATGGGCATTCCCTCTTTTCTTCCTTACCGGAGCCGCCCCCATGAGCAAGCGCACCAAAGTCAAGATCACCGCCAGCCGCCGCACCAAGACACGCAAGGATTTCGCCGCCGCAGGCAACGACAACCGCTCGTTTGAATACAAAATCAACGCGGCAGAGCGCAAACGCGCGCTTGATGCGCCCATCGACAATACTCTGGTCGAAAACCTTCACGGCACGCGCGTTTCCGATCCTTTCCGCCCGCTTGAGGATTTGAAATCCGCCGACACCACGGCGTGGGTCGCACGCCAGAACGCGCGCTTTGCCGATTTCGTCAAGGCGTCGCAGGGTTTTTACGACAGCACGATCGACTTCATGATCAACAGCATGCCCAAAGGCATGGCCGAAAGCATGCCGTCCTATATCGCCAAGGATCTTTACAGCTGCTGGCGCCGCGAGGAAGGTGCCGACCGCTGGTCATTGTTCCTCAAGGACAGCCCCGATTACGACGCGCCCGCCCGCCTGTTGCTCGACCCGCTGAAAATCGACCCCACCGGCAAGACCGACATCAGCGGCATCCATTTCAACAAGGACGCCAAGATCCTTGCCTATACCCTCAGCGTTGCGGGCAGCGACGAGAACACCGTCCACTTCATGGATGTCGCCACGGGCGAACATCTGCCCATCACCTACCCTGCCACGCGTTCATGGCGCGATGGCATCAAATGGGCGCCCGATGGCAACAGCTTTACCTACAACCGCCCCGTTGAAGGCATTGAAAAAAGCTTTGAGGTCCTGCGCCACGTCATGGGCAGCGACATCGCCGCCGACGAAGTCGTCTACAGCCCAGCCACGCCGGAGACACGCGTCAGCTTCTTCAAGCTCAAGCGCGATATGAGCAAGGAAGACGGCAGTTACGAGTGGATTTATGAATCGCAGCTTGACTACACCACCAACCGGCTGCTGATGCGCAAGATTGGCAGCACCGACGCCTTCACCGAGGTTTTCCCCTACGGCAACGGCACACTGTCGCCTATTGCCGAAATAGACGGCAAGATCTATGCCCTGACCACGCAGGGTGCTTCGCGCAAGAAACTGGTGCGCTTTGACCCCGCCAACCCCCACCCCGAAAACTGGGAAACCGTGATCGGCGAACATCCGACCGATCTGCTCAACAGCGTGTGGACGTGGCAGGGCAAGCTGTTTGCCAATTACGCCCACGATACCGCCGACAAAATTTGCATGTTCGACAAAGACGGCAAAGCACAGGGCGAAATGCCCCTGCCGCCGATGACCACCATCAGCTTTGGCCAGATGCGTCAGGATGATGCCACCTGTCTTGTCTCGCTCAGCGGCTTTCAGGAAGACGGCGCGATTTATAAATACGACAGCGCCACCAATACGCTGGCCGAATACCGCGCCAGCCGCCGCCCGATCAACCTCAAGGATTGCATTGTCGAGCGCATCCATGCGACGTCCAAGGACGGCACCAAGGTGCCGATGACCGTCATCCGCCACCCCGATACCAAGCTCGACGGCACGGCCGCCACCATTCTTTACGGCTACGGCGGCTTTAACGTCGCGCTGGAACCCGCGTTTTCCGCCGGTATCGCACGCTGGGTGCGCGCGGGCGGTGTGTATGTGCAGGCCAACCTGCGCGGTGGGGGCGAATTCGGCCAGCAGTGGTACGATCAGGGCCGCCGTCACAACAAGCAAAACGTCTTTGACGACTTCGCCGCCTGTGCGGAGCATCTGATCGACAACAAATATACCAGCACCAAGCGTCTGGCCATCAAGGGCGGCAGCAATGGCGGCCTGTTGACGCTGGCCACTGGCCTGCAACGCCCCGAGCTGTTCGGCGCCATCGTCTCGGAAGTTCCCGTGACCGATATGAACCGCTTTCACATCGGCTCCTACTACGGCTTTGGCTGGAAGGGCGACTACGGCGATCCCGACGTCAAGGCAGACTTCAACACCGCCGCCAAATACTCGCCGTACCACAACGTCAGAAAAGGCTTCAAGCACCCGCCGATCCTGATCGATACCGACGCCAATGACGACCGCGTCCTGCCGTGGCACAGCTATAAAATGGCAGCGCTGTTGCAGGCGCGCGAAGACCGTGGATCGGTCACGGTCCTCAACGTTGCGGCGGGCGGCGGGCATGGCGGCGGCGGCAGCCTCAAGCTGCGCTTCCAAAGCACGGCGGCGGTTTATGCCTTCCTTGAAAGAACCCTTGGCCCCATCGACCAGAACGCGTATAAGGCAAGCCTGCAACCATCCAAAGTCAAAATTCAGGCCAACCGCAAACGCTAAGGGCAGACATGACGGCCAGCTTCGTCCTCTACGACACCGAGTTCACCACATGGGCCGGTGCGCTTGAACGACGCTGGTCTGGCCCCAACGAGTTCCGCGAGGTCGTGCAAATCGGCGCCATGCGCGTCGATGCCGCCACATTGCAGCCACTGGCATCCTTTGACGTGCTGGTGAAACCGGTCAAAAACCCCGTGGTGTCGGACTACTTCACGCAACTGACAGGCATCACGCAGGGCGCAATCGACGCGCAGGGGCTCGGTTTCACCGATGCGCTGGCGCAATTCCGTGCCTTCATCGGCCGTGACGAAGCCGCCGCCTACGGCAACGACGCCGGCGTGATCCGCGAGAATATGTGCTGGAACGGCATGGCCTGCGGTGAAGCGGATTTCAACACGCGCGACATCGGCCCGTGGTTCATGGAACACGGCGCGCCCTATGGCGTTAAAAAAGGCGTCAATTCAGGGGCGCTGGCACGTACCGTGGGGGCGGCGATCACGCATACGGTGGCAGAACACAACGCGCTCGAGGATGTGCGTTCCATCCTCGCCGCTTATGCGTTCCTGCTGTCCAAAGGCGCGACAGCGTTTTTCTGATTACTTGCCGTCATCCATGCGCAGGGCCGAGATAAACGCCGACTGCGGAATTTCGACGTTGCCATACTGGCGCATCTTCTTCTTGCCCTCTTTTTGCTTGTCGAGCAGTTTGCGCTTGCGGCTGATGTCGCCGCCGTAGCACTTCGCGGTCACGTCCTTGCGCAGCGCCGAGACATCCTCGCGCGCAACAACCTTGCCGCCGATAGTGGCCTGAATGGCGATCTTGAACATCTGGCGCGGAATGAGGTCTTTGAGGCGCTCGCACAACTGGCGGCCGCGGCGCTCGGCCTGACTGCGGTGGACGATCATCGACAGCGCGTCAAGCGGCTCCTGGTTGACGAGGATGTTCAGGCGCACAAGGTCGCCTTCCTCGAAACCATCCAGCACGTAATCCATACTGGCGTAACCGCGGCTGATCGACTTGAGGCGGTCGTAAAAATCGAACACCACCTCGTTGAGCGGCAGGCGGTAAACCGCCATCGCGCGGCTGCCCACCCAGGTCAGTTCTTTTTGCACGCCACGGCGTTCCTGACACAGTTGCAAAATACCGCCGAGGTATTCGTCGGGCACCATGATAGTGGCTTTGATCCACGGTTCTTCGATTGTCTTGATGCGCACCACGTCGGGCATGTCGGCGGGGTTGTAAAGTTCCATCTCGGTATTGTTGGTGAGATGGATTTTATAGACCACCGAAGGCGCCGTCGGGATCAGCTCGAGGTTGAATTCGCGGCTCAGTCGCTCCTGAATGATTTCAAGGTGCAACAGGCCAAGGAAGCCGCAGCGGAACCCCATGCCAAGGGCATTAGAGCTTTCGGCCTCGTAATGCAGCGATGCGTCGTTGAGCGCCAGCTTGCCGATGCTCTCGCGCAGTTTTTCAAATTCGCTGCTGTCGACAGGAAACAGGGAGCAAAATACCATCGGCACCGATGGCTTGAAGCCTGCCAGCATCTGCGCGGTCGGCGTGCGGTCGAGCGTGATGGTATCGCCGATCTTGGTCTCGGTAATGGTTTTGATGCCGCAGGTGATAAAGCCCATCTCTCCGGGCTTCAGCTCGCCCGTCATCACGTGCTTTGGCGTAAAGACCCCCACACGGTCGGCCTCGTAAGCCGCGCCGGTACTCATGAAACGCAGTTTGTCTTTGACCTTTACGGTGCCTTCGAAGACGCGCACCAGAATGACGACGCCCAGGTATGGGTCGTACCAGCTGTCGACCAGCAGGGCCTTCAGCGGTGCCGCCGGATCACCCTTGGGCGACGGCAGGCGATGCACGATGCCTTCGAGCAGGTCTTCGATGCCGATGCCCGATTTGGCCGAGGTCGGGATGGCGTCGGATGCGTCGATGCCGATCACGTCTTCGATCTGTTGCTTGACGCGGTCGACGTCGGCGGCGGGCAGGTCGATCTTGTTGATGACCGGCACGATTTCAAGATTGTTGTCGAGCGCCTGATAGACGTTGGCAAGCGTCTGCGCCTCCACCCCCTGCGAGGCGTCGACGACCAGCAACGCGCCTTCGCAGGCGGCGAGCGAGCGGCTGACCTCATACGCGAAGTCGACGTGGCCCGGCGTGTCCATCAGGTTCAGCTGATACGTCTCGCCGTTTTTGGCTTTGTAGCTCAGGCGCACGGTCTGCGCCTTGATGGTGATGCCGCGCTCGCGCTCGATCTCCATGTTGTCGAGCATCTGCTCTTTCATCTCGCGCAACTCTACCCCGCCGCATGTCTGGATGAGACGGTCGGCAAGGGTTGACTTGCCGTGGTCGATGTGGGCAATAATCGAGAAATTCCGGATGTGTTTTTGGTCGGTCATGATGCGCGTGAAATCTGCTTCGCTGAAGTGTGTTAAGCTCTTGGGGGGTGTTTTACTTATTGCCGCTATTTGTAGCGTCAATGCCGTGGAATCTCAAGCGAAGACAGGGGCCAAAAGCGAGATCGCGGGCCATTGGGCAGCACCCGATTGCGCCAATACGCAGGAAGCGCTGAGTTTCACCCGCCATTTTTACCTAAAATCCGCCCCCGACCGGCTGGAACTGGGGCGCTACGTGCGCCGCGGCACGGGGGCCGACCACCTGATTCTCGCCCTTGACGGTACGACCACCGCCGTCATGCGGCAGGAAGACGGCGTGCTGCGCACCGGCCTGCCCGCGCAGACGGGCAAAAACATGGAATGGGAGAGCCTGACGCTCGACCAGCCGCTGGACTATACCAATTGCCCCGACACCCCGGCTGTCATTCCGAAACCGTTGCAGCGCGTGATGCGCTACATCGACCGCATCGACGAGGCCTGCGCCATCAGCGGTGACGCCAGCACCACGGCACCGCGCAACCTGTCCCAAGATTGCGCGCGCGTGTTGTTCAAGGCGATGGACGATAACAACGACGCAGCCTTGTCGCTGGTGGAAATCAAGCTCGGTCTGGCCAGCGCCACCTTGCTGGGCGCGTTGGCCGAACATCATGTGCTTGATGCGGCAGCCATCGATGCCGTTGCCACCCGCGCCAAAGAGGTGGCGGGCCTTGCCGATGACATCATAGCGGCACACGATAAAAACAATGACGGCAAACTTGATTATAACGAGGCCGTCAGCCCGATGGACCACGCCGATCTTTCTGCACTCAAAGACGTGCTGGATCAACTCGGCGCGTTCTTTCCGGCCTTTAAACTGGCGGCGCTGAAGTTATAAGCCTTGCGCGATTTTGAATTTACAGGGCCTGCGCACCGGCCGCACGCTTGAGGCGGTCATTGATTGCCATGCCAAGGCCGACGTTGGGAATATCCATCACCGCAATGCGCGCCACCCCCTGCTGGTCCAACTGATGGAGCATGGCGAACAAGTTCGCCGCCGCTTCGGTCAAATCACCGCTTTCGCTGAGATTTGGGCGCAGGTGCATGGGCAGATCACGCGCAAAACCGCCGCCCTCAACCCCCATGAATTTCAGGCTGCCGAAGGCCAACAACGCCTCGTCTTTTTTGACGTCAACCGCGCGCAGGCGCAGCGGCGTATCGGGGGCATAGTGTTTGAGCAACTGCCCGGGCGATTTCGGCCTGTCATCGACCGCTTCGATTTCGACATCGATTTTAATGCCAAGGGCTTGCTCGATATCCTCGACCGTCACGGCCCCGGGTCGCAGCATCACGGGGCGTTCGCCCGTCACGTCGACCACGGTTGATTCAAGCCCCACCCGCGCCTTGCCACCCGCCAGCACCATCTCTGCCGCATCGCCAAGACTATTGATGACATGCTGGGGCGTGGTGGGCGACATCGTGCCCGAGGCATTGGCACTGGGCGCTGCTATCGGCTTGCCAAGCGCCGCCAGCAGCTTGCGCGCGACAGGATGATCGGGACAGCGCACACCCTGTGTCGGCAATCCCGCCGAGGTCAGCAGAGACAGGCGTGAGCCTTCCTTGCGCGGCAGGATCAGCGTCAGCGGACCCGGCCAGAAGATCGAGGCAAGCTCAAGCGCGACGGGCGGCAGCATAACATCGTCAGCCATATCGCGCACGTTGAGGTAATGCACGATGACCGGATTGATCTGCGGCCTGCCCTTGGCGGCAAAAATACGCGCCACCGCCGTGTCATTGGTGGCGTCAGCGCCAAGACCATAAACGGTTTCCGTCGGCAACGCGCAAAGGCCGCCTGCCCGCATATGGGCGGCGGCGCGGGCAATGCCGTCATCGGTGGTATCAATCAGTTCCATCAGGCAGCACGTGTGCTGGCCTGATGCAGCACCCCGCCCGTCATTGGTGCTTCGATGCCCGTGGTCAGCGGGAAGGTAATGGGCAAGCCTTTCAGGCTGCGCACGGCAAGGTAGGCCCAGGCCTCGGCCTCGGTCGCGTCTCCGTTAAAGCCGAACGCGTGGATGTCCGACACCGGGACCCCCAGTTTTTCGGCCATCTTTTGCATGAAGAATTTATTGTAGCGGCCACCGCCCGCAACCAGCCATTGCCTGGGCGCTGCGGGGAAATGCGCCAGCGATTGCGCCACACCCGCAACCGTAAACGCCGCCAGGGTTGCCGCACCGTCTTCCAGCGGCAGTCCTTCCAGCGGCGCAACCGAGAAATGATTACGGTCGAGCGACTTGGGCGCGGGCCGGCTGAAATAGTCATCCGCCAGCAGTTGCGCCAGCGCGGCCTCGTTCACCGTTCCGCGCGCGGCGGTGGCGCCGTCCTGATCGTAGCGGCTGTCGGTATGTTTCATCATCCAGTCGTCGAGCAACGCGTTGCCGGGCCCGACGTCAAAAGCGATCAGCTCGCCATTGGCACCGATATAGGTCGCGTTGGCGACACCGCCGATATTGAGGATGGCAACGGGTTTTTCCATCTCTGCCGCCATTGCCTGATGATAGACAGGCACCAGCGGTGCCCCCTGCCCGCCCGCTTTCACATCCGCCAGGCGCAGGTCGTTGACGACGTCGATGCCCGTCATCTCTGCCAGCAGCGGGCCATCGCCAAGCTGGCAGGTATAGCGGCGTTCGGGGGCGTGGGCGATGGTCTGCCCGTGATAGCCGATCACATCGATATCCGCCGGCGACAGGGCGTATTTTTCCAGCAGCGCCTTGACCGCCTGCGCATTGACAAGGGTAAGCTCGCGCGCGACGGCAGCGTCAGGTTCGCGGTTGAACAGCGCGCGGGTGCGCTCGCGCAGGTCCGCGTCATAGGGGATATGCACCCAGCCAAGCGGCTTGATAAAACCCTCGCCGTCGGTATCGAGCAAGGCTGCGTCCACGCCGTCCAGCGAGGTACCGCTCATCAGGCCGATGGCGCGTAAGGTCTTCATGAAAAAGCTCCTTTTGGGGCGCGGGAACACGCCTTGGCAGGGGGTGGGCATCTCTGTATATTATAAGCCGATTTCATCACCAAGGCCAAGACGGAGGCCGCCTGACATGCGCTCGGAATTCCTTAATATCATGCAAGAACGTGGGTTCATCCACCAATGCACCAATCTGGAAGGATTGGATGCGTTGCTGACGTCCGAGCGCGTCACCGCCTATTGCGGCATCGACCCCACCGGCGACAGCCCGCACGTCGGTCACCTCATCCCCTATCTGATGATGCGCTGGCTGAAGAAATGCGGCCACAATCCGATCATCCTCGTCGGCGGTGTCACCGGCATGATCGGCGACCCGACGGGCAAGGACGACGCCCGCCCCGTCATGACCGAACAGACCATCGCCAGCAACGTCGCGTCGATCAGCGCGGTGCTGGGAAAAATTCTCAACAGCGGCCTTGAAAAAGACCCGATCGAAATCGTCAATAATGCCGACTGGCTACGCAACATCAACTACATCGACTTCCTGCGCGACTACGGCACGCATTTTTCGATGAACCGTATGCTGTCGATGGATAGCGTCAAGCAACGTCTTGACCGCGAACAGTCGATGAGCTTCCTTGAATTCAACTACATGATCCTGCAGGGTTACGACTACCTGCACCTGTTGCGCACCCGCAACTGCCGCCTGCAGATGTCGGGATCAGACCAGTGGGGCAACATCATTCAGGGGGTGGAGCTTGCGCGCCGCATCGAGCAAAAGGAAATCTTTGGCCTCACCGCCCCCCTGCTGACCACCGCCTCGGGCAAAAAGATGGGCAAGACCGAGGGCGGCGCTGTCTGGCTCAAGGAAGAAAAACTCAGTTCCTACGACTTCTACCAATACTGGCGCAATACCGAGGACGGCGATGTGGGCCGCTTCCTGCGCATCTTTACCGAGATGCCGATCAATGAGATCGAAAAACTTGAAAAGCTCAAAGGCAGCGAGATCAACGAAGCCAAAAAGATTCTCGCGCTCGAAGCCACCGCGCTTGTGCGTGGCCGCGCCAGTGCCGAGGCCGCCGCCGAAACTGCCCGCAAGACGTTTGAAGAAGGCGCGAACGCCGACGGCTTGCCGCGCTATGTTGTAGGCATCGACGCGCTGACGGCGGGTATTGCCGCTTATGCGCTGTTCAAGGATGCGGGGCTTGCCGCCTCGGGCAGCGAGGCACGCCGCCTGATCGCGGGTGGCGGTGCGCGCATCAATGACGAGAAAATCGACAACGACAACATGCCCGTCACAACGGCGCACCTCGTCAACGGCGAAATCAAGCTTTCCGCCGGCAAGAAAAAACATGTTTTGGTGGTTGTCGGCTAAAGCGCCTAGCGCCCGTAAAACGGCACCTTGTGAACGCTCAGGGCTTTCATCGCTGCAGGCGTGTTGCTGACGGCAACGTAGCCTTCTTTTTCCAGCAGGTTTTGTTCAAGGCGCTTCATCTCCGCGACCGCTTCGTGACGCGAGAAATAAACGCCATGACGCGGGCTGAGCTGCGGACGGCGGTAGCGTTGCTGGTTATATACGCGCGCGCCGCTGATCCCCGCCCAGCTGTTGCGCGTGTAGGAACACCGCTCGATACTGTAAAGCGTTGCGTCATCGGGCAACGGCCGCATCTCATACCAGATAAAGGAGTAGCGGTTGTTCATGCCCTGCCCCACAGTACGGCGCAAATCCGTGCGCCCGCCGTCATGCCCTGCGCGGCAGACAATATTGGTAAACAAAACAGCCGCCCCGCTCACGCGGGCGAACGCATAGGAAAGGCTTTTTGTGAAAGGCATCTTGAAATAAAAACGCGGCATCGCGAACTCCGGAAAGGCTGCATTCTATTGCGCCGCGCCCTCCCCTGTCAAATCAGGCTTAAGCCTTTAATCTTCAAAGAAAATCTTGCGCAAGACGCCGGGTGCAAGCACCGATAGCGGGTTGACACTGACCTCGGGGTCTTTTTGCGGTCCGGTGATTTTGTAGGTGGCGGCAAAAATGCCCTCTCCGCCCGCCGTCAGCACATCGCCCAGCAGGGGGATTTTATCAAGCAGGGTATTGAGGTCTGATACCGGAACGATGGTGCCGTTAAGTTCATAAACCTTGCGCCACAAATCGATATTGCCCTCGAACATCAGCCCGAGCGACGCGCCCGAGGTCTGCCCCTGCGACAGGCGCACCAGACGCTGGTTGCGGTCGGTTGCGGGCTGGCCACGGTCAAGATAGCTAAAACGCACCCGCGCACGCTTGAACGACAGGCCCTTGTTATTAAGCAAGTCGCGAATGCCAGAGAGTGACATTGCATTGAGCAGCTTGGCAAGGATCGGCGCGCCGCGCACCTCGAAATTGCTTAGCACCACCGTGCCGTCAAGATCGCGCGCCGTCTCGCGCGCGTTGTCAGGCTTGACCGCGGGTTGGCCATCCACGACCAGTTGCCCGCCCTGCACAGCCGACGTCACACCCAGCGCCGCAAGCGCCGCACCTGCGTTACCGGCCTCAACACGCAGCGCCTTGCCGCCCGTGGGGGCAGGCAGATAGCGCACCAGCAAGGGCTTGCCGCCTGCGGTCGCGTTTAGCTCCAGTTGCTCGATACGGCTAAAGTCGTTGCGCATCAGCCTGAGCGTGACGGCATCAAGCCCCTTGTTCTCGCCGGTGATCAGGCGGTCGACCGCAACCGAAAGGCTCAGCGGCGTGACTTTGCGCGACGCGGCTTCGTCGGAATTGGGGGTATCGTCGGACGCAAACAATGATGACGCATCGAGTTGCCTGCCCTTGACCGCAATATCATAGGCCGCTGACCCCGGCGCAAAGGACGCCACCACTTCGTTAAGGTCGCTCTGTCCAAAGCGCAGCGCGCTTAAACCCACGCGGCTGATGGTGGTTTCACCGCCCGTAGCGGCGGAGAAATCAATGCGCCCCTGCACGCTGAGCGCCGGTGAATCCACCGCGATCCTGCGCAGACTGACGGGACGGTTGTCTTTCATGTCGAGTTCGAGCGCCAGCGTGCCCGGTTGCCCCTCGCCTTTGCTGGCGCCGATCATATCAACGCTGAAACCAAGCGGCGCGAGGTCACCGTCAAGCACAAGCGTGGCCGTACCGTCATGGCGCTGGCTCAGCGACAGCTGCGCAGGCAAAAAGCCCGAGGGCTTGAGCATGGCAGGCACGCCAAAGAGATGCAGCATATCCGCCGGTGCGGTCAGCGTCGCAGCCAATTCCATCGCGGGTTTGCTTTGGTCGGTGAAGTTCTTGTTCCAGTCAAGCTTGATGCCCGCATCGCCAAAACGCCCATCGCCCTTGACGTTCAAGTGCCCTTTGTCCAGCGTCAGGGCAAACGGCCCGCCGCTCAGCGGCTGGCCGAGCGCAACAGCGGGCAGCACCGCATCGTTAATCTGCGATTTCGCGCTCACCTCGACCTCGTCGATATGCAGGGCATGGTGCAGTGGAAAGCCGAATGTGACGTCGGTTTGCGCCTGTCCCTTTACTCCGTCGGTTTTCAGCCCCAGCTTGGACGGGTAGCGCAATGGCTCGCTGTCGATCACCTCAAGCGCGGTCTTCAGCGGCCCCGACAGCGATACGGCAATATCGATGCGCGCGTGCTTGTCTTCGCTTTTGCTATGGGCAAGGTCGGTGATATCGACCGTGCCGCCGGTGACCTTGATGTCCCCAAGCGTGCCAGCGCTGACCTTGATATTAAAGCTGTCGGCATCGTAAGTCGCTATGCCGTCGACCTTTTCGACCTTGCGCATCGGCGGGAAGTAATTGACGCTCAGGCCGCTGAATGCGATCTCCCCGCCCAGCTTTTGCAGGCTGACGGCGCCGTCATCGCCGCGCAGCAGTGTCATGTCGATGCTGGCCGTCTGCGCCGTGCCGTCCTTGAGGTTCGTGGTTACCCAGTGTTGCGCGTCGGGTGCCAGCTTGGCCGACCAGAAGCGGCCAAGATCATCCATCGGCATATCTGTCAGCACCCCCTGCAGGGAAACAAGCTGCCCGTTCACATCTACGGTGCTGCCGTCCGGTGCCGTATGCGGCAGGGCGCGCGCGATCTGCGCCGCCGCCTTGATGTGCGGCCCGCCGAAATTAATGCGCAGGTCGCTGATGTCGCCCTTGCCGGTCTTGAGGTCATAAGTGCCGGAAACGACGAAGCCCGCGATATCGACAGGTGCCGGATAAAGATCGAGCGCATTAAACCGCCCCGCGTCGCTGCCGATCATGGCGGACACATGCTCGGGGTGCATGGTGTCGTCCAGCGTCAGCGTCGCCTGACCTTTCAGGGCGACGTCGATGTCGCGCACGACGGCCAGCTTTTCGCTCTGACGTGCCAGTACAGCGGGATTGATACCGCTGAAAAACGCTTCGATATTGGTTTGCGCGCGTTCCCAGACATGGCTTGCGCGCAGGCGCACAACAGCATGCGGCGCGCCCGCGCCCGCGCCGAAATCGCCCTCGAACACCGTATCGGCGACGATACCGCGGTCCACGCGCGCCAGCACGATCTTGGCGCGTTCGGCCCGCCAGACCACGCCCAGTACGCGGTCGTCATAGGCCAAGGCCGCATCGTCGATGGTGATGCGGTTCAAACCACCCAGCACCCCATGCCATTCGGGATTGCGCATGCGCTCCATCAGCGTGGCGATGAATTGCTTTTGCGCGACGGGATCGTTTTCCTGCGCGCGCTCGACCGTGTCATCCCATGCTTTTTCAACAGCGGCTGGCGTCGACAGGTCGCCGCCATGCCCGACATTGAGCGAAAAGGCGCCGTCGGCGTTGCGCACCACGCGCACCACAGGGCTGTAGAGGTAGAATTCCTTGGGAATGATGCGGCCGATCAGCAGCCCGCGCTTTGACAACGTCACGCGCGCGCGCCCAACCACCGCCACGGGCGTCTGGTCGCTGCGGCGCACGCGCACATCGTGCATTTCCAGCATAAATGGATCATTGCGCCCGCCCCAGATCAGCGTGGTTCGCGCGATGTCAAAGACAAAGCCGTTTTGATAACGCGCAAACGCGCCCTCCATGCGCTCGGTCAGGAAATCAAGCGGCAGCGGCCCTTGCTGCAGACGCAGCATCAGCGCCAGCGCCGCAGCCAGCCCCGTCAGAACGACAAGCCCCGCGATTTCAAGCGTCAGGATGGCGGCTTTGCTAAGCGTGCGGCGGATCATGCGGCCTCCGCATCATGCAGGAAGGCCGCGATGAAGGCATTGCTGGCATCATCGGCAAGTGCCGGAATATGCCCCGCACCTGCGCAGATAAATACCGGCATGTCCGGCTTGATTGCTTTCAGGTCGGCAATTTCGCGCGCGCCGCACAGGTCGGAGATTTCCCCCGCCACCAGCGACAGCGGACAATCAAGCGCGGCCACACCCTGCGTCAGATCAATCCCTTCGGCCAGCACCTGCTTTGCCAATGGCACAAGGTTGGGGTCAAAGTGCGCGACATACCCGCCCGGCACGGCCACCAGCTGATGATCGGCAAAGCGCGCCCAGACGTCCTCGCCGACGGGGCCAAGCGGCAGGTTTTGCTTGACGAAGGCCAGATAGGCCGCACGGTCCGTGATCAGCGGCAGCGTATCGGGCATATAAGAGGCAATGCGCGCGCAAGCCGCGGCATTGGGTTTATGCGTGACATCGATCAGCGTCAGGCTGCGCAGCACATCCGCGCGATCAATCGCGGGCAAAGTCATGGCGATCAGCCCGCCCATCGAGCTACCCACCCAATGCACGCGCCCCCAGCCCTGCTGGTCGATCAGCGCGGCCAGCACGCGGGCGTAGGTATCAAGATTGTAATCATCCGCAGATGGCAACCAGCTGCTGCCGCCGCGCCCGGGCACATCGACGCAATAAACCGTATAGCCGCTCTGCGCCAGATATACCGCCATATCGTCGAAGTCGCGCTTTTGCCGCGAGAGGCCATGCACGGCCAGCACAACGCCGCGGCTTTGCTCCTGCGGTGCAAAGACCGTGGCGGCAATGCGGCACGGAAAAGGCAATCCGGCGACGTCGATCAGGCGGGTTTCAAACATGGGGGATCAGCGCGGGCTTTCGATGACGTTAGCGCACAGGGCGGCAGTTGGCGTAACGCGCGTCGCCCACGGGGACGTTGCGCAAGGTTTCGCTGCGAAACAGCAGGCCCGCGCGCGCGTGCAGGCGGATTTCCGCGGCGCTGCGCACCTCAAGGCGAAGCCCCGCACTCAGGTTGCGGCGCGGGATAGCAAGGTGGCCATCCCAGCGGTTGGCATTGACGCGATTGAACTGTGCCTGCAGGTGATAGTTGCAGACATTGGCGGGCGGTGCGCCGCGCTGTTGTGGCTCGAACGTATCGGCAAGGCGGCGGTCGTGCGCCGCGTGCCAGACGATGCGCGCGCATAAATTACGCTCGGGGCAAGGACGAAACGCCAGCACGGAATTCAGACTTTGCGAATACCACCAGGTCTCGCCCTGCGTCAGCGCGGGTGCGCGGGGAGCCTCATCGGCACCGGCGGAAGGCGCGAAAACAAGGGTGGCGGCCGCTACGGCGCCAGCGCGGTGATGGTGCGCGCGCGAAGTCTTGCGTGGCATCTTTTCCTCTCGCCCCCTGCTGGCAGGGAATCTTGAATTAAAACAGGATCATATCTTAAATCCGCCGGCCCCCGCAGACAACCTGAAGGTGGCTGCTTTTTATTTTTTCATAATTTTATACCCGCGCGCCACACTGTGTATGTCAATTTAACGATCTTTCCCATAGGGTTAGCCTGCCTTTTGCGTTATAAGGGTTTCATCATGAGCCACCGCATCGATCATCACCGCACGCCCCGTTGCCGCCAGCCGTTCGCGCTGGCCGTCGTGCTGTTGCTGTGCCTGATGCTGGCAGGCTGTCTGGACCGCATGTTCTTCAGCCCCGATTACAGCCTGACCGGACTACCCGCCGACGAAGACATCGCCCGCGACATCGAAAGCTATTTCAAGGACGAAACCAAAACCATCACCCTGCCCGAAGACGACAAGCAGGTCGACGCCGCCGCCCAGCAGGCGGGCGAAACCATGCGCCAGCATATGACCGAAAAGCTGCACTCGCTCGGCTACTACGACGGCACCGTCGCCTTTACCCCCAGCAAGCAGACATGGGACGGTGCCTTCGCGCTCGACCCTGGCACGCGCTATAGCATCGCCAAAGTCAGCATCAAGGGCGGTAACCCCGACGAACGCGAGCGCAAAGACCTTGCCATGCTGGCCGACCTCAAGGGCCTGCCGCTGGATGCGAAAACGGTACTGGAGACGAAAGAGGACGTGCAAAAGCGCCTTGACCGTCACAGCTGCCGCTATGGCACCACCATCGACCATACCGCCGTCATCGACCGCAAGCGCAAGACGGCGGACCTTGAATTCATGCTGTCGCAAGGGCCCGAGGCCAAGCTGGGCGCGGTCACCTTCACCGGACAGCAGACGGTGAATGAATCTTACCTGCAAAAGAACGTACCGTGGGATGCGGGCGATTGCTTTCGCCAGAGCAAGGTCGAAGACCTGCGCGGCGCGCTGTTTCAAAGCGGGCTGTTTTCCGGCGTTGATATTGTCATGCCGAAAAAGCCCGGCAAGGACGGTGCCGTTGACATGACCGTCAAGGTCACCGAACGCCCCCACCGCAGCTTTAATGCCGGCCTGACCTATTACAGCGACGAAGGGCCGGGCCTGTCGCTGGGCTGGAAGCACCGCAACCTGCTCGGCGGGGCGGAGTTGCTGGATGTGGTTCTGAAGCTGTCGTCGATCGAGCAAAGCCTGCAATCCACGCTGACCTCGCCTTTCTTTCTGCGTGACGACCAAAAGCTGTTACTTAACGCAGGCATCAAAAAAGAAGACACCGATGCCTACGAAAGCAAATCAATCAGTGCGGGTGCTGCCGTCAGCCGCACGCTGACGCGCCGCCTAAGCGTCAGTACAGGCGTCAACTTCACCTACAGCCAGATCGACGACAATCTGACGCTCGAACAAAAAGACTTCGGCCTGATCTCCTTTCCCCAAACCATCGCCTATGACAGCCGCAACAATCCGCTCGACGCCAGGCGCGGCTGGTTCCTTGAGGCGGAGGCCGAGCCTTACTTCAATACCCTCGGCTCCGCAGCGCCGTTTGTGAAGATGTCGGCCACAGTGCGGCGCTACCAGCCCATCGGCGACGATACGGTGCTGGCCTTGCGCGGCAAGCTCGGCGCCATCCAGGGCGCGACGCTGGCCGATGTGCCCGCGGATGAGCGTTTTTACACCGGCGGCAGCGGGTCGGTGCGCGGCTTTGCCTATCAGTCGATCGGCCCGCAGCGCAACGGCGACCCCACCGGCGGGCGCGGCGTGGCCGAAGGTAGCGTCGAGCTGCGCCACAAGTTCAACGAGGATTACGGCGCCGTCGCCTTCGTCGATGCCGGCAGCCTGACCGAGGAAAGCACGCCTGACTTTTCGCAAACTTCCGTCGGCGCGGGCGTGGGCCTGCGCTACTACACGGCCGTCGGCCCCATCCGCTTTGACATCGCAACGCCGCTCAACAATCAGGACCAAACCGCCGACAAGGTGCAGTTCTACATCAGCCTCGGGCAGGCGTTCTGATGAAACTGCCCTTTACGCCCGCGCACATCCCCGCCCTGCCGCGCCCCTTGCGCTGGCTGTTCGCCTGCCTGCTGTCGCTGGCCAGTGTGGTCATGCTATTGCTGATGGTGTCGTTTATTGTGCTGACGCTCGGCGCCTTTGTGCTGACCTCGACCGCGCCCGGGCAAAAATGGCTGTCGGCACAACTGAGCGCAGTGACGCAAGACAGCGGCTATACGATCGAAGTCGGCCGCCTGCGCGCCCTTGGCGCCAGCCAGCTTGCGCTGTCACGCCTGAGCGTGCAGGAAAACGGCGCGCCTTATATCGTTGCCGAGAATATCCTGCTCACCCCTGCACTGGCCGGATTGCTGCATGGCGAGTTGCGCCTTGACCTGCGCGTGCGCAGCCTGCTGGTGCATGAAACATCCGCGCCAGCGCCTGCCGCGCCCGACGACAGCGCACCCGCCCCGCTCTTGCCCGATGCGGCAATGCTGGCAGAGACGCTCGACAGCCTGCCCCTGCGCCGCATCGTTGTTGACGGCCTGCATATCAACCAGCTGGCCATGATCGGCAGCGACGGCACGGCGCAAACCGTCCTGTCGCCCAGCCTGCGCCTGCTGGCGGAAAAAAGCGAAGACGGTTTGTATACGCAGGCGTCTTTTTCCACCACCGGATTGCTCGAAGACGACTCACGTCTTGACAGCGAGCTGCGCGCACGGCTGGTTTTGCAGGGCGAACACCCCGCCATCGTCATCGACGACCTGAGCGTGGCGACGCCGACCTTCAGCCAAAGCGTGAGCGCGCAACTGGCCCTGCCGCGCACCGCGCAGGACGAAGAGCCGCTGGCGTTTTCGCTGCATGCGCCACTGCCTGACAACGCGGCGGTTTCCCTGAGCGCAAACCTGCGCCAGCGCGGCGCGCATCTGGACGTCCGCGACATTGTCGCCGACGGCCCCGGTGTAAAAGCCAAGGGCAATATTGGCCAGAAAGACGACGGTACGTGGGCTGGTGCGCTTGACGCCGCAATCAACTTTGGCGAGCTGGCGAAATTCGCACCGCAAGTCGATGCCGTGCCGGTCAAGGAAACGCTGGATGCGTCGCTGTCGTTTGACGGCCCCACGCTGAACCTCGCCATCGGACGTCTGCGCCACGATCTGGCCGACCTGCGCGATGTCAAGCTGTCGACAACACCGATTGCAGGCGCGCCCGATGGCAGCCGCAGCATCACGCTGTCCGCCAAAGACGCGCTCAGCAACAGCACCCTCGCCGCCAGTGCCAATCTGCTGTTTGACGACAGCG
This sequence comes from Pseudomonadota bacterium, assembly GCA_023444705.1. Lineage (GTDB taxonomy): Bacteria > Pseudomonadota > Alphaproteobacteria > Micavibrionales > UBA2020 > JAEXMB01. The sequence goes on along the minus strand of JAEXMB010000095.1, from coordinate 30,206 downwards.
GCGAAAACTGGCGCGTCGAAGACCTCGACAGCACACTCACAGCTGGCAAAGCGGGCAAGCTGACACTAGCGGGCCGCATTGATATGCAGACGCTGGACCTTGCGCTGGCAAGCGCGGCCTTGCGCCCCGACCGTCTGCAAGGGCCGCTGTTTGCAGGTGGCCTACCCCCCCTGCGGCTTGAGAAAACCACAATCACCGCCAAGGGCAGCATGGCGGCCCCCGTCATCGCGGCCAGCACGCACGTTACGCCCACAAACCTGCCCAAAGGCACGCCCGCCCTGTCCATCGATATCACCGCGGGCATTGCCGAGGGCATGGCCCGCCTTGACGCCAAGATCAACAGCCGCGCCCTGCGCAGCGGCAACATCAGCGCGCGCATGCCGATAACGCTGTCGCTCAATCCCTTCGCTTTCGCCTTGCCCGATACAGGGCTGGATGCCACGGCGGCGTTGCGCGGCAACCTTTCGGCGCTATCGGGTTTTCTGCCCGTGGGCCTGACCCTGAGCGGCGATACCGACCTCAACGCCAGCGCCAGCGGCAACCCCCTTGCGCCCGTCAGCGCGGGTACGCTGAACATTTCCGGCGGCAAACTCCGCGACAGCGGCACGGGGATTGCCTTGCAGGACATCACGCTCAAGGCACGTTTTGATAAAGACGCCATCGCCATTGACACCCTGAGCGCGCGCGATGCGAAAAAGGGCAAGCTTGCAGCCAGCGGCCGCCTGACGCTTGCGCCCGCCAGCTGGCCGGTCGATGCGACGCTGAAAATGTCCGCGATCGACCCGTTCACGCGCAGTGCGGCGGTGGTATCGACCATGCCGGTAATTGATGGCGTGCTTGATGCCGACCTGCGCCTGTCAGGGCAGCGTAATAACTATTTGCTGGCAGGCACCATTGGCAGCGACAGGCTCGACATCACCCTGCCTGCCACGTTCAGCTCGTCTGTGCCGCAGCTGAATGTCGTCGAAAAAAGACAAAGCCGCGACTCTTCCCTGCCCGGCCTAGATGCGCTCAGGCTTGACGTGACCGCCAACATGCCGCGCCAGATTTTTGTGCGCGGCTGGGGGCTTGATGCAGAATTTGGCGGCAAGATCGCCATCAGCGGCACCGCACAGGACCCCGTTGCCAACGGTAGCCTGCAATCCCTGCGCGGCCGCTATGAGGAGTTCGGGCGCAAGTTCACGCTGGCGCGCGCGCGTCTTGACTTCATCGGTGCCGTTCCGCCCTCGCCTTATCTCGACATCGTTGCGGAAACCAAGGTCGACGACATTACCGCTCAGGTCGTTCTGGGCGGCAGCGCGTCAAAACCCAAAGTCACGTTCACAAGCAACCCCGCCCTGCCGCAGGAAGACGTGCTGTCGCATATCCTGTTTGGCAAGGACCGCGCCAATATCTCGCCCACGCAGGCGATCCAGATGGCGCAGACATTGCAACGTTTTTCAGGCGGCGGTCAGGGCCTTGATCCGCTTGGCAAACTGCGCAGCGGCTTTGGCCTTGACGATCTGTCCGTCGACAGCACCGAAGACGGCGGCACATCGGTCGGTGCGGGAAAATACCTGTCGGACAACGTCTACCTGCAGGTCGGCGGCGGCAACAAAGGCGGCGATGCCAAATTGCAGATCGAGCTGACGCCCAATATCAAGGTCGAAAGCGAGGTCGGGCAGGACGCGCGCGCGGGTGCGGGCCTGTTCTGGGAGTGGGATTACTGATCCCCTAGCGCACGAAGCGCTGTTTGTGCTGCGCCTGCATCTGCTGCGCCAGATAGGGCGCCAGCGGCACAACATCAACACGCGCGCGCAATTCCGGCGCCAGTGCCGCGACCTTGGCCGCAACATCCGGCACACTGTCCGTCACCACAAAGCGCGCAACCAGCGGCACCCCCCTGTCGTCCTGCGCGCCCAGCAATTTGACCAGTGCCGGCGTGCCGCCCGCCGCAGTCAGCACACCGTGCGTGACGCAGCAGATCACCTCTTTCGCGCCATTGGCCTTCAGCACGCGCGCCGCATTTATCAGGGTCGAGCCGCCATCCACCATGTCATCGACCACCACTGCCGTCTTGCCCGTCACGTCGCCGCTGAAGGCTGTGACTTTTGTTTCGCTGGCCGAGGTATGAACCTTGGAGATTTTAAACATTGCACGGTCATTGAACGCGGCGCTGAGCGACTGGCCCACATCGCGTGCGCGCGCGATACCTTCGTCGTGCAGTTTCTCCCCGCCATCAGGGGCGCCGACCACCGCATTGTCCGCAGACAGGCCAAGCGCTTTGAGATGTTGCGCCAGCAAGGGCGCCGTGGAAATGGCGCTAAAATTCTTGCCAAAGGCAGCGCTGTAGAATGCCATCGCGGCCTTGGAATGCAGGGTTACACCCATCACCGCGTCAGCCCCCGCCGCCTTGAGCTGCCTGGGCAGCATGTCAGCGCCCACCGAAGTAAAACGCTGGCCAAAGGCGCGGTCTTGGCGCGCATAGGCAGAAAACGGCAGCACAGCTGTAACTTTTTCTGCGCCATAGTATTTCAGCGTATGGATCATGTGCAGCAGGTGCTGGATATTGTCGCCCACGGGTGCGGCTGTCGATTGCACGACATAGACATGCGCGCCTTTGATGCGGTCTGTATTTTTTTCGAAGTTGTCATTATCTCCGTAAAATAGTTCGCTGAAAGTTTCGCCGCTTTGAAATGCGCCCACGCTTGCCGCAATAGGCTCAAACCCCTGCCCCGCATAATCTTGCACGTATTGCGGGCTGATGATCATGGGCGCGCGCTTCAGACGTTCAAGCGTTTCTTTCGCCGCCGCCGTGAGGCTTTCAAGACTGACCGTGCCGTTCAGCTTCGCACGCTTGAGGATCTCGCCCGTAGGCGTGCCGGTTTCGCGGTAAAGCCGCGCCAGGCTGAAATCGAGCATCGTCAACGGCACGCCGGCCTTGTCAAGCGCCTTGCCGTCGGGATTGGTCAGCCGCATGACCCGCGCCTGTTCCGCCATACGCGCCAGATGCGGCGCCAGCGCATATTGCGCGTCGGTGAGTACGGCGAGGTTAAAGGTACGGATATCGGACGCATTGATGTTGTCGTCCGCCGGGTTTTCGTTATATGACTGCCACACACCGATGCCCGCCCCGATCAGGCTTTCCTTGTATGCCCCCAGCGGCTTGCATCGCGCCGCAGAGGTGGTGGCAGCATCAGCCGCCTTGGCGCGGAAGTGCATCACCGCTTTGCCCGCCATGCCGTTGTCATCGAGCAGCTTTTTCAGGCTCTGCATCCACACAGCGTCGTCCTGCTGGTCGGGCAAGGTCAGGATGGTGCATTGCGCATAGAGTTCGGGCGGCAAGGCGTCGCGCAGCTGTTGCATCTGTGCTTCGACCGTCAGTGGGTTGCGCAAGGGATCATAGAGCGGGTCACCCGCCGTATTGACCGAGCCGATGACAATGACGGGCTTCAGCCCCGCGCGTGCGATTTCTAGAATGCAGTCGATGTGCATCTTGTGCAACGGCGCGCGGCGCCCGATCGACAGGCCGTATTCAAAACCCGCCGCTTTCATTTCCGCGGCCAGTTTCGTGTCGAGTTTTCCATCAAATGCACGTGTCATATCGTGATACCTTTATGCGGGTAAAGCTCTCCCGTTCCCCGCCATGCGCGAACATGGCGGGGGCAGAAGACGGTTAGCCAAGATCAGCTTACTTTTTCAGGCCTGCTGCACGTTTGACGGCGACGGCAGTAGGGTTGACGAAGATACTGGCCGTCTGCTCCGAACGTGCGCGTACCGCGTCAAGATCGGTTTTGACCAGTACCTCGCCGTTGCGAAACACTGCCACCATCGCGTCTTTTTCATGCGCCTTAAGGTCTGCGGTGCGGATGGTCTTGAAGGCCACGCCGTCAAATACAGTCGACAGACGGCCGCGTTTGGAACGCTTGACGAAGTTCGGATCCGCCGTCGCGGGATCCTTGTACACATCGTACCACTGGCCATTGATGAAGGCCGCCGAGGCTTTCTGTGCAAAGTTAAGGTCGTCGCGCGTCGGTTTTTGCAGCAAACCGCCGCCCATGCCGCACACCACGTTTTCAACGCTGTAGCCCGCCGCCTTCACCTCATCCAGCAACTTGTACATACTGTCAAAGTCAATGCCATCGCCCTGCAGCACACGGACATAGGGCGGCAGAACTTTATAGCCTTTGCTATTCACCGTGGCGCCGAATTTGGCTTCGAGGATTTTCAGCGTACGCACCACAACATCGATCGGATCGCCACTGTCCGGACGGATGACCACGCGACCACCGTTTTTACCCGCTTCGATGATGTCGGCACGGAAACGATCGCCATAGAGCTTTTCAACCGCATGAAAATAATCGTAGCTGTCAGACACGATGGATACGATGCACCCCGTTTTGGCGCGGTCGATCAACGCCTTGACCTGTTCGGCCTCGCCTTCGCGCCCTTTAATGGTCATGGTGGAATGCTCCGACGCCTCGACCGAAAATGCGGGCAGCGCCTCGCCTTTCGCCTTCATGTCACGCAGTACGGCAATCATCGCTTTTTTCGCATCGCCGCCATTGGCCGCCAGCTCGGTTTCAAATTCCGGCTTGTAGTAACCAAGCGCACCCATCATGCCCATCACCGTATCGGTGCCCTTGAAGTTGACCAGATGCGCCATGCCGCCAAGAACAGAGGATTCAAGCGAGCTGACGCCGCGCGCGCCGAAATCGTGCAGCATGAAATCAAGCCCGTCGGCACTGTCTGCCGTATCGTTGAGATACGCGCGGCAGACTTCCTTCAGCACGCGCGATTTGGTCGATACCGTGGTCGGATACCAGACCGCACGCAACAGTGCAGGCTCGACATAGCTGGTCAGCCAGAAGCATTTGGGATCGGTGTTGATGATTTCGACCATCGCGTTGCTGGTCTTGGCGACGGTGCCTTCGGGCAAGGCGCGCACTTCGATGGGCAGCTTGCCGCCATGCACATCGACGATGTACTGCCAGCCTTCTTTGTTAAACGGCTCGCCATGCATTTCAAACACCAGCTCGGCCAGGTCGATATCGTCCTGCGTGACGGGTTTGGCGAGGTATTCGCTCAGGAATGCCTGCAGGCCGAAAAACTGCGCGAAGTCATACCCCTCGCCCAGCGCCTTGGCGTAGCGGCTGGAGCGCGCCTCGATATAGCTCGACACATATTCCGTTCCTTGCGGGTACTGGCGCCAGTGCGACACCTTGTAGCTGTCGGTGTCGATGATATTGCTGCGCAGGGCATTAAGAATGGTCATGTGCGTCTCTCCTTGGGGTGGCTGGTGCATCCGCTTGCGGTACGAATCGCGCCTTATTTATAATCAGTATGAACATATATATACTCTATATGAGTATATACAAGACGGTTTTTGACTAATTTTATTTCAAATTAGCTTTGGCGCAGGTTTGCCGTGCGTTTGCACGTATAATAGGTGCAAGACCGCAGACCGTTGACGGAGCCGCCAATGCGCAAAAAACTGATTATTTTCATTATCTTGACGGCCATTGTCGGTGGCGCCCTATGGCTGTGGCGCACCCGCAACGCCCCTCCCGCCACGGCACAAACCAGTGTCGAGATCACCCGCGGCAACATCGAAAGCGTGGTCACCGCGCAGGGCAAACTCGAGGCCAAGGACTATGTCGACGTCGGCGCGCAGGTCTCGGGTCTGGTGGTCAACCTTGCGGTCGAAGTCGGCGATACCGTCAAGGAAGGCGACCTGATCGCCGAGATCGACCCCGATGTCTACGAAGCGCAGGTCAAAGGCGACGAAGCGCGCCTGCGCACATTGCAGGCGCAGCGCGACGAACAACAGGCCCTGCTGGTACAGGCGGAGCAAAAACTGGCACGCAACCAGAAACTGATGAAGACCAAAGCTATCAGTATCGAGGTACTGGAAGACGCGCAGACCAATCATGACGTCGCTAGCGCCAAGCTGAAATCGCTTGATGCGCAGATCGAGGAAGCGCAATCAAGCCTGGACGGCAGCCGCACCAATCTCAGCTATACCAAAATCTACGCCCCCATGACCGGCACCGTTGTGTCACAATCGGTCAAGCAGGGGCAGACCATCAACGCCAACCAGACCGCACCCGTCATCGTGCAGGTCGCCAAGCTTGACGTGATGACCGCCAAGGCGCAGGTCGCCGAAGCCGACGTGCCCAAGCTGAGCGTCGGCATGCCGGTTTACTTCACCACGCTGGGCGCGGGCGAGCGCAAATGGGAAGGCACCGTGCGCCAGATACTGCCCAGCCCCGAAACCATCAATGACGTGGTGCTGTACAACGTTCTGGTCGATGTCGACAACTCCGACGGCCAGCTGATGACAGGCATGACCGCGCAAATATTTTTCATCGCCGCCAAGGCCCAGGATACCGCCATCATCCCTGTCAGCGCCCTGACCAAGCGCAAGCCCGACGCCGACACCAAAGACGGCAAGGCCTATGAAGTCAGCGTCGCCACACCCAAGGGAGCGCAGGCACGCACGATCATCGTCGGCGTCAGCGACCGCACGCAAGCCGCCGTCATCGACGGCCTTGAAGCAGGTGATCGTGTTATTATCGGCGGCAGTGCCGCGCCAGCGGACACATCCGTCTCAACCAAGCCGCCGCGCCGCATGATGGGCATGGGCAGGCTGTAAATGAACACGCCACGCCCCATCCTCTCCCTGCGCGATGTCAGCCGCCATTACACCAGCGGCGATACTGTGGTGCGCGCGCTTGACGGCATCAGCCTTGACATCCACGCGGGCGAATTCGTCGCCATCATGGGGCAATCGGGATCGGGTAAATCGACACTGATGAACATCATCGGCTGCCTTGACCGCGCCAGTCACGGCAGCTATCAGGTCAACGGCCACGACAGTGCCGGCCTTGACGGTGATGCGCTGGCGGCGCTGCGCCGCGAAACCTTTGGTTTTATCTTCCAGCGCTATAACCTTCTGCCCACCGCCAGCGCGGCTGAAAACGTCGAGATTCCTGCCCTTTATGCCGGCACCACGCAAGCCCGGCGCGCCGCGCGCGCGCAGGAACTGCTGGCGTCGCTTGGCCTCGGCGACCGTGCGGGCCACCGCCCAAACGAGCTGTCCGGCGGGCAGCAACAGCGCGTGGCCATCGCCCGCGCCCTGATGAACGACCCGCCGGTTATCCTTGCGGACGAGCCCACCGGCGCGCTCGACAGCCAGAGCGGCAAAGAGGTCATGGCGCTGCTGGCCGACCTGCACCGTCAAGGCCGCACGATCATCCTTATCACCCATGACGAAAACGTCGCCCGTCATGCTCAGCGCATCATCCGCATCAAGGATGGCCGCATTCTCAGCGACGATGGCGACGGTGCGCCGCGCGGCACCCCCGTGAAGGCGCACGAAGACGCAGACCATGCGGCATCCGTCGTGGCCGAAGGCGGCGAAGCCGTGCGCACGGCCCTGCGCGCGCTCAACGCCAATATGTTCCGCACCGCCCTTACCTTGCTTGGCATTGTCATCGGTGTTGCCGCCGTCATCATCATGATGGCTATTGGCAACGGCAGTAAACAAAAGGTGCTGGACCAGATCAGCACGCTTGGCACCAACCTGCTCAACGTGAGGCCCGGTGCCGCTGGCATCCGCAACACCGGCGACAACGCCACATTGACGGTCGCCGACGCGCTCAGCCTTGGCGACATCGCCAATATCAGCGTCGTTGTGCCCGAACGCAGCGGCCGCAAAACCCTGCGCTTTGGCAATACCGATTACGCCACGCAGGTACAGGGCGTTGGCGCGGGCTTTCCCGTCGCGCGCGACTGGCCCGTGCGCGAGGGTGCCTTTTTCAACGATCAGGATGTCGAAAGCTATGCCGCCGTCATCGTGCTGGGCGCAACCGTGGCCGATACGCTGTTTGCCGACAGCGGATCACCCATTGGCAAATACGTGCTGGCCGGCAACATTCCCTTTCTGGTCATCGGCGTCATGGACAGCAAGGGCGCAGCCCCGTGGGGCGGCGATCAGGACGACGCGGTCTATGTGCCCTATACCACAGGCATCGCGCGGCTGTTCGGCGGCACGCATATCAACAGCATCACCTTGAAAGTCGCCGATGCGGCGCAAATTCCCGATACCGAGGCCGCCATCGTCCAAACCCTGAAAACCCGCCACGGCGCCGAGGATTTTTCGGTACGCAACACAGCGTCTTTCCTTGAAATGGCGACCTCGACGCAAAATACCCTGACCATCCTGCTGGGGGCAGTGGCGGCGATCTCGCTGCTGGTCGGCGGCATCGGCGTGATGAACATCATGCTGGTCAGCGTGACCGAGCGCACGCGCGAGATCGGCATCCGCATGGCCACGGGAGCGCGCCAGCGCGACATTATGCTGCAATTCAATACCGAAGCCGCCGTCGTCTGCACCATTGGCGGCATTGCGGGGCTGTTGCTGGGCTTTGGCGGCGGGGCGCTGATCTCGCTGTTCGGGGTCGATGTGGTTTTTTCAGCCGCCCCCGCCCTCATCGCCTTTGCCAGTGCGGTGCTGACGGGGCTGTTGTTCGGCTATCTGCCCGCACGCAAGGCGGCGCGCCTTGACCCCGTCGTGGCTCTTGCGTCAGAATAGGCGCAACACCTTTCAGACGGGAGAGAACCGATGGCCAAAAAACTTGCCGTCTATGGCATCAGGAACTGCGACACCATGAAGAAAGCCATGACATGGCTTGACAGCCATAAAGTCGCCTATGACTTCCACGACTACAAAAAAGAAGGAGCGGACAAGGCTGTCATCGCCGCCGCCATCGCCCAGCTTGGCTGGGAGGATGTCATCAACCGCAAGGGTACCACATGGCGCGCCCTGCCCGAATCCGCGCGCGAGAAAATGACCGCCGCCAGCGCGCTCAAGGCAGCACTTGACAATCCTTCTCTGATCAAGCGGCCGCTGGTGTTTGACGGCAAGACCTATCGCGTTGGCTTTGATGCCGATGCCTTTAAAAAATCTTACGGCTGATCGTCGGAAACCCTGATGTGGTCGGGCGCAAGACCTGCGTGGAAGCGGCGCATCATCTCCTCATAAGCGCGCTCGATCGCGCGCGTCGTGCGCACGGTATCAAACAGCGGCGCTGTGGTGCGCTTGCCTGCAAGCTTGCCACGCAGAGCCTGATAGCGCGCTTTATCTTGCGCCAGCGCCACGGCCAGTTCTTCATAGGCCCGCATGTCCGCCGCGATCAACTCCGGCAATTCAATGGCGTTTAACAGGCTTGCCGCCACCCTGCCCGCGAAAGTATCACCCGGGCACGTCAATACAGGCAAGCCCGCCCACAGCGCATCTGATGCCGTGGTATGCGCATTGCACGGCAGGCTGTCAAGAAACAGGTCCGCGCACGGCAGGCGGGCGATATGTGCGTCAAGTTCGGCCTTGGGCGCAAAGATCAGGCGCGCCGGGTCAACGCCCTGTGCCTGCGCGGCCGCACACAGGTTATCCGCCATCAACTGGTTGTCGCGCAGTATCCACAAGACACTCTTGTCCACGCGCTTGAGGATATTCATCCACACCGCAAAAACATCAGGCGTGAATTTATAGTTGTTGTTAAACGAGCAAAAGACGAAAGCGTCTTCGGGTAAGCCCTGCGCTGTACGTGACGGCACCTGTGAGGGTAAAAAACGCTTGTTGTCGTTGACCTGATAGCTGTGCGGCAAATAGACGATTTTTTCGCTGAAGAATGGCTCGATCTCCGGCGTGATTGCAATCCCATCGCCGATGAAATAGTCGATATTGGGCAAAGCGCAGGTGCCGGGATAGCCGATATAGGCCACTTGCACGGGCGCATGACGTCCCGCAAACAACGTGGCGCGGGAATCCATCGTAAAGCCCTTGAGGTCGACGACGATATCGCATTCGCGTTCGCGCAACAGCGCCGTGATCTGATCATCCGACATGCGGCTGGCGTCGATGAATTCATCGACCGCGTCGACCACGCGCTGGCGCAAAGCGCCGCCGTCATCGCGCCCCAGTGACACAGCGATGACTTCAAAACGGCCCTTGTCATGCTGTTCGAACATGCCCGCCATCAGCACCAGTGTGGCATGGGTGTGATAATCGGCAGAAACATAGGCGATGCGGATTTTTTTGTGCCCGTAATCCGCCTGCATCCACGGCTCGTATTGTGTCGCGATGCGCTTTTCCACATAGCGTTGCGCGCAGAGCATCTGGTCCTGCGCACTGGCAGGCAGCGCCACCAGCGGAAAAGGCAGCAAGACAGCCCTGTCATCGCTGCGCAGGCGCGCGATGAGATCAGCCGCTTTGGGGTAGCTGCGCCAATCGCAGACTTTCATTTCCGCATGCAGCGCCGATACCGCAAGCGACAGATCGTTTGGCAGCAAGGCCGTGGCCCGGCGAAAATCTTCCAATGCCTCTTCAACCCGGCCAAGTCTACGCAACGCTTCCGCACGACCCTGATAAGCAGCGCCATTGTCGGGGTTCAGACGCAGCAAATGCCCGTAAGCATCGACCGCGCCTTCATAGCGGCCCAGATCATAGAGCAACAATCCCCAGTAAAAGAACACTTCCGGCTCTTCCCCGTCACATGCGGCGGCGCGCGCATAGGCGTCGATCGCCTCGGCGAACATCTTTTTCTTGCGCAACACATGGCCAAGATCAAGCCACGCCATCGCATCGTCAGGATTATGCGCCAAGGCCTGCATCAGCGCCGCTTCAAGCAGGTCATCGCGCTCGGCCGCTTTCAGACTTTTGAGATAACCGGCACGCGCACCCGCATGGCCTTGATCGCCCGATAGAATGCGCCCGTAAACTTCGGCGGCATCGGCGTAATCCTGCGCATCGAACAGCGCGTGCGCAAGGTTGAGTTGCGCCGCCAGATAATCGGGATAGAGCGCCAACGCGCGGCGAAACACAGAAACTGCGTCTTCATAGCGCTTCATGTCGCGCAGCAGGCATCCCTTGTCGTTGAGCAATCCCGCATCTTCGCGCAGGGCAAGCGCGCGGTCATAGGCCTCAAGCGCCTGCGCGTGGTGCCCCGCCTGATGGAGCGCATGGGGCAATTTGACCAGCGCCTCGACAAAACCAGGCTTGATCGCCAGCGCCTGTGCGAATGCAGCGGCCGCATCCGCATAGCGCCCCGCCGAAAGCAGCGCCACGCCAAGGTTGCAGTGCGCCAGCGCCGATTGCGGATTTATTTTCGTCGCCATTTGCAGGCGATAGACAGCCGCATCGAAATCGTGCTGTTGGACCAGAACCATGCCTAGATACAGATTGGCCTCGAAATCGCGCGCGTCTTTTTTCAGTAGCGTTTTATAGGTCGCTGCCGCTTCGTCAAGACGCCCCGCCTTATGCAGGGCAATCGCCTGCTGAAGGTCTTGCACGCGTTTGTGGGCTGGCGGAACACTCGGCATTGAACAGGCTCTTTAAAACAGAAAATCGCCGGACGGCATTGCACTATTCTACAAGCAGATGGCGCCGCATAACACCCCGCAGACGCGTAAATTTACCGGAATCAACCCTCTTGTTTTTGACGCAAAATACGTTATGTTTTATGCGTGCGCGGGTGGAGCTCGATGGTTGAGTTCTAGCCTTCCAAGCTAGCTGTGCGGGTTCGATTCCCGTCACCCGCTCCATTTTTATACCCGTCCATTCTCTTTACGTACGGTCGCCGACTTGCAACAGCCCTCCGCACAGATGGACTTCCGCCCCGATATCAATGCGCTGCGCGCCCTCGCCGTTATTGCGGTGATGCTATACCACTTCAAGCTGCCGGGCTTTTCCGGCGGCTTTAGCGGCGTTGACGTCTTTTTCGTCATTTCCGGCTTTTTGATGACCGCGATCATCTATACCGGCATTACGCGCGGCAATTTTTCGCTCTGGCGTTTTTATGCCAGCCGTGCGCGCCGATTGTTACCGGCATTGACTGTGGTTTGCGCTGTTTTATTGCTGGCCGGCTGGTATTGGCTGCCGCCGAGTGATTATAAGCAACTTGGGCGCCACGCATCGACGGCGCTGACATTTTCCTCCAACTTCATCTTCAAAAATGAAAGTGGCTATTTCGACAGCTTGTCCCAAGACAAATGGCTGTTGCATACCTGGTCTTTATCGGTGGAATGGCAGTTTTACCTTGTCTATCCCTTCATTTTACTTGCCCTCAGGCGCTGGTGCGGGGCGGTATCTTTGCGTCAGCTGGCTTGGTGCCTTGGGATAATGACGCTCACTTCGCTGGTTTTCTGCACGGTCTATACCCCCAAAGACCCGGCTTTTACCTTTTTCCTGCTTCCCGCGCGCCTGTGGGAAATGTCATTAGGCGGCCTCGTTTACGCACTGACAGCGCATCTAAACGCACTGCGCCATGCATGGCCGGTTGCCCTGACAGGACTGGCCCTGATTGTCGGCGCCATCATCGCTTTTGGTGAGGATACCGTCTGGCCCGGCAGCGCCGCATTAATCCCGACGCTGGGCTGCGCTCTGGTGCTGGCGGCAAGGGCGCCATTACCCCGCTTGCTCGACAACAAACCTGTCGCGACACTTGGCCTGTGGTCTTATTCAATTTATCTCTGGCACTGGCCTGTCGTGGTCGCCCTGCGCCATTTCGGCCTCGAGCATGCATTGCGCTGGGATCTGTTTGGCATTGCTTTGTCCACTGCTCTCGGGGGCGCCTCCTATTACTTGATTGAAATGCCGTTGCGTAGAAGCGCATTTTCAGGTCCACGCCTGCAACGCGCCGCACTCGTCTGCCTTTTTATCTGCGTTGCAACTGCCGGCCTAATCGCGGACCGCGAAAAGGGATTTGAAGCGCGCGCGCGCAAAGAAGTTTTGCAAATCGAGCGCGATGTCATGCTCGCAAAAACGCTCAAACCCCAACCTTGCGGATCAGATCCGTTTGTGTTTGATGCCGCCCCCTGTAACAACGCTACCGCACATCCGGATTATATTCTCTGGGGCGACAGTCATGCGTCATCTGTCTTTATGGCTCTCGCAGCAGCGGCAGGCGACCAGCGCGACGGGCACACCTATCAGGCCACATGCCCGCCTGTTCCCGGCGCTTATCTGAAGTCGAAAAAATACAGTTATATGTGCCCAGATTTCACCCGCAAAGCCTTGGCGCGCATCGAAAGCATGCCTGACCATATCCCCCTCATCATCGCGTTTCGTATGTCTGTTTATACCGAAGGTTACAACGAAAGCCCCGACAAGCCGGTCGGCCTGACCTTCGTCGACGCCCAGAGCGACGAAACCGCCGCAAGCCCCTCCGCCTTTACTAAACGCCTTGCCACTACGCTTTGTGACCTTGCGGATGAAGGCCGGCCTGTCTATGTGATGCAGCCATTGCCGGAATTTGGCATTGACGTGCCGCGCGAGATCAGCCGCGATATTATGTTCGAAGGAAAAGCCGAGGATATCAAACTGCCGCTGGCCGATTACTACGCACGCCAGCAGGACGTGATCCGCACACTCAAGACCGTGCAGCAAAACTGCGGCGTTCATGTTCTCGACCCCACGCCCTACTTGTGCAGCGGCGGTGTTTGCCACGGGTCGATCAATGGCTTGCCCCTTTACAGCGACGACAACCACATCGGCATACACGGAGCAAAAATGCTGGTGCCGATGTTCAAAAAGATATTCGCCGCGCAGCTGTAACGCGGCGCGCGATCATTTCATTTCTGATTTGGGATAATGGCTCCTCGGGTAGGATTCGAACCTACGGCCAAGCGATTAACAGTCGCTTGCTCTACCACTGAGCTACCGAGGAACAGAGGCATGTAAGGCAGACTTTTTACCAAATTCTGCCCGTGATGCAACCCTGAATTTGAACCGCCAATAATCTTATTAATATCAATATATTAGCTCATGCAGCGCCAGCGCGTCCGCGTGGCGGGCCAAAAGCGGACGCGACCCACATCGACGTGGACGAAGTTATTGTGCACCTCGGGGTAATAGCCGACCCCGCCGCGCTGCATGCACCAGGCGGTATCGCGCAGCTCACGCAAGGGAATACCTTCGATGCGAAAATCGAGCGCGTTGCCAAGTTGGTGCTGCGAGGTATCGCGTGCAACAGCAGCACCGCCGCGCCGCAGCGCATCGGTGGTTTCGCGCGCACGGTAGCCGGAAACAACTTCATACACCATCGCATTGCCGCGATATTTGGGCTGCAATTCGACGCGGATAGCGTGAAGGTAGTCAAGCAACGCGCGGTTGACGGTATGTTCCTCGTTGCGGCGGTGATCGCGCAACAGATGCTGGATCTGCGCAATCGCCGCATCGTCGTAAACGCCGTTGCGCCAATAGGTAACCGTCAGCGTTTCATCGGTATGCAGGTTGCGAAAAGACAGTGTGCGGCTTGGCACTTCTGCGCGCGGCGGACTGAGCGCCGCATCCTGCGCGAGGGCCGACTGCTGTGCAACGACGGGCGCGGGCTGGCTGGCAGATGTAGAAAACGCCGTCACCAGAACCCCCGCACCCAGGATCGCACCAAGGCGCGTGCGCAGCGATGCGGTTTTCTTTTTCTGCCCGTGCGGCATGCGTGGCGACATCTCAAGCACTCCTTCACCGGTTGCACCCGCAGATTGCAAGCCCTGCTGCGGGATACGGCCTTTTATGAATTAATGGGGATATTTTATGGAGAATCGAAAAAAGCACAAGTAATTACCTACCCATGCATACTCTTTTTGCGAAATAATATTACAATAGATTGATTTGAGCGCCCCGCACGAAGAAGGCGCATATCACCTTTCCCACCAGCCAGCGCGCTTTTTGTCTTCGATCTTTCATCATCGGGGAAAATGTGGAGGCACGGGCCGGAATCGAACCGGCATTCGCGGATTTGCAATCCGCTACATCGCCATTCTGCCACCGCGCCATCAACACACAGGGGCGACATGCGTCACCCCGGCAGGAGCCTTCTGTATACGGAAGCGCCCGCCAGTCGTCCAGCGGTTTTTCGCGGCCCGCTTTAAAAATATGGAAATGCAATTTTGTCGGAGTGATTTTGTTGGTTTGCCTTGCGCGGCGGGTGTATTATTGTCTGCACGCTCAAAATCATCTTTCCACGAGTGCTTTTCATGACATCCGCAGACATCTCACGCAAAAACATGATCGACGGCCAGATCAAGCCGAACAAGGTCACCGACCCCGCATTGCTCGACATTCTGGGCCGCACCCCGCGTGAGCGTTTCGTCCCCCGTCACCTGCAGGCAATGGCCTATATCGACGAGGATATCCCCCTTGGCAACGGCCGCTACCTGCCCGAGCCGATGGTACTGGCACGTCTGATTCAGGAAGCGGCGATCACACCGACCGACCTTATTCTGGATGTCGCCTGCGGCACCGGCTATTCTACCGCCATCATGGCCCAGCTGGGTGCGACGGTGGTGGGCGTTGAAACCAGCAAGGACATGGCCGACGAGGCTGAACGCCACCTGCACGACCTTGATATCCTCAACGTCGCCATCATTCACCAAAGCGACCTGCGCGCGGGCTATCCGCAACAGGGGCCCTATCAGGTTATCCTCATCAACGGCGCCGTCGACAGCGTGCCGCAAACGCTCGCCGCACAACTTGCCGACGGCGGCCGCCTGCTGGCCGTGATCCGCCAGCCGCACAGCCGCATCGGCCAGGCCGTCATCGTCACCCGCCTTGGTGACAATTTCGTCACCCGCGCGCTGTTTGATGCCGGTACCCCCGCCCTGCCTGGCCTGTGCGACACAGCTAAATTCGAGTTTTAATGAAGCATCGCAAAACTCTGACATTGCAGATCTTTGCCGCGACAGCCGTCGCCTTCATCGCCCTATCTACACAGGCCGCCGCTGACATCGGCGCCGGCGCGCGCGCCATTGCCCCCGTCAGCCTGAGCGAAGCCATTCAGCGCCTCTCCCCGCGCGAGCAGGAGCATATCACCCTCCTTGGACTCGACAGCGCGGATACCGAACAATATATCCCCGACCTGCGCGGGCAGGTCCGCCACGCCGAGGGCATGGCCGTTCCGCTGAACAATTCCGTCGGCCTTGACGCGCGCACGCTGTCGCTGGAGTTGCGCCAGCCGCTTTACCGCAGCGGTCAAAGCCGCGCGCAGGTGCAGGTCACCGATAGCCGCCTGCGCGCACAGACAGCCGCGAAACTGGATGAAGAACGCCAACGCAACCTGCTGATTGCCAACATTTATCTTGATGCCCTGTCGCTGGATGCGCAACGCAAGCTATTGCCCAGCTTTAACACCACCCATTACCGCATTGAAAGCGAATACAAAGACACCCGCCGCACCCTTGAAAAACTGGCTGGCATCGACAGGCAAACCCCGCTGAGCGACATCGCAAGCCAGCCAATGGTGCCCGCCAGCCTGCAAAGCGCGCTTAACATCGCCGAGGAGCGTCACCCTGCCCTGATCCGCGCCCATTACGAATGCGCCGCCGCTGAAGCGTCGTCGCGCTCGCTCACCTGGGAGGACGCACCCGACATTGACCTGCGCGGCGCGCTGGACCGTACCACCGACAGCTATACCGATGCAGGCAGCGAGGACAGCGGCATCATCGGCCTGCGCGCCACCATCCCCCTGCGCGGTGACAGCGAGAAAAAACTGATGCGCGTGCGCGTACGTGAAGACGCACAAAGCGGGCGCCTGAAGATCGACACCACCCGCCTTGAAATCCGCCAGGCCGTAATCTCCGCCTGGGACGATTTGACCCGCGCGCGCGCGGAGGAGCGTTTTGAAACCCGCAAGGCCGAACTGGCACAGGCCGCCGTCGAAGGCCGCCTGCCCGCCAAAAGCCGCCTGTCGGCTATGGGCAATAACGACGCCTTTGCCAAACTGGCGCAACAGGCGCGTTTGAGCGCAGTTGCGGCGCATTACGCCGCGCTCAAGGCGGAATTCGCCCTCCTTGCCGCGACAGGGCAATTAAATCAAGCGCTTGCCCGCCCGCCAAGCACGCCTTTGGCACGGCAGGAGCTGGCACTTGATTTACAGAACACCGAGACGCCAGCCACACTATCAATAAAGTGACTCGCTTTCGTGCGCAAAATATTCTAAAACTTCTGAATAAGCAGCTTTTCCAGTAGCATAGCGGCGGATCATGGCAGAACCAAAAACAGATCAAGAACCTTCCATCGAAGAGATTTTGGAATCCATCCGCCAGATCATTTCCGATGACTCAGCTCCGGCCCCTGCGGCGGCGGCCCCTGCCGCGCCTGCGCCGGCAACACCGCAACCCGCACCCGTCACGCTGGCGCCGCAACCGGCCCCGCCTGCTGACGACTTTCCCGCCGTGCCTGCCAGCGCGATGGACGATGCGGATGATGAAGACATTCTCGACCTGACGGACAAGGCCGTACCGGCGCGCGCGCCTGTGATCGACCTGCAGGACCACGAAGAACCGCCTGCACCCGCCTATACGCCGCCCAAGCAACAAGCCCCCGTGCAAGACAGCGGCGCAGGCCTGATGTCGGACATCACCGCCGACGTTTCCGCGCATGCAATGGCGAGATTGCTTGCGGGCAACGTTGCAGTCGAGCGCGACCTGCCCGGCCGTGTGGGCAACGTCACGCTTGAAGACATGACGCGCGAATTGCTGCGCCCCCTGCTCAAAACCTGGCTCGATCAGAACCTGCCCGGCATCATTGAAAAAATGGTCGCCAAAGAGATCGAGAAAATCTCGCGCCTGGCGATGAAGCAGTAACCCTGCCCAAGCAGTAAAACCGCATATTTATTTCGCCGCGCAGGTTGTGCGTGCCGCCGTGCCATGCGACAGTGGCGCCGTTCCCGCCAAGCCCTTACAGACCCGAGCCCCGATGTCCGCCACCGCCCGTCCCCTGCCCCTTCGCCTGCCCAGTTTTCGCAACCTGATCATCACGCGCGCCGCCGTGATGATGGCATTGCAGGCCCAGGCCGTGATCGTGGGCTGGCAGATGTACTCACTCACGCAGGATGTCTTCATGCTGGGCCTGATCGGCCTGACCGAAGCCATCCCTGCCATCTGCTGCGCGCTTGTCGCCGGCCACGTCGTCGATAACGGCGACCCAAAAAAAATTCTGATCGCGGCAGTCGGCGCGCTTGGTCTCAACACGCTGATGCTCACGCTTTGCGCTGGCGGTTATATCGCACTGCCGCCCGCAACCATCGTGAGCATGCTGTTCGTCGGCATGTTCTTTTCCGGCCTTGCGCGGGGCTTCGTCAGCCCGTCGTCGTTCATCATCCTCTCGCGCATTGTCGAGCGCAAGGACATGCCCTCCGCCGCCGCGTGGCAAAGCTCGGCATTTCAAACGGCGGCCGTGCTTGGGCCTGCGATTGCGGGGTTGGTCTACGGCAAGTTCGGCGTGCATACTGTCTGGCTGATGCCCGCCGTGCTGATGGCCGTGGCCATCTGCCTTGTCTTTACCCTGCGCCCCAAGCCCGCACCCGCGCGCATGGATGCGCGCGAACCTGCGATCAAGAGCATCAGCGCGGGCTGGAATTATATCCTCAGGCACCCGACCTTGTTATCGATGATGGCGCTCGACATGTTCGCGGTCATGTTTGGCGGCGCGCTTGCCATGTTGCCCGCCTATGCGCATGACGTGCTGAACGTCGGCGCAGAGCAACTCGGCATGTTGCGCGCCTCTCCCGCTATCGGCGCGATTCTGACCGCGCTGTTCTTCGCCATCCGCCCCATGCGCTATATCGTGGCCAAGCGCCTGTTATTCGTGGTGACAGGTTACGGTGTTGCGATGATCTGCTTTGGCCTCAGCCGTGAATTCTGGCTGTCGGCAGCGCTGCTGGCGCTGGGCGGCGCCTTTGACAGTGTCAGCATGATCATGCGCGGCACACTGATGCAACTGCTGACACCCGACCATATGAAGGGCCGCCTGTCGTCGATCAATTCAATGTTTATTATTTCCTCTAACGAGATCGGCGCCTTTGTACAGGGGTCGGTCGCAAGCCTGATCGGCCTTGTGCCGGGGATTTTGTTCGGCGGGTCGATGACGCTGCTGGTGGTGGCGTTGACGGGTGGCCTGTCGCCAAGCTTCCGCAACACCGTGGTCGACAGCGAAGCCCCGCACGAGCCGCCCCCGCTTGGCACGCCCGATCCAATCGAACCCGAAGTCGAGAAAGTACCGGTGGCCTGATGCTGACGATCAATAACCTCACCTACCGCATCGGCGGCCGCACCATCATCGACGAGGCCAGCGTCGCCATCAACGACGGCTGGAAGGTCGGCGTCGTCGGCCCCAACGGCGCGGGAAAATCCACTTTGTTCAAGCTGATCGCAGGCGACCTGCACGCCGACGGCGGCACCATCACGTTGTCCGACCGCCGCACGTTCGGCATGGTGCGTCAGGACATCGCCGACACCGACAAACCCATCATCGACATGGTCGTCGACGCGCATGAAGAAATGGCCGCCTTGCGCATCGCCGCCGAAACCGAAACCGATCCTTATAAAATCGGCGACATCTATGCGCGCCTGGGCGAACTTGATTTCTACTCGGCCCCTGCCAAAGCAGCCGTTTTGCTCAATGGCCTCGGTTTCACGGAAGAACAATTGCAGCAGCCTTTTTCCTCGCTGAGCGGCGGCTGGCGCATGCGCGTGGCGCTGGCGGCGGCCCTGTTCGTCGAACCCGACGTTTTGCTGCTTGACGAGCCGACCAACCACCTTGATCTTGAAGCCATCATGTGGCTCGAAGGCTACCTCGCCAATTATCCGCATACGCTGCTGATCATCAGCCACGACCGCGAGATCCTCAACACTTGCGTCGATCACGTGCTGCACGTCGACAAGACCAAGCTCACGCTCTATACCGGCAATTACGACACGTTTGAAAAAGAACGCGCGGAAAAGCTGGGCCTGCAGCAAAAGATGCACGAAAAACAACTGGCGGCCAAAGCGCACATGCAGGCCTTCGTCGACCGCTTCCGCGCCAGTGCCGCCAAGGCACGTCAGGCGCAAAGCCGCATCAAGGCCATCGAAAAGATGGACATCGTCGACGCCGTCATCGCCGAGCGTGCGCTCAAATTCGCCTTCCCCGATCCGGACGAGTTGCCCGCCCCCCTGCTGGCCCTGCGTGCGACCGACATCGGCTACAGTGCGGGCAAGCCGATCCTCAAGCGCGTCAACCAGAACATCGACCTTGACGACCGTATTGCCCTGATGGGCGCCAACGGTAACGGCAAATCGACGCTGATGAAGCTGATCGCGGGCAAGCTGACGCCGCTGGCGGGCGAATACGTGCGCTCGGGCAAGCTGCGCATCGGCTATTTCGCGCAGCACCAGACCGAAGAACTCGACGTTACCTCCACCCCCTACATGGAAATGTACCGCCTGATGATGGCGCGCAATCCCGCCACCAAGGAATCGCAGGTGCGCGCGCGCCTGGGCCAGTTCCATTTCTCCAAAGACCTTGCCGACAATACCATCGGCAGCCTGTCGGGCGGGGAGAAGGCGCGTTTGCTCTTTGCGCTGATGAGCTTTGACACGCCGCACCTGTTGCTGCTGGACGAGCCGACAAACCACCTCGACATTGACGCGCGCGAGGCACTGGTGCAGGCACTCAACACCTACAAGGGCGCTGTCGTCATGGTCAGCCACGACCCGCATATGGTCGAGCGCGTGGCCGACCGCCTATGGCTGGTCGAAGGTGGTGCGTGCGAGCCCTTTGACGGCGACCTGCAGGATTACCGCAAGCACGTCATCCAGCAACGCCGCAACGCGCGCTCCAAGGCACGGGCGGAAAGCAAAGGTGAGAAACCCGCCGAAGCCGCCCCCGCGCCCGCCGCAAAGATCAATCCGCAAGCCGTGCAAAAGCTGGAAAAAGACATCGCCAAGCTGACCGCCGACAAAGAAAAGCTCGAGGTCCAAATGGCCGACGGCGCCTTTTTCTCCGATCAGGTGCGCGCGCAGAAAATCCAGGCTGATTACGCGGCACTGTGCGCCCAGTTAGCGGAAAAAGAAGAACGCTGGCTTGAAGCCACGGGTTAACTTCCTTAAAAAAGGTTTAATGATCCCAGCCGTTTGATAAAAATATTTTCGATAAAAACGGTTTACATAGATACAGTTCCGGCATAGGATTTAAATGAAGCACGAACCTATGGGGGACATCATGGCTTTCAGTTTAAGAGCAGTATTCAACGAAGTGGTCGATTCAGGCAAAGCCGCGATGCGCATGGTGCAGGACTTTGTCGCCCCCGTGCAGCAACAATCCTATAGCAGCGGCCCCACGGTCAACCTCGCCTCGGTCTTTGCCGGTCACGAGGCACGCGCGGCGGCACGCCTTGCCCCCGCACCCGTCAAAATGGATGGCATCAAAAAGGGCTCGCCCTTCGGCAATGCACGCTAGTCAGTTATGAGGCACAAAAAAAGCCGCCCCGTCGAGGGCGGCTTTTTTATTATTTACCCGCGCTTGAGCGCAGTTTTTGCAGGCCCCGCGCCAGCGGCGCGGCCCCGACCATCAAGCCAATTCCCAGCAGGCATTGCGCCATGCTCCCGTAAAGACCGATCTTGGTCTTGGTGCTGGCCGCATCAAGGGAATAGACATAGAAGCCGTATTGCAAAAAATCGGGCAGTGTATAAACGACGGCCCAGGCGCCGACCAAGGCAAAGCCCAGCACCTCAAGACGTTCCATCGTAACCGGCGTTGCCGCAGTCGCGGCGCTCTTGGGTACGATGCCCCTGCCCACGCGCGCCGCTAAAAACCACAGCAGTGCGATGATCGCCAGCAAGACAAAGAACGTCGACACAAAAACAATGCTGACCTTGGGGTCGACATGCTGGTTTTGCATGATGAGCGTCGCCAGCGTCATGCCGTACTGGAACACGACAACCAGAAATAGATAAGCCGTGAAAATACGCACCATGACGGCGACGATTTGTTCAAGTTTCATCGTCATTATCCCCTATAGAAAAAAAATCAGGCCGATGCCTTTTGCGGGCGGGGTGCAAGGCTGGCCACCATGCGCGGCAGCTCCCATGCGGTGGCAAAGACAGGCTTGCCGTATTGGCGCTGGCAGAATTCGCGCGCAAGGCTCTTGTACACCATTGCGGCCTTTTCCTTGACGATGGGCGACAACAGCGGCGGCTGTGCCTTGAGTTCTTCCTGGCAAATACGCTTCCAGTCACGGTCTCCGCGCTCGCTTGCCATCGCCTTGGCCTTTTCGACCGCGGTCATCCAGTTGGTGCCGCGATAGGCCTGGCACAACACATCCTGCGACAGCTCGGTCTGGCCGATATACATGCGCAACTCGTCCGGGCCAAGGCTGTCGACCAGCATGAAGTCGCGCGGGCTGGCACCGGCCGTACCGGTAACCGCGAAATGCAGTGTGCCTTGCGCCAGATCCGCACCCACCTGCTTGCAGGTCGCGCGCAGGCGCAACGCCACCAGCTTGGCGAGGAGTTCGAGTTCATCCAGCTCTGCCGCGCTCAACCTGCCTTTCGACGTCGCGGTGGCGGGAGAGATGGCGCTACCATCCTCGTCCGAGACAAACGCAATCGCGGGCTTGTCGCCCTGAAAAGTGAATTGCAGCGCGAAGGGCAGCACGCGATCAGCAGGCTGGTCGTCGCGCACGCTGTCATGAGGATAGGCCAGCGGCTTGACCAGCAACAGCTTGCTGGGCGAAAGGATTTCACGTTCCAGCGACAGCGGGCGCAGGTCCCCACCCGCAAGGCCCAGCATGTGATGCGCAAGGCCGTCGCGTTGCAGGCGTTGCAGACGCGCGCCGCCATTTACAGCGGCGAAGAGCGCGTTGTCCTGCCAG
This sequence comes from Pseudomonadota bacterium, assembly GCA_023444705.1. Lineage (GTDB taxonomy): Bacteria > Pseudomonadota > Alphaproteobacteria > Micavibrionales > UBA2020 > JAEXMB01. The sequence continues at coordinate 7,536 of JAEXMB010000095.1, read as the reverse complement.
CTTTCGGGTTTGCCCAGATGGTCAAAGAAAAACCACGCCAGAAAGGCGAGGCCCGCCGCCTTGCCTTGCAACTCGTCGGGCATCTCGCCCCAGCCAAAGGCGTCGTAGCGGTCGGAAAATTCGATGATATAGGGACTGGCACCCGGCTTGCCGCGCAGGTTCTTGGTTTTGCCACGATAAAGAATATCCGGTAAGGCCATGCTGGGGGTCCCGCGCGTTGCTGACTAAAAATAAAGGATGGCCCTTTATAGCCGATCCCCCCAGCGCCAACCAGCAGTTTTACGTTGCAAATCCCGTGATTAGGTAAAGTTTTGTGCAGTGCCACTGCCCTTGATCGCCCCATTGCCGAGGAGTACGCTTTGCACCGAAAACACCAGCGAAAGACGATACCATGACTTCTTCCCGCCCCCAGCCCGGCCAGCACGCCCAGCCTACCGCCCGTATCACCGCGCGCGAGCGCGTGTTTGACGGTTTTCACACCCTCGACATCGTGCGCGCCGAGCCGCGCAGCATGAAATTCGACGGCTTCGCGCCCGAGATGGAGCGCGAGATTTTTTCCTGCGGCGGCTATGCGATGGTTGTCCTTTATGTGCCCGAAACAGACGAGATCATGCTCAACGAGCAATTCCGCCTTGGCGCATTTATTGCCGAGCCGGAAAACGCCTTCCTGCTTGAATGCGCGGCAGGCATGCTTGACGAAGGCGAAACGCCGATCGAGGCCGCCAAGCGCGAGACGCTTGAGGAAACCGGCTGCGAGGTGCTTGACCTTGTCAGCGTCGGTTCGTTCTTCACCAGCCCCGGCTGTCTTGACGAACTGGCCCATGTCTTCATTGGCCGCATCGCACGCAGTGATGCCGGCGGCGTCTTTGGCGTCGAGGAAGAAGGCGAGGAAATCCGCACCCACCTGCTGCCCGCCGAAAAAGTGTTCGAGATGCTCGACGCCGGCTTGATCCGCAACGGTGCGGCCGCACTGGGCCTGAACTGGTTTGCCCGCCACCGCGAACACCTGCGCGAGCAATGGCTGTCGCCGGAGAGCAAATAACATGGCCGCACCCGCTTCTGCATCGGCACTGATCTCCCCACAGGAACTGGCCGCGATCCTGCACCAGCCCAACGTGCGCATTGTCGACGCGACTTACGGCCAGCCACCTTCGGGCCTTGGCATCGAAAAGGCCGTGCATTTCGACATCGACCTTATCGCCGATACGGCAGCGCCGCAGGCGCACACCATTCCCTCCGCCGAAGTCTTTGCCGAAGAAGTCGGCAAACTTGGCATCGGCAATGACGACACCGTCATCGTCTATGACCAGACCGGCATGGCCTTTGCTGCCGCGCGCGTGTGGTGGATGTTGCGCCTGTTCGGCCACGACAACGTGCGCGTGCTTGACGGCGGCCTGCCCGCATGGCGTGCGGCGGGATTGCCGCTGGTGCCCAAAACCGCAGCACCGCAACCCGTGTTTTTCAAGGCACATTTGCGCCCTGAACTGTTCAAGCGCCGCGAGGATATGCTGGCCAACATCACCGACAACAGCTTTGCCGTGCTGGACGCGCGCGACCCGCGCCGCTTTTCAGGGCAAATCCCCGAACCGCGCCCGGGCATGGCGTCGGGGCACATCCCCGGTTCGCACAATGCCTTTTTCGGCAGCCTGATCGACCCCGAGACAGGCCGCCTGCACAACGCCGACGCGCTCAGGCAACACTTCGCGCATGAAGGCGTGCCGGTAACGGGCAAAATCGCCTGCACCTGCGGCAGCGGCGTCACCGCATGCGTCGTCGCGCTGGCCCTGCACGAAATCGGCACCACCGACGCCGCCATTTACGGCGGTTCATGGTCGGAATGGGCCACCACGCCGGGCATGCCGGTGGAAAAGGACGAAGGGTAAGCAGCATCATGACCAAGGCGAAGACACCGACACCGACCGCGACCCTGCTGACCCATGCGGGCAGCCACCCAGAGCGTTATCACGGCGCCGTCAGCGTGCCGCCGCACCGCATGTCGACCATCGTCTTTGACACCTACGAAGAATTTGAAAAAGTCCCCCACACGCCGTTTCACTATGGCCGCGCGGGCACGCCCAGCAGTGCCGCGTTTGAGGAAGCGATTGCCGCCATCGAAGGCGCCCATAACAGCGTATCGACATGTTCGGGCCTGTCGGCGATTTTGACCGCGCTGATGGCCTTTACCAAGGCGGGCGACCATGTGCTGATGGTCGACAACTGCTACGGCCCCAGCCGCAAGAGCTGCGAGGAAATCCTGCGCCGTTTTGGCGTTGACGTCGAATACTACCCGCCGCTGATCGGCGGCGACATCACCAAGCTGTTTCGCGACACCACGCGTCTGGTCTTCATGGAAAGCCCCGGATCGCTGACGTTTGAGGTGCAGGATGTGGGCGCGATCACCGCCGCTGCCAAGGCGGCCAATATCAAAACCGCGATTGACAACAGCTGGGCCACGCCGCTGAACTTCCGCCCGATGGATCACGGCATTGACGTGTCGGTGATGTCGGCGACCAAATATATCTCGGGCCATTCCGACGCCATGCTCGGCGTGGTATCGGCCAACGAAGCCAGCTGGCCTGCGGTCAAGCGCGCCGCACTGATGCTGGGCCTGTGCGGCGGATCGGAAGAACTCTACCTTGCCAGCCGCGGCCTGCGCACGTTGCATGTGCGTATGGCGCAACATCAAAAAGCCGCGCTTGAGATCGCGCAATGGCTGGCCACGCACCCCGCCGTCAAACGCGTGTTGCACCCCGCCATCGAAGGCGCGCGCGGTCATGACAACTGGAAGAAATATTACACCGGCGCCAGCGGCACCTTTGGCATCGTGTTGCATGAAGCCGACCGCACGAAAATCGCGCAGATGCTCGACGGCATGGATCTATTCAAGATCGGCTTTTCGTGGGGCGGTTTTGAAAGCCTGCTGTTCCCCGAACAGCCCAGGCCCATCCGTACCGCCGAGCCGTGGAGCGAGGACGGCTTTAACCTGCGCCTGCACATCGGGCTTGAGGATGTGGCGGATTTGAGGGCTGACCTTGAAGCTGGCCTTGCCAGACTTTCGAAATAATTCAATGTCTTATCTGCAACTCACGCGCACCGCTGGACATGTGCCGCACGCTCTGATATTATTATGTCAAATAATATAACGGTGTTTGATGTCCCCTTTGCGCGACCATTTTCAGCAAGCCGGTAAACGCGTCAGCGTCACGGACATGGTCGCTGAATTCCAGCGTATCTATGCCCTGCCGAGCGAAGCCGACGGCATTGCCGCCGACCTGCATGACAGCCTGCATGCCTATACGGGTTTTGGCATCACAGGTGCCGACGAATTGCGCGTCGACGTTTATGCCACAGCCCTTACCGCCAGCGGATGTGAGCTATACGAAGACATTGTCGACAAGGCCGTGCGCAACATGAACCGCCTGCACAAACAGTTGCAGGAGCAAGCACGCAATCCCGATAAGAACATTTTCGACGTCGAACATACCAGATTGAACAGCGCGGATTTCCTTGCGGCGCAGGACGGACTGGAAGCCCTCTCGCGGCGCGAGGTCGGCAGGCATGTCCATCAGGCGATGGAGCTATCGCGCGCAATCAGAAAGGTCGCGGGGCGCGGCATACTCGACCTGACCTCCGAAGACCTTGCGGGTCTTGATTTCAGCCGCCTCGATATATCCGGTCAAACAACCCAGATCAAGTGCGACCTGCAATCCACGCGCAATGGCGAAATCGAAGCCGCAGCGCTTGGCGTCTTGCATGCCGCCGCGGCAAAAGAAGGCCGCGCGCACGACATTCCCGCCCCCAATACGCCGTGGCACGGGGCGGCGAAGCGCAGCTTCAGACTTTGAAAATCAGGAAACGCGGACTTTCTTCGCCACCTTGTCGAGGATGGCGTTGACCAGCTTGGGCTCTTTGCCGTCGTAAAATCCGGTCGTCACGTTCATGTAGTCATGGATGATGATGCCGACATCGGTGCTGCCATGCGCCAGCAACTCGTAAATACCGGCACGCAGGATGCATTCAAGGATGACCTCGACCTCCTCGCGCCCGCCGTCGCGCAGGGCGGTTTCAAGGATCTGGCTGACGTCGGCCCAGCGCTCGGCCACGCCCAGAACGATGTCCTGCAGCAATTGCGGCTGGGCAGGTACAAAAACGTCGCCATCAAGATTAAAGCCCACGCGATGCACAAGGAATTCGCGCACGGCGTCGCCCGCTTCTTGATTGTTCAGGCGCATCTGGTAGAGCACCTGCACGGCGGCAAGGCGTGCGGCGGTCTTTTGCGCTTTGACGGACCCGCTGGTCGGCTTGGCCGAGGGCTTTTCAGCCTCTTTCGCGATCACTTTCGGCGCGACGCGATCGGGATTGGGAAGTTTCTTGACCATTAGCCGTTACCTGCCTTTTTGGCGATTTCCTCGATGGTGGCAAGGAACGCGTTGTAATCGTTGACCTCGCGGAAGTCCTTGTAGATGGATGCATAACGCACATACGCGACCGGATCAAGCTTGGCCAGCGCCAGCATGACCTTTTCACCAATCAGCTTGGTGGTGGCGTCGGCGTCGTTGCCCTGTTCAAGCTCGCGCACGATCTGGTTGACGCAGCGCTCCATCGTCTCGGCATCGACCGGGCGCTTTTGCAGCGGCAGGCGCACGGAGCGCATCAGCTTGTCGCGGTCAAACGGCTCGCGGCTGCCGTCGTTCTTGATGACGGTGATCTCGCGCAGCTGCACACGCTCGAACGTCGTAAAGCGCGCGTCGCAGTTGGGGCATTCGCGGCGGCGGCGGATGGCGGCATTGTCTTCGGTGGGGCGGCTGTCTTTGACTTGCGTGTCTTCGCCGTTGCAAAAGGGGCACTTCATGGCGGCTTACAGTCCTTCGTAGATCGGAAAGCGGCGGCACAGCTCGGCCACGCGCGCGGCCACGGCCTGTTCAACCGCCGCATTGCCCTCGGCCCCGTTTTTGGCCAGGCCGTCAAGCACCTCGACGATCCACTCGCCCACTTGGGTAAATTCCGCAACGCCAAAGCCGCGCGTGGTTGCGGCCGGCGTGCCAAGACGCACCCCCGACGTAATGGTCGGCTTGGCGGGATCAAACGGAATGGCGTTTTTGTTGCAGGTCATGCGCGCGGCTTCAAGCGCGTGTTCGGCGTCCTTGCCGGTCACGCCTTTGGGGCGCAGATCGACCAGCACGAGGTGACTATCGGTACCGCCCGAGACAATGTTCAGCCCGCCTTTAACCAGCGTTGCCGATAGCGCGCGCGCGTTATCCAGCACCGCCTGCATGTAGGTTTTGTACGAGGGTTGCAGCGCTTCGCCAAACGCGACCGCCTTGGCGGCGATGACGTGTTCAAGCGGGCCGCCCTGCAGGCCCGGGAACAGGGCCGAGTTGATTTTTTTGGCGATGTCCTCGTCGTTGGTCAGCACGATGCCGCCGCGCGGGCCGCGCAAGGTCTTGTGCGTGGTCGAGGTCACGACATGCGCATGCGCAACCGGCGATGGATAAATGCCCGCCGCGATCAACCCCGCGTAATGCGCCATGTCAACCATCAGGTAGGCGCCGACACTGTCGGCGATGGCGCGAAAGCGCGCGAAGTCGATCTGGCGCGGATAGGCGGAAGCGCCCGCGATAATCAGCTTGGGCTTGTGTTCTTTGGCAAGGCGCTCGACCTCGTCATAGTCGATCAGGGCATCGGCTTCGCGTACGCCGTATTGCACGGCCGTAAACCATTTGCCCGACATATTGGGCTTGGCGCCGTGCGTCAGGTGGCCGCCCGAGGCCAGCGACTGGCCCAGCACGACATCACCCGGCTGCAGCAACGCCAGCAGCACGGCCTGATTGGCCTGGCTACCCGAATGTGGCTGGACGTTGGCGAATTTTGATCCAAAGAGCTGGCACACGCGCTCGATCGCCAGTTGCTCGACCACGTCGACATGCTCGCACCCGCCGTAATAGCGCTTGCCGGGATAGCCTTCGGCGTATTTGTTGGTCAGCACCGAACCTTGCGCCTGCAGCACCGCGCGGCTGACGATGTTTTCCGAGGCGATCAGTTCGATCTGCTCTTGCTGGCGCTTGAGTTCTGCCTGCACGGCGTTGAATACGGCAGTGTCGGCGTCTTGCAGCGATTGCCCGAAAAATGCGTTGTTCATGTCTGCCACCTCTTTGCGTGCAAGGCTCATGTCAGGGTCTCCAGCTTGGCGACGCGGTCGCCGTGGCGGCCGCCTTCAAACGATGCGTCAAGAAAAGCGTCAAAGCATGCCGCCGCTTCTTCGAAAGTGATGATACGCGCACCAAGGCACAGCACGTTGGCGTCGTTATGCTGGCGCGCCAGCGTTGCGGTCTGCGCGTTGTGGCACAGTGCCGCGCGAATGCCCTTGAAACGGTTGAGCGCGATGGAAATGCCGATGCCGCTGCCGCAGATGCCGATGCCAAGATCGGCCTTGTCTTCGAGAATGGCATGCGCGAGCGACGCGCCGAAATCGGGGTAATCCACACGCTCGCCGCTATGCGTGCCAAGGTCGACGACCGCAAAGCCGCGGTCCTTGGCATAGGCGATCAGCAGGCCCTTGAGTTCAAATCCTGCATGGTCGGCGGCAAAGGCCAGTGTCAGCGGTGATGTCATGATGCGCAACCCCCAAGATACTGTGTTACTGGCATTGTCTATACCAGATATAGTGGGTCAAAGCCAACTGGAATAACTAAATCTGCGCTTGGTTATGGATACTAGCTGCCCGGTGCAGGGGGCTTGCCGATTTTGACCACCCCGCCCTTGCGCAGGCCGTGGCGGCTGTCTTCGATGCGCCCGCCCTTGCGTTCCAGCGCCGTGCGCGCCCACATGATCATCTCGTTGTCGCCCAGTTCGTCAAAGGTGCGCACCGTGACGGCCTCGGCCTTGGTGTAGAGGTTTTGCGTGATGCAGGTATAGGTGGCGGTACGGAAGTTGAAAATCTCGGTCAGCCTGTAGCGGATCGGATCCTCGATCGTCGTGCGCGAGATTTTATCATCGCCAAGCTTGGTCCACTCGACCTTGGGCACCACGGTTGAATCAAACGACGGCTTGGTTTCCGGTGTTTCGTCCTCGCGCGCCTTGAAATGATCGGCCAGCGCGTAATGCCCCGCCGCGCGCGCATGGTCAGAGGCACGCAGGCCCGCGCTGTCTTTGGCATGAATGTTGGCGCCCTTTTGCACCAGCAGCGCATAAAGGTCGGCGCGCCCGCCCGCCGCCACCAGCATCAGCGGCGTCAGCCCGCCCGACATCTTGTCTTCGATGCGCGCGCCATGTTCCAGAAACACCAGCGCGACCGCGCCAAGTGCCGCCTCGTCAGAGGTTTTATCGGCGCAGAGAACGTGCAACGGCGTGCGGCTGTCGCCATCGCGCGCATGTACGCTGGCACCACGGCTGATCAGCGCACGTGCGACTTGTGCGCTGGCACGGTATTTGCGCGGCACGGCGGCGGCCAGATGCAGCGGCGTTTGCTTGTCGTCGTTGGGCAGATTGATATCGGCGGTGGTAAAGCCGAGTTCGCGCAGGATGTCGGTATCGCGC
>JAEXMB010000040.1 GCA_023444705.1 Pseudomonadota bacterium | reverse complement strand
GGCATGGCAAGCTCGAGCCGGCCATGTTCAAGGCTGTCGAGCTTTTTCAAGAAGATATCGGCGGCTTTGCGGGCAAGCATGAAAAACACCTTTGTGCGTTACATATCCCATTTTATATCAACCGCATGGCGATGGTATGGCGGTTCAATTACATTTTGGTAATGTTGCCGTCTTGATTATGGCTGAGCTTGGTTTTGTATTGTAAAGGTTTTTTGATATACCGCACGCCTTTGGCCAATAGCCGCAGCGCATGCCAGTGAATGCGCATCAGCGCCACCAGCGAGACCAGCGGATAGCGTCGCCAGACCTGATTCAACACCCTGTCAGACCACGGCAAAAAGCGGCCTGTCAGCGCTGTTGCCAGCTGCAGGCGCCCGTCGGCGGCGTGATAGTTAATCCAGATGCCAAGGGCGTCGTCCTGCATGCTGATGCGGAATTTGTAACTGCCCTCGCGCGGCAAAAACGGCGATACGTGAAAGAGTTTTTCTGCCTCAAGCCATGTATCTGCGTCAATGCCGCCGGCCTTGGCGCAGAGGTAGCTATGGGTTTCGCCAAAAGTATTATTGACCTCATACAGTACGGCGCAGAGCCTGCCCGCACGGTCATGGCATAGCCAGAAGCTGACGGGATTGAACACGTGGTTGAGCATGCGCGGCATGCAGACCAGCACGGTTTCGCCATCGGCGTTGATGCCGCGCGCGGCAAGGATAGCGGCAATCCATGCCTGCAAATCGCTGCCATCGCGCGCGCCGTGGTCCTTGTCGTAAAAGGCCGACAGCGCCGGCCGGTTGACGCCAAAGCGCCAGCCGCTGTCCATCGCCCGCAGGTTGGACAGCGCGCAGGCGATATAATAGATGCCGTAGGTGAAGCCGTTTTCCTTGGGGAAAAACCGCTTGTGCATGACATGGCCGGTCAGGATACGCGGGGCTATATCCATGCGCTTCCAAGGTCCCTGGCGGCGGCCACGCCGCTCATCAGTCCGTCTTCGTGAAAGCCATAGCGCGTCCACGCACCGCAGAAATGGCTGTGGTTTTTGCCCTGAATACGGCCCAGCTGACCTTGCGCGGCAATGGCGTCGCGCGTGAATACCGGATGGCTGAATGTATGGCGGTTATGCACCAGTGCGGGATCGGGCGCGCGGCCGGGGTTGAGGGTGACAAACAGCGGCGTGTGCGCGGGCAGGTTTTGCAGGTTGTTCATCCAATAGGTCAGCGAGACCGATGGCGTGGTGCTGACCTTTTGCTCTGACAGATAGACCCAGCTGGCCCAGCAGGCCGGATTGCGCGGCATCAGGCTGGTGTCGGAATGCAGCACAGCTTCGTTATCTTGATAGGTAAAGGCGCCAAGCACCGCTTTTTCGTCCGCGGTCGGGTTTTCCAGCAGTGCCAGCGTTTCATCGGCGTGGCTTGCGAAAATGACATGATCAAAATGTTGGGTGGCGCCCCTGACATCCGTCACCGTTGCGCCATCGGCATGGCGCAATACCGAACGCGCGGCGGTATTGATGCACACCTGATGCCTGAAGCCTGCCGTGAGTTTTTCGACATAGGTGCTGCTGCCGCCCGTGACGGTGTACCATTGCGGCTGGTCGCGAATAGTCAGCAGGCCGTGGTTTTTAAAAAAGCGCAGAAAGGTGCCGGCGGGAAACGACAGCATGGTTTGCGCCGAACAGCTCCAGATCGCGGCACCCATCGCCAGAAGGTAGTAGCGGCGAAACCACTCCCCCATGCCGAGCCTGTCAAGGCATTGGCCGAGCGTCATGTCCGGCACGTCGATATATTGCGGTGCCTGTGCGTTGAAACGCAGGATGTCAGCCACCATGCGCAGGTATTGCGGGCGCAGGATATTCTTGCGCTGCGCAAACGGGGCTTTGCTGCTGTATTCAAGAAACCCGCCGGCAATCGATGCGCCAAAAGACATTTCGCTTTTCTGCGTGGCAACGCCAAGATGCGCAAAAAGCCTGGTCAGCAGCGGATAGTTGGGTTCGTTGTAGACGATGAAACCGGTATCGACAGGCGTGTCCGCCACGCGCAATGTACGCGTGTGGCCGCCGATGTAGCTGTTTTTTTCAAACACCGTGACGTCGTGTTGCCTGTGCAGCAAATATGCCGCCCCAAGACCTGAAATGCCGGCGCCGATAATGGCTATTTTCATGCAGTAAACTCCATGCTTCTACTATGGGCGCTGGCGTTTTAAAGGGCTATGACCAAAAAATTAAATAAATGTAATTTTGACGACAAGTCCGGGATTGCCGTCGCCAAGTTCGATTCTGCCGCCATGCAGGTCGATGACCGCCTGTACAAGGCTCAGGCCAAGGCCGTTGCCCTGCGTGGTGCGGCTTTGCTCGCCGCGGTAAAAGCGGCGAAAGACATTCTCGCGTTCCGCCGCCGCAATGCCGGGGCCGCGGTCGCGCACCGTACAGGTGATCGCCGCCGGGCTGGCATGCAACGCAATATCGATCGCGCTGTCGCGTGTGCCGAATTTGATGGCGTTGTCGATCACATTGGCAAAGGCCTGAAACAGCAGGTTGCGGTCGCCGGTATAGGTGATGGGCGCGGTCGACAGGCTGATTTTCATGCCCTTTTGTTCGGCCACGGGTTCGTACAAATCGACAATATCGTGTAAAATGCCATCAAGCGCCACAGGCGCAAAGCTGCGCTGCTGTGCGGTTTCGATACGCGCGATGCGCAACAGCGCGTTAAAGGTACCCAGGATGTGATCGGCTTCGGCGATCAGGGCGTCCGCGCTGTCCGCAGTGGCGCCGGTATGCTGTTTTTTCAGGTCTTCGAGGTTATTGCGCAGACGCGTCAGCGGCGTGCGCAGGTCATGCGCGATATTGTCGGACACGCGCTGCACGCCTTCGACCAGATCCTGATTGCGCTCGAGAAAGCTGTTCAGCACGCTTGAAAGATAGCTAAGGTCGTCCCAGCGCGAGTCAACTTCGATACGCTGGGCAAGGTTGCCGGTTTCCATGATTTCATGGGCCGTGCGTGCGATGCGGTTGGTGCGGCTGACCACAAAGGCGCTGATGAAAAAGCTGATGGCGATGACCGCTAGCATGCAGACAATGGCAATCGCGCACAGCAGAGCGTTCATCTTGCCGCCGCTGGCGTAAAAGCCATAGGCCGTATAAGCCGCAATTGCGATGCACGGTGTCAGCAGCGCCGTGAACAGCGCAGCCATTTTAAAGCTGGAGCTGCGCATGTAGCGCTGGCCTTCAGTCTTCGATGATGTAACCTGCACCGCGCACCGTTTTAATGACCGAGTTTTCGCCATCGATGTCAATCTTGCCGCGCAGACGGCTGATATGCACGTCAATGACGTTTGTTTGCGGATCAAAATGATAATCCCAGACGTGTTCCAGCAACATGGTGCGTGTCACCACACGCCCCTTGTTGCGCAACAGGTATTCCAGCAGCCGGAATTCGCGTGACTGGATGTTGACGGGCTTGCCGTTGCAGGTCACCTTGCGCGCCAGCAGATCCATTTCAATCCTGCCTGCCGTCAGCCTGACGGTTTCCGCGGCCTGCGGGGCGTTGCGGCGTTCCATCACTTCCAGGCGCGCCATCAGCTCGGTAAATGCAAAGGGTTTGGTGAGGTAATCGTCACCGCCCGCACGCAGGCCCATGACGCGGTCATCAACCTCGCCAAGCGCGCTCAGGATCAGGGCGGGGGTGGTGTTGCCCGCACCGCGCATGGTTTTGATCAGCGCAAGCCCATCAAGGCCGGGCAGCATGCGGTCCACCACCAGTGCGTCATAGCTTTCGGTGGTCGCCAGAAACAGGCCATCCTTGCCGTTGTCGGCGTGGTCGGCGGCGTGGCCATGCTCTTTCAGGCCTTTTTGGATATAGGCGGCCACCTGAACATCGTCTTCGATCACAAGAATTTTCATGCGTGGTGCTTATGTGAAAAACAGGGCGGTCGGATCTGCGCGGTGTAATTGTAGTATGAGTTATAGACCCCCGCATAACGAAATCCATCGCCACCGGCAATGATTACAAAAACGTAATTTGACGCCGGCAACGCCGTAGCGGATAGCTAGGCGATACGCAATCGCAGGGAGCGTGCCATGCCGGTGTTGCGGCTTGTTCTGGGTGACCAGCTATCATCGACGCTGTCGAGCCTTGCCGATGCCGCCAAGGACGATGTCATCTTGCTGTGCGAGGTGATGGTCGAGGCGTCCTATGTGCCCCATCACCCAAAGAAAATCGCCTTTTTGTTTTCCGCCATGCGTCACTTCGCGCAAGAGCTTGCGGACCAGGGATATAATGTCCGCTATGTCACGCTTGACGACCCCGCCAATAGCCAGTCGTTTGAAGGCGAGGTGGCGCGTGCGCTGAGCGAGACCGGCGCGCGCCATATCGTGGTCACCGAACCCGGTGAATACAGAGTGCGTCAGGCGTTCAAGTCCTGGCCGCACAAGCTTGGCGTAACGGTTGAGATCCGCACCGACACACGGTTTTTATGCACGCTTGACGAATTCAAGGCATGGGCGGGCGGGCGCAAGCAATACCGCATGGAATATTTTTACCGCGAGATGCGCAAAAAACACGCGATTTTGCTGGAAAAAGGCGGCAAGCCGTCAGGCGGGCAGTGGAATTTCGACAAGGACAACCGCAAGGCCCCGCCGCGCGGCCTGACTTCGCCCAAGCGGATCAGCCACCGTAAAAGCCCGGTCACCAAAGATGTATTGCAACTGGTGCGTGACAGGTTTGCGCAAAACTTTGGCATGCTGGAACCGTTTCATTATGCGGTCACGCGCGCGCAGGCCCTGCAGGAACTTGAACATTTCATCGATGTCCTCTTGCCGCATTTTGGTGCTTATCAGGACGCAATGGTGCTGGACGAGCCTTATTTATATCACTCGCTGGTGTCCTCCTACCTGAATGCCGGTCTTTTGCTGCCGCTTGAAATCTGTCACCGTGCCGAGCATGCCTATCGCGCGGGCAAGGCGCCGCTGAATGCTGTGGAGGGCTTTATCCGCCAGATCCTGGGCTGGCGCGAATATGTGCGCGGCATTTACTGGCTGTATATGCCCGGCTATGGCGAAATGAACTATTTTAGCGCCCACGAAGCGTTGCCGTGGTTTTACTGGGGCGGCAAAACCAAGATGCGCTGCATGTCCGAAGCGGTCGCGCACACGCGCGCGCATGCCTATTCCCATCACATCCAGCGCCTGATGGTGACGGGTAATTTCGCGCTGCTGGCCGGGCTTGATGTCAAAGCGGTGCAGCAATGGTATCTGGCCGTCTACAGCGACGCCTATGAATGGGTGGAGATGCCAAATACCCTTGGCATGGCACTGTTTGGCGACGGGGGCATCATGGGCAGCAAACCCTATGCGGCCAGCGGCAAATACATCAGCAGGATGAGCAATTTTTGCACCCGATGCCCCTATAACCCGCAAGAGACCACAAGCGACGATGCTTGCCCGTTCAATGCCCTGTACTGGGATTTCATGGCCCGCAACGCAGACAAGCTGCGTGACAATCACCGCCTGCCGTTTGTCTACAGCACCTGGGATAAATTCGGCGCTGAAAAACAAAACGAAATACGCCGCAAGGCGCAGGAAATCCTCGCGGACATGAAAAACGATTGTTTATAGAGGAAAGTATTACTTTTCTACCTTTTTATAAAAAGCAGTGAAACTGCGAACTCCTATGAGCGCTCACCAATAATCACGTACCACATTAGCCATTCTCCTAATCCGTAGTATCAAAGTACTTTACTTCTTAATAATAGTAAGCTATCTTCTCATTATAGTGCTGACTACGTTCGCACTGGTGTCGGAAAAACCGAGCCGCTTAGCGTTTAAATACGCTGGCGGCTTTTTTGTATTGGAGATAGCTCTATGAGCAAGCGTGCTGAAGATTTTGAATTTAAGTGGTCATTCAGTGGCCAGTTGAAAGTGCCAAAGAGATTGATCTTGTCACTTTCTGAAGTAGTGCGCCTTATGCGTTTCTTATGTGTGTTATTGCTGTAGAACTCGCGATAACCCTGCACAAAACGTGCATAACTCTAATCGCACGATAAGCTTAAATCATTGAGGACAAACACACAAACGTGCCGCACGCGCCGTATGTGGCTCAAAAAGCGCCTAGGTCATTGATACCTCTGCAAAAGCTGAGCTTTCACTCGCCTCGGCACACATAACCGCCAAACCCCACCCAATAAAAAAGCAGACCAACGGCTTTACGCTGTGTCTGCTTGGTAAAATAATGGTGGACCCGATCGGGATCGAACCGACGACCTCCTGCATGCCATGCACAAAACTCCCAGATCGAGAGTGCTACCCAGTTGATATTGAACTGAAAATTCTTTGCCGAATTTGCACAAAATCGGCCTGTGTAAAGGATGCACATAGAGAATATGACCCTTGGTACATTGACTTCGCTTGAAGTTGATGTGTCGGTCTATACCGTCAACTCACTTAGTTTAATGTACAGCTGGCGCAAATGCCCATTTGCTAGATCAAGAATGGGTTCGTACATAAAAGAGTTTAGATGGATATTCTCAGGCGTCATTAGGTTAACTTGTTTCATGAGGCGTAAAGCTTCCGTCTCGTCTGGGAACCTATTCTTGAACAACTCGGTGAGCTCTCGTGTTTGGTTTGACGTGATTCCTAAAACGGCAGCACTATCATTGATTTTCTTTATCAGGAATTCTTCGGCCTTTAAGCGAATGCCAATAGACAAGACGATTTTCTTCTCCAGCTCCATAACCTCAGACGCGTCATCTTTGATTTGGTCGGCTAATGCGTATATCAGATCTTTTACCTTTCGCTCTGGTTGAGGGAGGGAAAGGGTGCTTTTGTCAACCAAGACCTCTTTTATGATGTCTTGCAGATCTAAAACGGTTATTGCATCTGTATCGGGCTTTATATGTAGTAATGACGTAAGCTTTTTCTCTCGCGCCTCGTATCCGCAATATTCAGCGAGATTGCGAACGAAGGGTATGGATGCAATAAGCATCTCATCCTCATGAAGGTTCTCTTTCCAAAAAATGAATGGATTTTTTTGATACTTCTCTTGAGTTAGCTTAACGAATTCATTCGACTTAATGGTGTGAAGCTTGTTTTTTCTTCCTAAGTTCAAGCGGCCACTTACTGTTCTGTAGAAGTCAAAATTGTGAGTTAGAATTATCTGGTAGAAGTCGACTTCATCTGAAATGTCTTTTAAATACTCGATGATTGCATACTTGTTTTTGTAATCAAATGAATCCGCAATGTCGTCAACTACAAATAAAGTTTTTTGCTTTGCTTCTTTTCTTGCTTCGACTTCAAATATGATGTTCAGAATGTAAAGCGCACGTCGCTCTCCGTTGCTTAAAACTGGAACAAGTTCATCTTCACTTACAGTTAAGCTTTTCCCGTTTTCTCCATCCTTGAATTCGAAGACGATGTTTGGAGCTTCACTTTTTAAAATGACGTCGTCTTGATTGGCCATTTTGACAATGAATGGAACGGAGAATCGTTCATTGAAGATGGCAATGACGTTTAACCATTTTGTTCTTTCAATGCGCGCAATCGAGATAATTTTCTCGATTTCGGCTTTGCCTGTTTCGTAAGCATCGACCAAATTTTTGAAAGCAGCAATGTTTGTCGCCAAATAGGCGACCCAAAGTTTTTGCTTCAGTCTAGGTAAGTTCTCTAGCTCGCTTAGCAGGAATTTATTTTTACCGAGGTACTCGCGAAAATCCTTAAGGTCTTTGTTTTTTGTTAGCTTTTTGTCGATCTCTTCGAAAGATTTTGTGAGTGCAGGGTTTTGTAATATCTCTTCCTTCTCTTTTTGAATAACGGACTCTAGATCCGCCTCAGTCTTAATCTCGCGACGAGTTTTCTCGGAATTGATGTATACGGAGTGGTCGGCTTTAAAGAAGCCGTTATCTTTCAGGCTTTTGGCGATATCAGATGCGTTGTTATGGTTGAAGACGCCCTTTTTGAAGAAGGTAGAAGAACTCACGATTTGATCATAGGTTTGCATGTATTCAGCCAAGCTGGCTTTAAATTCTTTGCTGTCAAGAAGGTCGATAACTTTCTCGTTGAAAACCTTTTGGTACTGAATAGCATCTAGCTGCGATGGCTTATGGTCAAATACCTCTGACTTCACGCGAGAAAGCGATACAAAGAATTCTTTTGGATCGTTAGTGAACGTTCTTGCGAACTCTTCTTCAATGCCGCTTTTAATGCCCGATACGGACTTCAGCTCTTTTAAAAGAGCTTCCTTCTTCTCTTCTATTTCTTGGTATGTCTTGTCGTACTGCTCTTTAAGATCTTTATTGACCAGCAGTGTTGAGATTTTCTGAGATTTGAATGCTTGATTGTAAGGTTCAATTACAAAGACACATTCTTTTTCAAGCTCGGCGTTCGTTCCGTCAGTTATAGATCTCTGTGTTTTTCTGTCTTTGAAAATGCGATCTTTTGACTCGACGCCTATGCTTAAATCCTGGAATGATTTGGCGAACGATGATTTCATGACGCCATTCGGTGCGTACACTACGAAAGAGCTACTCCCTGAAAAGTCAAAAGACGCTTCTAACTTTTTGATGCCGTAGCAATGTTCTAGATTAATTTTTACAGTCTGATCTTTCATCGGGGACATCCTCTTCTCTGTGGCAAAAGAGGATATCAGATTTTGGTTTAACAATTAGAAATTATATAATCTGGACAACCCTTTTTTGCGCATCTACATCCGCTTCGATGTAACGTTGTGTCATTTGTAACGAGCTGTGACGGGCAAGTAATTGGACATCCCGAATAGAGCCCCCGACAGTCGAAATCTTCTTGGCAGCCGATGTGATGAAAGTTCTGCGCCCCGAGTGACTTGAACAACCGTTAAAGCCAAGTCGCTTATACCAGTTCCAAAACAGGTTAACGATCATCTGGGCTGTCACTTCGCGTTTACGCACCCGAATGACGCGCCCTGTATGTAGCTCGTTTTTGAGCGATTTTCGGTATTCAATTAAAGCGTCTTTTAGCTCCTTGTTTAGCCAAATGACCCCGCCGCTTCGTCCCTTTGCTGCGACATCTTGCAACGAAATAGCGTCAGAAAGCTCATTAGACGCATCACAGAGCATGTCCCAAGTCAGAAACGCGATTTCCTTCGCTCGAAGTCCCGCACGCGCTGAGAGCAGAAATATGACGCGATTGCGTTCGGGGTGTCGGGTTGTCTTCAAATACGCCAAAACTGCGTCTTGCTGCTGCTTGCTCAGTATCTTTGCTTGTTTGCCGAGTGACATGCCAATTCCTGTTAGAAAGTTGTGAATGGCATGATTTTATAACGATCAAGCACAGACGTGCAGTGGCCGATCCAAAATATATATAGCAATCGCAATGGGTTAGCGCAGACAAGTTAGTATCTGCTTGTTTTATAACGATTGTCCATTTCAAATTTTGAATTTTTTCGAAAAGTGGCAATCGTCATGTCGGGCGCAGTTTGCTGTTGATAAACAGGCAATGATTATGTATAATAATGTCGTTAACTCAACTATCGATTTGGCTGATTCGGCAAAGAAAAACAAAAAAAGCAGAGCAGCGCGACAGTGAGTTTCAAATCACAATAAATATAAAGTAAGTGGACAGTCGGTCTACGAAAGTAAGCCGATCGCTCTTCGTGAGTAGATACTCTTTTGAGAGTCTTTCCGTGACGCGGACGCTATGTTTAGTGCGGACGTCTAACGAAATCATGTTTCCACCCCATGTCAGCAACAAGCGCTCGAGTTTGATCTTGTATGTTGAGAAGCCCCAAGAGTGAAACGGGTACTTCGACATTGCAGTAATGCAATGGCACTATATGAATTATCACTCCGATGGAGAATTTCTCCGATCTGACGATTGTCGATACATAGCTTTCGTTAGACTGCCGCAGCTTAAGTCGGCCAGAGACAGGAGATCGGGTTGCCGCTACTCACTCTTCAATTGAGAAGATATCTGGCTTATGTGTTGTCGAGAGAAGCGTTGGACGCATATCTTGAAAAGCGCACTTTCCTGGACAGGCTAAGTGTGTCTTCAAGAAAGCAATACCGCATACAGCCAACAATAATAAACAAAGATAAAATAAAGTAGAATGCGTAGCATGTGCTGCTTCAGCAGCACATTACTTCGTAACACTGGATAGTAGTAATGATAGTCAATGGTAGTAACGATTGCTACAGACAGCTAAACATTCGCTGCTACGCAGCGAAGCTTCGCATCCCAATTGCTTTGTTGAAAATTATTATAGATACATTGGAGTGAATAAAGAATTCTGTTGTGTCGCTGCTTCTTTATTGAATGTCCAAAAGACACTTTATGTTTTTTTATCGTTTTGGCTTTTATGATGCTCGATTTTGGTATCCAACCACTCTTCAAAAGTGAGCGGCTGGATGCCAAACGTTTCTGCTCTGTCGCAATACATGTGCCAATAATGAACACGCATGATTGCGTCAGTCTCAAACGGGTCGCTTGGAAATATCTCCAGTAGAATTTCTTCGCGTGTCTTCATACCGTGCGCGTTAATGTCCGCCCAGTGTGTTTAATACACGCGATTTGACCCACTCTTTATCTTCTGGACATGACTTGTTTTTCTCTTTGAGGTTGTCATCTTCGATTATCTTCAGTAGCGCATCCCCCTCTTGGCACTCCGCAGAGATTTGATACACAATCTGCGGGTTCATGCTCTTGATCTGCGCATAGCTCATACTCATTGCGAGTTCAGTGGATGTTGCATTTACGCGCTCTTCATCGTTGAGCTGAAATTCGGACGATGGAATGCTGCTTAAGAAGCAGTCCCTTTTCTTTCTTTGCAGAGATATGTGCTGCCCTATCACCTCTTGAGGATCTTCTCGTGTTAGGAAGCGACGGCCCTCAGCTTGCTCGGCTTGTTGGCAAATACCTATTTTCTTTACTAGCATTTTCATCGTCCATTCCATCTTTTCTAGTTGCTGCAAATCCTCTAGTTCATCCTTATTTGGAATTTGCCAATATCTTGCAGAAAGATAGTCGCCAACTTTAGAATTTTTGATGGCATCCTGATTGCCAGTGAGGGTCGCCTTCCTTTCGTTGTACTCGCTTGATGTAATGTTCTCTTCTCGAACGGAGACAAAGAATTCTTCATCGTCTTTTGAATAGCTTGTTAAAGTGAAGTTTAGATAGCCTTCTCCTGTGTTCAGAAGAAAGCGTCCAATGCAGTCTCTTTTTTCTTCAGCGCCGATGACGTGATCAACTTCAAAAGCATCGATGAATTTGATCATTGTAATTTTGCTTGTTTGGTCAGATAGGTTTGCGAGTGCATTCTGTATTGCATTGCCTGCTTCTTCACTCTTGCAAACGGGGAGTGTCGCATTGCTCTCTACTCTTTCTGGCGCTACTGCATTCGTCGATTCTGTAGCAGCAAAGACAAAGAAGAGCAGAATGGCAATCACTATATAGGTGATCTTAGCTACCCTCCCGTTATCGTCTCCTGCCAGTTTGCGAAGTGCTTTACATGCAAGCCAAAGTACAAAGTAGATACCGAGAAAAGTACCCAATGTGCTGCCAAGCAACCTTGCTATAGCTTCTGCTCCAGTGCTTCCGCTTAAGCCGACTTTGCCTAAAGCGATAAGAAAAGCTGTGACGAGTGAGACCCAAGTAACAATTGCTGGTGTCTTTTTCTTCTGGGGTTGAATTTGTTCAGTCGTTGTCATGAGTGCAATACGCTCCTTCGATAGCTTGATGCAGTGATGTCCAAAATCAATATTCCGTATTGTTGGCGCAATGCCGTAAATACCGTAGTTGTACTTCATTATAATAGGTAAAATACGAAGTCATACTTCATGTATGGGCAATAAAGTTACAAAAATCCGTATAGGGGATAGGGTGCGTAAGCTGCGGAAGGACAGTAAGTTGTCCCAAGAGCAGTTAGCAGAGCAAATTAACAAAAGCGTCGAGACGATAAGTCATATCGAGCGGGGAATATTCCTGCCACGTTTAGAGACTGCGCAAGAGATCGCTGACGCTCTGAACGTTCCTCTTTATGAACTCTTCATCTATGACGTTTCTGAGTCAACCAAAGCAAAAGTCAAAGTAATTCATGAAATATTGGATCTCTTGCATGAGCAGCCCATCGACCTGCTTAACATGACGAGAGAGCAAGTTAAAAGCTACATTGCTCTCAAGAACGCACTCTCTAATCGTGATCGGTAGTAATCAACCAAGCAGCTCATCCCGATAGTCTTCAACGACATCGTGACCATAGTTCTTTTCGATCATCTTCTGAGATGTACCCATTTGCTTCACCAATCCGCGAATACTGACGCGCTTGCCAGTCTGAGCTGTTAAGCGCAAAGTCGCATAAGTATGACGTAGAGACGTGAGTGAGTGCTTTTCTTTGACGCTTTTGTACTGAAATCCACATTCTTTGAGCAATTCGTTAAAGCCTTTGCGCAGAGAGTAAGTAAATGTGCCATTTGGCAGCGACTGTATGCGCTCATTCAAGTCCAGATCACCAAGTCCTTTTGCTTTCAAATAGTCCAATCTACGACTTTTAATGCGCGCCAGTGCTTCCATGCCAATATCTCGAATGAGTAAAACGCGAGAGCTTTTGACTTTTCCTGCTCGATTGAGTGTGACTGTGCTTTCTTCCCAATTGATATTGCGCCAGATGATCGTTTTGACCTCATCGACGCGCATGCCAGAGTTCGCCAATATCAGAATGATGTCGTGCAGTAGAAGTCTGTTCCAATGTCGCGCTGTAAAGTAGCCGCGCTGTTTTGCCGATAGTGCGCCGCTGACGAATTCCAGTGTTCTTTTGAGTGATGTCGCTACCAGATGCTCGTATTCAGCCTGAGTAAAGTGGGGGCGCCTGTTCTGTGTCTGCGCTTCTGACTGTCGCTTAATCTTAATTGGTTGTTTGATCCATTCATGCTCCTGCGCCAGCCGCATCATTTGATTGAATGCGACATTCTCTTTATTCAAAGACTGAGGAAGTATCTTGTTGTCTGACTTCTGCCTGCGCCAAATCAGATAATCACTGAGTGCGCCTGCTGTGATTTTAGTAATATCATCATAGCTTCCAAAAAACGGAATGAAGTTCCGATGCATCGCCGTGTAGTGAAAATTATATTTTGGTTGCCCGAGCAAGCTCTCTAGATATCTGCGAGCAAGTCGCTTGAAAGATACTTTCTCTAGCGTAGTGCCGAAGTGCTTTCGCTCCAAAGCTTCGTGATACGCATTGAGCGCAAGCTGCTTTGCTTTTGCTTCGTCCTCAGTCTTGGCTGACTTCCTGAACTGCTTGCCGTCTAGAGAAAAGTAATAGTGCCAGAACCCAGAGAGAGCCGCTTTCTTGATGTAGACCCGTTCAGTAACGAGAATCGATGTTTTCTTCTTTCGTCTTCCCATGCATCAAGCATGATAGGATTTTAGATAGGCCTCAAGGGCATTTGGCTAAGCGCTTCTCTGTTGTTGCTATTTGCATGGGTGTCATAGATGCGGTGAGTGTTTTCCATTTCTCTAAAGCGATAATGGTTGATCCGTTGCGTTTTTTATAAGAGAAGTTTTCGCTACTATTTCTAAGTGCGCATCCTGTCCAAAAGGCGGGGATTTCTATCTTTAGATCTTCAAGGTCATAGTGTGAAACCTCTTCAGCGAGTTGCAGTTGTGCTGAGGGCGAACCTTTCATAGCGTTCACCCAGTGTTCACATTTATTGTAATCGTGCGCTGTGTCCGCATTTTCGTAGCACTTTTTAAAATACTCTGTAGCGTGATTGGTGTTTTCTTCAATGCCGAGCCCGTAAAAATTTGCAAGCCCAAGAAGAAACAATGCGTCGCTTCTATTATTGTCAGCTAACTGATTGGCCATGAGAAAAAACTCGTCATAGTCTTTATCCTCTAGAAGGAGGGGGAGAACCCTTCTTTGAAAGTTTGTTTTCCCGCTTTTTGCAGCCATAAGCATCCACTTTTTAGCGTCTGCTTGCGCCGTTGGGAACTTCTGGATGATGTTTAAATCCTTTGAACGCTTTATCTGATCGAAGTAATTCGCCAGCGCGCTTTGCGCGTCTACATTCCCATCATCTGCCAAGGTCGCTATTTTTTTTAATTCATCCTCTTTAATATTCCAGTGGCTATAAATAATGAATTCAGGACTATTAATGAATGCGGTATGGGCATTTTTCAATTTTAAACATGTTGGGTTTGGTGAGGTGTCGAAATCAATGCTCTGTGAAAACAGGTTTGGTTTTGAAGGAAATGCAGATTCCCGAAAAAAGCCGATGTCAGCAGTTAGCCCTCGAAGTTTTTGCTTTACCTTCTCCAGCTGTTCTTTTGTGATGGGCAAATCGAACAAGCCGTCTGGCACCCATTTCCAGCCTGCGAGTGATCGGCCATGTATTTTGCTCAACTCTTGAGAGTAAAGCGCCCAGAAATAGCCTTTTTCTATGTCTTGCTGTACGCCATAGCGCCCAAATGCATAAGCATTAGCAAGCTCTATGGGGGTCTCTAGAGATAAGCATACGCGTGGTGGACCATACATTTTTTCGCGCCAGTAGAGAGACCGATGATAGTTAAAGGGGATATCTCCCATGCCATGTGCATAATCGCGGGCGAGGGTTTCCATCATGGAACAGTCACTTTCGGCTAGCTTCTCATAGATGGCTATTGCTTTCGGTATATCTTTCTCAACGCCATTGCCGCGTATGTATGCATGTGCGAGGTTTTTCTGTGCTAACTCGTATCCTTGTTCAGCAGCAAGTTTGAACCAGTGCACGGCTTCAATTGGATCTAGGGCTGCGAACTTGTGACGGGGATGAGAGTAAGCTTCGCCAATCCAGTTCTGAGCAGCTGTATTGCCATCTTCCGCTGCGTTAGTCAGCGCACACAACGCTGCATCGTTGCCCTGTTCAGCCGAGCGAATGACATCGCGAAGCGTTGTACTCTTTGGAGGGGTTTGCGATGTGGTTTGGGCTGTCTTCTGCGTCACATCGTACTGCGAATCTTGGGGTATCCATTGTGCGAGCGTCGGATTGGTGATGGCTGTAAACGTCAGCATGAATGCGAGTTGAATAAATATTCTCATTAGTGGATACCCGTATTAAGAAGGTGGAATTATGTCGGTGTATTGTTGCACAAACCCTGCACAATCTTCACGCAGTCACAGATTGCCGTCTAGAGAGAAGTAGTAGTGCCAGAACCCAGAGAGAGCCGCTTTCTTGATGTAGACCTTTTCAGTAACAAGAATCGTTGTCTTCTTCTTTCGTCGTCCCATGCATTAAGCATGATCGGATTTAACTAAGTCTTCAAGGGTCTAACCCTTACGATTTCTGCTTGTATATTTTGTGCATGCAACCATGTGAGCCATATCTTTTGAGCGTCCCTAACTTGCTCCCGAAGCCCCTTAACTTCTGTCAATCTGAGTTCTGTCTCATTCCAGATCACAAAGTCGGGTAGTCCAGATCGGTTGTCGTTAATGTTCTGTGCGATCCTATAAACAATCTTTGCAAAGACTTCAGAGTCTATTCTTTTCAGAAAACTTTGAACGATAGCCGTTTTCGCATATGTAAGCATATCATGATCGTCGTTATAAATTAGACGTGTCCATGTACCCTCAGCACTCTTGATCTGTTTGTTAATAAAGTCTGCTATCTGACAGGTTCTTAAAGCCGCATACTTGTTATCAATAGCGACCTTCCTGTTGAGATAGAATTCTTCCCCTTTAAATAGATCGTGGGGGATATCGTTGAATCTAGATGGAGCATCCATGCCATCAAAAATCTCCTCCCAAAAGGCTAAGCAGAACATAGCCTGCCAGAACGAGACTTCTGCACGCATTACATGCC
The DNA here is from genome assembly GCA_023444705.1 of Pseudomonadota bacterium. Taxonomy (GTDB): domain Bacteria; phylum Pseudomonadota; class Alphaproteobacteria; order Micavibrionales; family UBA2020; genus JAEXMB01. The sequence goes on along the minus strand of JAEXMB010000040.1, from coordinate 22,293 downwards.
AGCCCTCTTGCTCTGCTATGTCTTTGAAAACCTCTTCCGTAGAGCAGGTAATACCTTTCGAATCGAGAAACGCAAGCTTACCTTTCTGGCCTGATTTTGGAGCCGCCACTTCACGCAAAAACGATGTTTCATCAAATACGTCACTTTTGACATCGGCGTCTTCATCTGCATCTTTTTGAATGTAGCCAATGCGATGCCCAATGCTCTCCAGCCACTTTAGCTTCTCTTTATTGTTTTCCTGCGCATAGATTGCGTACAGAACGCTGTAAGAGTTCAGTCTTGGCACTAAATAACCCTCCAGCTTCTTCACGCGCTCAAAGCTGATTTTAGAAAGCGCCTCTTTTTTAAGTTCAGGGCTGTCATGAAATGCCATTTGCTGATCGATTGAGAAAATACGCCACTCATGAAACTCTTTTAAAAAGCTTTCGTAAAGCTCGACATCTTTGTGACACCAATCGACAAGTTGATCTCTGTGCTTTGGATTGAATTTATACCGTCTATCCAAGTACTCAATGATTGCCAGTATAATAAAATGTCGGTCTGAGTCTGATTTAGCTTTGGGATACTGCTCAAGATTGTTGCTGTATGCCTGATCCGCTATACTTTGCGAGTTCCACAACTCGAACATCCGATCTGTATCAACGCAGAGTTTTTCAAAATTCTTAGATTGAGTGAAGGTTTTCTGATAAGCCGTCATCAACCCTAATAAGCCGTTGAAGTAGTCTTGCGACTTCCAATTTGACTGTAACTTCTGTAAGCCAGAAAAATTCGCCCAATCGATTTCTGGATTTTGTAGAAGAAACTTCGCATGCTCAAATGCAAGATGAATAGCAATAGACTTTGATGCTAGTTCTTCTCTGTTTTTGTAGTGCTTGTTTAACTCTTTTCTGAGTGCTGCTTCTTTTTTCTGTATGTCCTCTGGCAGATCGATGCTCTGAACCGTTTCGGCAATAGCGTCAGGTGACTGTCCGTGATTGTCATGAAAGCTTGCCAAGGTCACAGCCGCTTGTGATATTGCATGTTCGCTATTCAAGGGCTCTTGGAAGGAAGCTTTTAACTCTTCCAGTGAATCAAGCTTCGCCTGTTTGATTTCTTCCCAACCGCCACCGCTGTAATGAATAGATGCAGTCAATGTCAGCTGAGGTTGTTTCTTTTTCTTGAAACGAAATATTGTCCACAGAATGATTGCGCCAATAATCACGTACCACATTAACCAGTCTCCTAATCCTTAGCATCAAAGTGTTTTACTTCTTAATAAGAGTAAGCTATTCTTGTCACTATAGTGCGGACTATGTTTGCACTGGCCGTCGGGAAAACCGAGCCGCTTAGCGTTTAATTACGCTGGCGGCTTTTTTGTATTTAGGATAGTTCTATGAGAAAGCGTGCTGAAGATTTTGAATTTAAGTGGTCATTCAGTGGCCAGTTGAAAGTGTCAAAGACATTGATCATGTCACTTCTGAAGTTGTTCGCCTTATGTGTTTATTGTGTGCGTTGTTGATGTAGAGCTTGCGAAAACCCTGCACAAAACCTGCACAACGCGCACAGCAGCATCAGCTTAAATCATTGAGGACAAACACACAAACAAGCCGCACGCGCCGTATGTCGCTCGAAACCCCCTAGGTTATTGATAGCACTGCAAAAGCCGCGCAATCACACACTTCGGTACAAACAACCGCCAGACCTAGCGCAACAAAAAAGCAGACCAACGGTTTTACGCTGTGTCTGCTGTCTCAAATAATGGTGGACCCGATCGGGATCGAACCGACGACCTCCTGCATGCCATGCAGGCGCTCTCCCAGCTGAGCTACGGGCCCGTGTGACCGCGCTTGCGGTTCAGGCAGGCGTATATAACCAGACTCGCCGCTTTCTGGCAACAGGGTTTTAATCGGCTGAAATATCATAGAAAAACCCGCCCCACGGTGATGCGGGGCGGGTTTTTGTGCAAAAAGGCCTGCTGATCCTTATTCGCGGTTGCCCATGAGGCTAAGCAGGAACTGGAACAGGTTGATGAAGCTCAGGTAAAGATTGAGCGCACCCATGACGGCCAGCTTGTCGTTGCCGCGGCCATAGGCATAGGTTTCCTTGAGCATCTGTGTTTCATACGCCGTCAGGCCGGTGAAGACCAAAACGCCGATGATCGATACCACGAACTGCACCATCGCGCTGCCCAGGAAGATATTGACGATCGATGCGATCAAAATGCCGATCACACCCATGAACAGGAAGCCGCCCATGCCGGACAGGTCCTTTTTGGTGGTGTAGCCATAGAGGCTGGTGGCGGCAAAGGTAGCGGCGGTGATGAAGAACACGCGTGCGATGCTCTCGCCCGTGAACACCACGAAGATCGACGCCATCGACAGGCCCATCAGGGCCGCAAAGACGAAGAACAGCGTGCGCAGCTTGCCGCTTTCCATGCGGGCCACGCGGCCCGGCGTAAAGCCAAACAGCAGGAAGGCCAGCGGTGCGAACATGACAACCCACGCCAGCGGGGTGCCAAAGATCGCGTTGAACAGCGGCGGGAAGTTCGCCACGGCAAAGGCGACGATGCCGGTCAATGCCAGGCCTGCGCCCATCGTGTTGTAGACGCCGCGCATAAAACCCTGCAGGCCGGCATCGATCACCTGGTCGCTACCATAGGCGGCGGTGGGGTGACGTTGGAAATCGTTCATGGTTGTCCTCCGTGTGATAAAACCAAGTACCTATAAAATGATGCGTCTGCGTGCGGTTTTCAAGTAAAACCGGACAGCGAAAAACGCTTTTGAATCAGTCTTTTTTACTCGTTGCGCAAAAACCGCGCCGGTTTGAGCGCCAGCAGGCGCGCAGTTGCCGCAATACCGGTTGACAGTGTCAACAAAAGGGCAAGCGCGGTGACCTGCGCGACAGCGGATATTTCAAAGTGCCACGGCAATTCCATGATGCCCGCGATAATGCCGTATGCGGCCGCGCTGCCAAGGGCCGCGGCAATGACGGCAGTGACAAGGCCCAGCAATGCGTATTCCATGCAAAAGATCGCGAGCAATTTTTTACGCGACGCGCCCAGCACCTTGAGAACAACGGTGTCGTAAACCTGCCGCTGGCGCGCCGCCGCCAGCGCCCCCGCCAGCACCAGAATGCCCGCGCACAGCGTGACGGCGGCCGTGACGCGCACGGCCAGCAGAACGCCGCCGACCAGCTTGTTGGCAAGGGCCAGCGCCTCGCGCACGCGCACGCTGGTGATGTTGGGCATCTCGCGCGCCAGCTGCGTTTGCAGGGCGTCTTCGTATTCCTGCGGCACCACGGCGGTCGCCAGCAGGTTGGTCGGCGCGTTGTCGAGCGCGCCGGGCGCAAAGGTCACCGCGAAGTTCATGGTAAAGCTGGCCCAGTTGATGTCGCGCACATTGGCAACCGTCGCGGTCAGCTGCACGCCCATGATGCTGACGGTCAGCTGGTCGCCAACACCGATGTCAAAGGCGCGCTGCACGTCGCTGGAGATCGATATTTGCGGCGCGATCCCCGCCTTCGCCGTGTTGAAATCCCTGGGCCACCATTTCCCTTGCGTGATGCGGCTGTGCGGTGGTTGTTCCGCCGCATACGTGAATCCGCGGTCTGATCGCGTGACCCATTCCTCGCGCTTGTCGACAAGGGCGACCTCGGGGTCTATGCCGTTGACGGCGACGATGCGGCCGCGATAGGCGGGGGTCAGCTTGATATGCGCAACGCCGGGTGTTGCGGCAAGAATTTCGGCAAAGCGGTCCTTTTGCGCAGGTTCCACATCAAGAAAGAAGAACGACGGTGCATCAAGCGCCAGATCGTCGTGCAACAGGCGCGAGAAATTGCTCTCCACCAAGGCAATCGCCGACAAAACCGTCAGGCCAAGGCCAAGCGACAGGACGATCGCGCCCGTGGCATTGCCCGGCCGCGCCAGATTGGCGCTGGCCAGCCGCAGGGCCGGCATATTCTTGGGGCGCAAGTGCTGCAAGGTTTTTTGGATGCCAAGCGCATAAAGGGTGAACAGCAAGAACGCCAGCAGTGTTGCCACCACAAACCATCCCGCCAGCCAGCGGTCACTGGCGGTGACAATCGCCAGCCATGCCAGCGCGAGGGCTGCGACAAGGGTTTGCAGCATGACCGCGCGCGCGGGTCGCGCTGCGGTCGGGGTGATGGTGCTGCGAAACAGATCGCGCGGGGCCGCATTGACGGCACGGCCCAGCGGCCAGAGCGTGAACGTCAGCACTGTCAGATAGCCAAACGCCGCCGCGATGCCAAGTGCGGCCAGCGAAAAGCCGCCCTGGTTGCTGAGCGAAAGCTCCGCGCTCAGGATACGGCTGCCGGTTGCCGCCAGTGCTGTGCCGGTGACGCCGCCAAGGGCGATGCCGATGGTTGCAACGGCAAGAATTTGCAAAAGGTAGACCCGCGTCACCAGACGGCGCGGCGCGCCGAGGGATTTCAGTGTGGCTAATGCCGCCATCTTGCGGTCAAGCCAGCCGCGCGTGGCGTTTGAAATCCCCACCCCGCCGATCAGCAGTGTCGCAAGCCCGATGAGGGTGAGAAACAGGGTCATCTGGTCGATGGAACGCTTGATACCCGGTGCGGCATTGTAATAGCTGCGCGCGCGCCAGCCGTCGCCAAGTTCTTTTTCAAACCGCTCCTGCGTGGCGATCAATGCATCGCGCTCTGTCAGCTGCGGCATGTAGAGGCGGTAATTATAGGTCACCTGATTGCCGGCTGCGCCAAGCCCCGTGGCTGCGAAGTCGGCGGCGGAGATCATCAGGCGCGGGGCCAGCGTATAGCGCGCGCCGCTCATGCGGTCTGGTTCGCGCGTGATAACCCCGGCAATGGTAAAGGCGCTGTCGCCCAGCTTGACCGTATCGCCGACGGCAATACCAAGGTGGGTGAGCAGCTCTTTTTCCGCCACCGCCTTTGCGCCGCCCGATAGCAGGTCCTGCACGTCGCCATTGGCGCCGCTGATCTCGAGATCGCCATAAAGGGGGTAGAAGGCGTCGACGGCTTTGAGTTCGACCATCGTCGCCTTGGTGTCGTCGGCGCGCCGCGCCATTGCGCGCATTTCCGCGACTTCGCTGGTCACGCCTGCCTGTTGCATCACTGCGCGTTGCTGCGGCGTTGCCGGCTGGTAGAGGCGGCGCAGGCTGAGATCACCGCCAAGGATATAGCGGCTGTCATGACGCAGGCTGTCGAGCATGCTGCTTGACAGCGATTGCACCGCCGCGATGCTGCCCACGCCCAGCCACAGGCAGAGAATGAAAATATAAAAACCCTTGAGCCCGCCGCGCAGGTCGCGTGCCGCCAGACGTGCGGCCAGCCGCCACGATGATGCATGTGGCGCTGTCATATCAGGCCTGCCCGTCTGCAATGGGCCCGCCTGTGATCTGGCCGTCGCGGATATGCACGGCAACGTCGCAGCGCGCCGCCAGTGCGGCGTCATGGGTGACGAGGATCAGGGTGGTGCCCTGCGTGCGTGTAAGATCAAACAGTGCGGCCATGACTTTCTCGCCGGTGTCGGCATCAAGGTTGCCGGTGGGTTCATCCGCAAGGATGATGCGCGGACGGGTCACAAAGGCGCGCGCCACCGCCACGCGCTGTTGCTCCCCGCCTGACATCTGGCCGGGGTAGTGGTCAAGGCGGTGGCCAAGGCCGACGGCCTCAAGCGCTGCGCGTGCGCGCGCAAAGGCGTCTTTGGCGCCCGCGAATTCAAGCGGCACCGCGACGTTTTCAAGTGCCGTCATGGTGGGGATCAAATGAAAGTTCTGAAAGACGATACCGATGTGGTCGCGGCGAAAGGCGGCAAGCGCATCTTCGTCCATCGCCTCGATCCGCGTGCCGTCGATGGCGACGCTGCCCGCTGTTGGGCGCTCGAGCCCGCCAAGCAGCATCAGCAGGCTGGTCTTGCCCGAACCTGATGGTCCGGTGATGCTGACCGTCTTGCCTGCGGGCAGGGTGAGGGAGATATCCCTGAGGATTTCAACGGGCCCCGCATCGCTGCCAAGGGTCAGGGAAAGCTGGCTGACGGCGACACTGGTACTGGTATTGGCGGTCATGAATCCTATATCCTCGTCAATATCGTCGGCATGAAACGTCAAAAGGCCAATCTAGCATGAGACATAAATCACCGTCTGCCCTTTTCAATGTGCTGGTGGCGGCCTTGCTGGCTGTCACGGTGCTGGTGCCCCAAACCCTGCGCGCGCAAACGCCGGATGCACAAAAAACCGCGACGAAAAAAATCATGGTTTTCGGCGACAGCCTGGTGGCGGGCTATGGCCTGCCCTTTGGCGATGCCTTTCCCGCCCAGCTCGAGGCGCGACTGAAAGCGGATGGTTATGACATTGCCGTCATCAATGCAGGGGTTTCGGGCGACACGACCTCGGCCGGGCTGACGCGCCTTGACTGGTCGTTGTCGCAAAATCCGGATTATTTCATTCTGGTGCTGGGCGCCAACGACATGTTGCGTCAGGTCGACCCCGCCGTCACCCGCGCCAATCTTGATAAAATCGTTGAAAAGGTGCGCGCAAAAAACATTCCCGTGCTGATCGCGGGCATGCGCACCTATAGCAATCTGGGCGCGGCTGCCCCCGGCAGTCTTGAAAAAATATACCGCGACGTTGCCGCGGCACATGGCGCGCTGTTGTATCCCTTTTACCTTGATGGTGTCGCGCTTGACGCCAAGTACAATCTTGACGACGGCATGCATCCCAACAAGCAGGGGATCGCCATCATCGTTGACAAGATTTACGCCGATGTGAAAAAACTGATCGCAAACTAGTTGAGTGGATTTCTTATCATGCAATACCGCCCCCTTGGCCGCACCGCACTCAACGTCAGTGCTGTTTGCCTTGGCACCATGACTTACGGCAACCAGACGCCTGCCGACGACGCCTTTGCCCAGATGGACATGGCGATTGATCACGGCATCAATTTTTTTGACACTGCCGAAATGTACGCGGTGCCGCCCAGTGCCGAGACCTCGGGTAAAACCGAGGAAATCATCGGCAACTGGCTGGCCGCGCGCCAGGGCCGCGACAAGGTGGTGATCGCCACCAAGGTCGCAGGGCCTGCACCGGGCATGCCGTGGATCCGCGGCGGCGCCAACCGTCTGGACCGCGCCAATATCGTGGCGGCAGTGGATGGCAGCCTTGCGCGCCTGAAGACCGATTATATTGACCTCTATCAAGTTCACTGGCCGCAGCGCGCGGTCAACAGCTTTGGCCGCATGGACTTTCCCGCCGCACAGGTTACGGGCGGGGAGGGCGATGTCATCGATGAAACGCTCGATGTCATGGCCGACCTTGTCAAAGACGGCAAAATCCGCCACGTGGGCCTGTCCAACGAAACCCCGTGGGGGGTGATGCGCTACCTTGACAGTGCGCGCGCCGACGCCAACCGCCCGCGCGTGGTCAGCATCCAGAATCCCTACAGCTTTCTCAACCGCACGTTCGAGGTCGGCCTGTCGGAAATCGCCATGCAGGAAAACGTCGGCCTGCTGGCCTATGCGCCGCTGGCGGCGGGAACGCTGACGGGTAAATACCTTGGCGGCGCACGCCCCGCCGGTTCGCGCCGCGCGGTCGACCCGCGTCCCGCGCGCTACAGCCGTCCGCTGGAAGATGTGACCGTGCAGGGGTATCTTGCCATTGCCGAAAAACACGGGCTTGATCCGGTGGTGATGGCGCTGGCCTTTGTGACCACGCGGCCCTTCGTGACGGCGAATATCGTCGGCGCGACGACGGTCGAGCAACTGGCACGCGTGATGACCGCCAATGACGTCACGCTGGATGACAGCGTGATCGCCGACATCAATGCGCTGCACGACCGCCACCCCAATCCCTGTCCGTAAAGGATAATTCTATGCGCCGCTTTTTTACCGCCCTGCCGGTTCGCGATGATGTCTCTGCCGCGCTGAGGCTGATGCAGGGCGGGGTGGAGGGTGCCCGCTGGACGGCGCAGGCGGATTTTCACATCACCCTGACCTTCATTGGCGAGGCCGACGACGACACGCTGGCGCACATCGACGATGCCCTGCGCGATGTGCGCGCACAGGCGTTTGATTTCACGCTGGCGGGAACGGGCAGCTTTGCGCAGGGGCAGTGGCCCAATGTCTTGTGGATGGGAGTAGAGGCACCTCCCGCACTGGCTGATCTCAAACAACAGATCGACAGCACATTCCGCGCGGCGGGATTGCTGTACGAGGCGCGTAAATACACGCCGCATGTGACGATGGCGCGCCTGCGCCATGCTCAAAGCGACGACATCGCGCGTTTCATGCAGGCGCATAACCTGTATCGCAGCCCGCCCATGCGTGCGGATTATTTCACGTTGTATGAAAGCCTGCACGGCCAGCAGACGGGCAAGAGCGAGCAGCGCTACGTGGCGCTGGCCGATTATCCACTGTATCCGGCGTAAGATTTAATTGATGTTGTCGACCATGCGCGTGATGACGTCATGCACGTTCACACCCGCACTGCGCGCCGCGAAGTTTAGCGCCATGCGGTGTTTCAGTACGGCGGGTGCCAGCGCGATCACGTCATCGACCGAAGGCGCGTAGCGGCCATTGAGCAACGCGCGGGCGCGCACAGCCAGCATCAGGGCCTGCGCGGCGCGCGGGCCCGGCGCCCAGCTGACGTATTTCTTCACCAGATCGATGCGTGATTGCTCGGGGCGGCCCTCGGCCACCAGCGCGAGGATCGCATCGACGACGCTGTCGCCGATGGGCAGGCGGCGCACGATGTCCTGTGCCTCGATGATGTCGGCGCTGCTCAGGACCTTGGCCGCCTTGGGCGGGGTCGCGCCCGTGGTCAGCATGACCATGCGGCGTTCTTCGTCGCGGCTTGGGTAGGTGATGTCGATTTGCAGCATGAAGCGGTCAAGCTGCGCCTCGGGCAGGGGGTAGGTGCCTTCCTGCTCGAGCGGGTTTTGCGTCGCCATGACGTGAAAGGGCTTGGGCAGGTGCCGCGCGGTGCCGCTGACGGTGACGGCGTATTCCTGCATCGCCTGCAGTAGTGCTGATTGCGTGCGCGGGCTGGCGCGGTTGATTTCGTCCGCCATCAGCAGTTGCGTGAACACGGGGCCTTCGACAAAGGTGAAGTGGCGCTGGCCATCGGCACCGGTGACAAGAATTTCGCTGCCGAGGATATCGGCGGGCATCAGGTCGGGCGTGCATTGCACGCGCTTTTCATCAAGGCCCAGAACGGTGCCGAGCGTTTCAACCAGCTTGGTCTTGCCAAGGCCCGGCAGGCCCACCAGCAAAAAGTGCCCGCCCGCCAGAATGGCCGTCATGCAATCGGCAACGACATGGGGCTGGCCGATGATGACCGACTCGATCCCCTCGCGCGCCGATTTCAGGCGTGGCAGAAGTGCTGTGATGCGGCCTTCAAGCGCGGCATCGGGGCGCGGCGTTGGGGTTGTGGCGGTCGTGCTGGGCTGGGCGGTCATGTGCGGTTGATTCTCCCCTTGTGATCCGTTCATGCTATATTAAAAAAGAAACGTTAAAATAGTCATTCACCAATCTGGACCATTTCGCGTCAAAAACCATGCCGGATCAACGCCCAGACATCCGCATTTGCGACAATTATGCCATCCGCATCGACCGCAGCGGCCAGTGGTGGCATCAGGGTGCGCCGATGACAAGACATAATCTGGTCGTCTTGTTCGCGCGCCAGCTGGTGCGCGCTGATGACGGCGCCTATTGGCTGCAAACACCGGCGGAAAAAGGCCTCATCACGGTCGAGGACCTGCCCTTTGTGGTCACCGCCAGCGAAAACCGCGACGGCGCGGTCATTTTTACCACCAATTGCGACGATACGGTCGTATTGGGGCGCGATCATGCCTTGCGCATGGATGCGGTCGATGGCGAGTGGCGCCCCGCCGTGCATGTGCGCGCGGGCCTGTGGGCGCGCCTGTCGCGTGCTGTCTATTACGACCTTGCGCATCATGCCGTGCCCTCGCCCGACGGTACGGGCATGCGCGGTATTGTCAGCGACGGCATCTTCTTTGCTCTTGAGGGCCCACCCCTGCGCGCGGGAGAGGTCGCATGAAGGACGACCGCGCCGCTGCAACCATCATCATGCCCGCGCAGACCAAATTGCTGCGCGCCGCCAGTATTGCGCAATCGATGGCGGGCTATCGCGCCGGGCCTGTGCGCGGGGACCATACGCTCAACGACGTGCCGTTGCCGCGCCAGCCGTGGCGGCGCGCGGCGGTGCTGGTGGCCTTGCTGGCCAATGGTGACGACATCAGCGTCGTGTTCACCCTGCGCACCGCACATCTGCATGCCCATGCGGGGCAGATCAGCTTTCCGGGCGGCGGGGCCGAAGACCACGACGCCGATGCCATTGCAACGGCCCTGCGCGAAAGCCACGAGGAAATCGGCCTTGATCCCGCACGCGTGCAGGTGCTGGGCACGCTTGACAGCTATATCACCGTCAGCGGCTACGAGGTGACGCCCGTGGTCGGCCTGATCGATGTGGCGCAGGGTGGCGCGCCCGTATGGCAACCCGACGATTTCGAAGTAGCGGAGATTTTCAACGTGCCGCTTGGCCATATCCTGACCCCGGGCGTGCTGCGGCCCGAGGCGATCAGCCGCGAAGGCATCATCCGCCATACCTATGTTTGCAGCTGGAACGACTATAACATCTGGGGTGCGACGGCGGGCATGCTGCGCAACTTTGTGGAGGCGATCAGCGCATGATGGCACATGACGACAGCGCCCCGCGCGAAGCCTGCGTACCCTCGGGCAAGCTGCGCCTGCAGCCGTGGATGCTGCTGCCTGAAACGGTCAAGCTGATGGATGCGCTGACGCCGCTTAAGGACGGCGCGCCGCAGGCGCATCTGGCGCCGCGCTTTGTCGGAGGTTGCGTGCGCGATGCGCTGTGCAACCGGCCCGTCTATGACATCGATATCGCAACGCCGCTCAAGCCCGAAGATGTGATCTCGCAGCTGGAGCAATCCGGCGTGCCCCATATTCCAACCGGCCTCAAGCACGGCACGGTGACGGCGCTGGTCGACGGCCGCCCGTTCGAGGTTACGACCCTGCGCGTGGACGTGATGACCTTTGGCCGCCATGCCGACGTAAAATTCACCGACGACTGGAAGACCGACGCCGCGCGTCGCGATTTCACCATCAATGCCATGTCCTGTGACATGGATGGCAATGTCTATGATTACTTTGGCGGCATGGAAGACTTGCGCGAAGGGCGCGTGCGCTTCGTCGGTGACGCCACGCGCCGCATTCACGAAGATGTGCTGCGCATCCTGCGCTATTTCCGTTTTCTGGCGCATTTCGGGCGCGGCCTGCCCGATGGTGCGGCCATCCACGCCTGCCAGAACGCAGCACCCGAGTTGCGCAAGCTGTCGGGCGAGCGTGTGCGGCAGGAGGTGCTGAAACTGCTCGACGCGCGTGAATGCGCCAGCGTCTGGCGGCTGATGCTGCAGGGTGGGGTGGTCACGCATATCGTGCCCGAGGCGACGGACTGGCAGCGCCTTGACCATCTGGTTGAACTCGAACAGCGTTTTGAGGTGCCGCCCTTTGCGCTGCGCCGGCTTGCGGCGCTGATGGTGGTCACGCCCGAAGGGCTCAAACACGCGGTGCAGGCGCTCAAGCTGTCGTCGCAACAGGGCACGCAGTTGTTTGCAATGATCAAATACGCCGAAACACTGGGGCCGCAAACCACGCCTGCAATCCTGCGCCGCGTGGTCTATCATCATGGCAATGATATGGCGATGAGCTTCTTGCTGCTGGCGGCGGCGCGTCTTGGCGATATTCCGCCGCAATCGCTGTTTGATTTGACCATCAGCTACCGCCCACCGCTGTTCCCGCTGACGGGGCAGGACGTGATGGTGCTTGGTATCGAGCGCGGGCCCGATGTCGGTCATTTGCTGGCGGCGGTTGAAAACTGGTGGCTGGATGAAGATTTCCGCCCCGACCGCGATGCCTGCCTTGAGCAGCTGCGCCAGCGCGCGGCGGTGCTGAAAGACTGGTAAGGCGCTCTTTTTACGGCCACTTCGCCTCGGGCGGCATCGACATCAAAATCGCTTCTGTATTGCCGCCGGTCTTCAGGCCAAAGGTCGTGCCGCGGTCATAGATCAGGTTGAATTCGACATAGCGGCCGCGGCGCACCAGTTGATGCTCGCGGTCTTCTTGCGTCCATGCGTCGTGCATGTGACGCGCGACAAGCTGCGGATAGATGTTGAGAAACGTCTCGCCGACGTCTTTGGTAAAGGCGAAATCCGCATCCCAGTTTTGCGTGTCGAGGTAGTCATAGAAAATACCGCCGATGCCGCGCGGTTCATTGCGGTGAGGCAGGAAGAAATAATCATCCGCCCATTTTTTGAACTTCGGATAGTATGCGTCGTCGTGGCGGTCGCAACAGTCCTTGAGCGCCGCATGGAAATCGCGCGTATCATCGGCGTTTTCGCGCATCGGCGTCAGGTCGGCGCCGCCCCCGAACCAGCTTTTCGATGTCACCAGAAAGCGCGTGTTCATATGCACGGCGGGTACTTTGGGTGATCGCATATGCGCGACCAGCGACACGCCGGTGGCAAAGAATTTCCCGTCGGCTTCTTCTCCGCCCGGAATCTGCTTGCGGAATTCCGGCGTGAAGGTGCCATAGACCTTCGACACGTTGACGCCGACCTTTTCAAACACGCGCCCGCGCATCACGCTCATCACGCCGCCGCCCTGCAATTGCGGCGCGCCCTCGGGCAACGCGCTCAGCGGTGGTTTTTGCCACGGGGTGCGCACGAAACGTCCGGCGGGCAGGTCCGCATGCGGACCAGATGACAAATCGTCTTCCAGTTTTTCAAACGCCGCACAAATGCGGTCGCGCAAGGTGTCAAACCACGCGGCGGCAGCGTTCTGGCGGCTGGTCAGGGTATCGTCCCACACGGGGGCGGCTGTGTGTGCGCTTGTCTGTGTCATGGCGCGACTTTAGGCGTGTTGTTACAGCGTGGCAATAAGTCCTTATTTTCGATGCATGAACAACGGGATAATCAAGGACAATATTGGTATGGTTTGAGTGTAGGCACGCGTATGGCCTGCAATGCAGACCCTTTGCAATTAGGATGGCAGAATTGTTCCTGTAAAATCCTATAGGCAGTAAGAGACAGTAATGAAAACGCAAAAACAGCTATTTGCCGATGTTTTAGAAAATAAAAAGCCATCCGGTTTACAGCAGATTTGGGAGCAGGCCCGGATCCTTGATTGGCAAGATAACGAAAAACCTTGTGTGGCCTCTCAGGATATTGTCAGCATTCTATTGCGCTATGTCGCTAATGAATTGACTGGCCGTGATGTGGCGGACTGGGCAAATTTGATTGAAGCTGCAGATGTAGCTCTCGGGGGGATTGGAGAGGCGGCAACGATTGATGTGATCAATGCTCTCGCCAATCCCGAGCTGGAAGGCGAGTTGACGCCCGAGCGCGCACGCCGTCTGTTGACGGTGTTGCAATCGGATTCACCAACCGAAGAACAAATCCACGACGCCTATCGCTGAGGCAGCGCCTTGGATGCATGGGTCTGCCGCAAGGCCTCGCCCAGCACCATTGCGCCGGCGATGGCGACGTTGAGCGAGCGCATGCCGGGTTGCATCGGGATGATGACGCGTGCGTCCGCGCTGTCGTGGACATCGGCGGGCAGGCCGCTGCTCTCGCGGCCCAACAGCAAGATGTCGGTGTTTTGGAAAATAAAATCAGTATAGTTTTCAGATGCTTGGGTGCTGAGGATGATTATCCGGCCCGATTTTTGCGCCTTAAAGGCTGCCCAGTCGGCATGGCGCTGCCAGTTGAGCTGGTCGAGGTAATCCATGCCCGCGCGGCGCAAGTTTTTGTCCGACAGCACAAAACCGCAGGGCTCGATGACATCAAGTCCCACGCCCAGACAAGCGCACAGGCGCATGAGGGTGCCGGTATTTTGCGGAATATCGGGCTGGTAGAGAGCCAGCCGGATGCCGAGGGACAGGGATGGAGTGGTCATAAGGCGACTATATCCTGTTGAAAGGGTGAAAAAAAAGTCAAAAGGCGGGGAGTCGGGGGCTTTTTCGCGCAAGAAGCTTGCGCTATGATCGCACGGTCTGTCGGCGTTGTTGCGCCGGGTTGTCCACAGCCCGTCTCCGCACACGCGCCCTTCTTCAAGGAACAAGAATAAATGACATCGCCATCTTCACACGATCATCCGCCCTATAACCGCGAGATCGCGCGCCGTGACTTTCTGGTGCTGACCGCCGGTGCGATGGGCGCCGTTGCCGCAGGTGCCGCCGCATGGCCGCTGGTCGATCAAATGAACCCCGCTGCCGATACGCTGGCGCTGGCGACGACCGAAGTCGACGTCGGCAGCGTTGCCGAAGGCCAGTCGATCACCGTGGTCTGGCGCGGCAAGCCGATCTTCATCACCCGCCGCAGCCCGGCCGAAGTGGCCGCCATCCGCAAGGAAGACTGGCACAGCCTGCGCGACCCGCAATCCGACGAAGACCGCGTGCAAAAAGGCCACGATGCCTTTCTCGTGCTGGTCGGCGTCTGCACGCACCTTGGCTGCATTCCGATGGGATCGAAAGTCGGCCAGCCCAAGGGCGACTTCAACGGCTACTTCTGCCCCTGCCACGGCTCGCACTACGATGCGTCGGGCCGCATCCGCAAAGGCCCCGCGCCGCATAACCTTGCCGTGCCGCCCTATACCTTCGTCACCGACACGCTGATCCGCATCGGCTAACCTCCTTTGCGCCCGCGCGTTTCACGTCTTTCTTTTTTCTACTGATCCCACAGGAACACCGATATGGCACACCAGCCCCACGTCAGCGATTTCAAGAACCCGGTCATCAACTGGGTCGATACGCGCCTGCCGATCTTCACGATGCTGAAAAAGGAATACGGCGTCTTTCCGATGCCCAAGAACGCCAATTACCTGTGGAGCTTCGGCGGCATCGCGCTGACCATGCTGATGATCATGATCGTCACCGGCATCGTGCTGGCGATGAGCTATGTGCCCAACACGCACATGGCCTTTGACAGCGTCGAGCGCATCATGCGCGATGTCAATTATGGCTGGCTGCTGCGCTACACGCACATGAACGGCGCGTCGTTCTTCTTCATCGCCGTCTATATCCACATCGCGCGCGGCATGTTCTATGGATCGTACAAGCAACCGCGCGAGTTGCTGTGGATCGTCGGCGTGCTGATCTTCCTGCTGATGATGGCGACCGCCTTCATGGGCTATGCGCTGCCGTGGTCGCAGATGTCGGGCTGGGGTGTGACGGTGATTACCTCGCTCTTTGGCGCCTTCCCGCTGGTGGGCGACGGTCTGGTTACCTGGCTGTGGGGCGGCTTCTCGGTCGATAACCCCACGCTCAACCGTTTCTTTGCGCTGCACTTCCTGCTGCCCTTCGTCATCCTTGGCGTCGTCTTTGTCCACGTCTGGGCGCTGCACCTGACGGGATCGAACAACCCCACGGGCGTTGAACCCAAAAGCGAAAAAGACACCCTGCCGTTCAACCCGTACTTCACGGCCAAGGACAGCTTTGCGCTGGTGGTCTTTTTGACCCTGTTCATGGCGGTGGTGTTCTTTGCACCCCTCGCGCTGACCGAATTCGACCACTTCAAGCCCTTTGACAGCATGGTCACCCCGCCGCACATCGTGCCCGAATGGTACTTCCTGCCGTTCTATGCGATCCTGCGCGCGTTTACCTTTGACATCACCATCCCCTTCACCACCATCGTGGTCTTCCCCGCCAAGCTGCAGGGTGTGATCGCGATGTTCGGCTCGATCATCCTGTGGATGTTCCTGCCGTGGCTCGACCGCTCCCCCGTCAAGAGCGCCAAGTACCGCCCCATCTATAAATGGTGCACGCTGGCGCTGCTGATCGCCTTCATCGTTCTTGGCTATGCGGGCAGCCAGCCTGCCGAAGGCCTGCCGGTGATTTTGGGCCAGATCGCGACGCTGTACTACTTCGTCCACTTCCTGCTCATCTTGCCGCTGCTGCCGCGCTTTGAAAAAACGCTGCCCGTGCCCGAGAGCATCGACGCGGCCTGCAAGCACTAAGCCGGACTGTGACACGACTTCAATTGATGGAAAGCCACCTGCAATGAAACTCCTGACCCGCACCTTCATCGCCACCGCCGCAACGGCATTGCTGCTGTCGGCCGCACCGGCCGCCGTACAGGCCGCAGGCGACGCGCCGCATCCGCCGGAAATGCACTGGCATCACAAAGGCGTGACCGGCACGTATGACCGCGCTGCCCTGCAACGCGGCTTTCAGGTGTACAAGGAAGTCTGCTCGGCCTGCCATTCGATGAAGCTGCTGTCCTACCGCCACCTTGAAGGTCTGGGTTACAGCCCCGATCAGGTCAAGACCATCGCTGCCGAATACACCGTCACCGACGGCCCCGGCGACGACGGCGAGATGTTTGACCGTCCGGGCCGCCCGTCCGACCGCTTCGTGTCGCCCTTCAAGAACGATCAGGCCGCGCGCGCGTCCAATGGTGGCGCGTTGCCGCCCGACCTGTCGCTGATCGTCAAGGCACGCCACGGTGGTGAAGATTACGTGCATGGCCTGCTGACCGGCTATGAAGACGCGCCCGCCGACGTGCAGATGAACGAAGGCATGCACTACAACAAGTATTTCACCGGCCACCAGATCGCGATGGCGCCGCCGCTGAGCGAAGGTCAGGTGACCTTTGCCGACGGTACCGAAGCCACCGTTGACCAGATGGCGTCTGACGTCGCGCAGTTTCTGGCCTGGACCAGCGAACCCCATATGGAAGAACGCAAGGGCATGGGCATCAAGGTTGTGCTGTTCATGATCGTCTTCTCGGGCATCTTGCTGGCGATGAAACGCCGCCTGTGGGCCAACGTACACTAACACGCAGGCTGTCCCGCGCTGAGGGGCGGCTGCCTGTCAGGGCCACATAAGGCCCGACGGTTCCAAGATAAGGGTGTGAAGGATATAAAAGGGGGAAAGATGCGCGGCTACTGTTCCGTGCATCCCCCGGTTTTTCGTTATGCGCCGCTGTTGTGGTGCGCCGCGGAAAAGACGATGCAAGACTGTTAAGGAGTAAGTGCCATTAGCGCGACAGAAACACTCATCACCCTGAGCGGCGGCGTCTGCCTGCTGTTGTGGGGGATCAGTATGGTCTCAAGCGGCCTCAACCGCGCCTTTGGCGCGTCGTTCCGTCGTGCGATTTCGGCATCGACCTCCAACCGTTTCAAGGCTGTGGGTGTGGGCATCTTTGTCGCCACGCTGTTGCAGTCTTCCACTGCCGCAACCCTCATCACCAGTTCGTTTGCCGCGCGCGGCGTGATTACCGTTGCGGGCGCGCTGGCGGTTATCCTGGGTGCTGATGTCGGCACCACGCTGGCAGCGCAGATCATGTCGCTCGACATGGCATGGCTGATGCCGGTCTTGCTGGTATCGGGCTACACCGTCAACAAGATGATGGAATCAAGCCAGTACAAGCATGTGGGCCGTGCGCTGTTTGGCGTGGGCCTTGCGTTGCTGGCGCTGCAGCTGATCGACATGACCATGCTGCCGCTCAAGGAATCGCAGACGCTGCATGTGCTGATCGGCCCGCTGAATGCCGAGCCGCTGCTGGCCATCGTCTTTTCCGCCATCGTGACATGGCTGGTGCAGGGCGGCCTTGGCATGGTCCTGCTGTATATGGGTTTCGTCAGTTCCGGCACCATGCCGGTTGAAATGGCGCTTTATATGGTGCTGGGCGCGAACATCGGCTCGGCCATCGGTCCGGTCATGATGACCTTGCGCGATATTCCGGCAGGGCGGCGCATTCCCCTTGGCAACCTGTTGACGCGCGTGATCGGTGTCGTCATGGCTTTCCCGCTGATGCAGGTTTATATCTTGCCCTTTATCGAAAGCCTGCATGCCGATCCTGCGCGCATGGTGGTGAATTTTCACACTGTGTTCAACGTCGCGCTGTTGATTATCTTCCTGCCCATCATCGGTCCGCTGACCAAGCTGAGCGAGAAAATCCTGCCCGACCGCCCGCGCGAGGAAAACGAAAGCCTGCCGCGCTATCTTGACCCCACCGCGATTGCCTCACCTCCCGCGGCCCTTGCGCTGGTCGCGCGCGAGACGTTGCGCATCAGCGATGTTATCCAGCGCATGCTGGCCGATACGCTTGAAGCGTTCAGGTCAGGCAACAGCCGCGTGGTGCAAGACATCCGCGACCGCGAGATCATCGTCGACAGCCTTTATCAAGCGGTCAAGACCTACCTTGCGCGCCTGTCGGTCAACGCTCTCGACAAGGCCGAGAGCAAGCGCTACATGCAGATCCTGACGTTCTCGACCAACCTTGAGCATATCGGCGACATCATCGACCGTAACCTGATGGAGCTTGCCGCCAAGAAGATCCGCAATCAGGATAATTTTTCGCGCCAAGGCTATGGCGAGATCGCCGACCTGCACCACCGCGTCATGGAAAACCTGCGTCTGGCGCAGAACGTGTTCATGAGTGGCGACGTGAAAATGGCACGCGACCTGTTCGCGCAAAAAGCCGCCCTGCGCGAGCAGGAAACACAGGCAACCGAAAACCATTTCCGCCGCCTGTCCGCCGGCGTTGCGGAAACCGTGGCGACCAGTTCGCTCCACCTTGATATCCTGCGCGACCTGCGCCGCGTGAACAGTTATATCGCGCTGATCGCCTATCCTATTTTGGAAGACGCCAACGAGCTGACGGCCTCGCGCCTCAAGCCGCTGAAATGGCGCGATCCGGTCGCGGTCAGCGAATCAGGGCCCGCACCGGCGGCGGCAACGGGCGAAGAAGCGGTTTAAACCGCGTCTTTTGCCGCGTTAACGGGAATTTAACCACACTGGAGCTAGGATGAAGATGTGAGCGGTTTCGCTCAATTGATTTTCTGTCTTCATCTGTGCCTCCTCGTGATGTCTTCACCCCGCCCCTGTACTCTGGGGCGGTTTTTTTTCGCGCTGTCTGTGGCGCGTCTTTGCGCTAGACTGAAGACAGCCAATTTGAACGGGGGTTCGCTTTCATGTCTCTTCACCTGATCGCATTGCATGGCGCGGGTATGAATGCGCAAGTCTGGGGCGGGCTTGCGCCGCATCTGGCCGCGGCGGGCTATGGCACGGCGTTTCAGCCGGTCACCATGCCGGGTCACCACACGGGCGACGATACCACGCTATTGCTGCGCAATGTCGATGATATGGCGGCATGGCTTGCCAGCGTCATTGATGGCGTCGAAGACGGCAAGGATGTTGTTTTGGTTGGCCACTCGCTGGGTGCAGCGGTTTCTTTTGCCGCTGCACATCATGCGCGCGTTGCGGGCGTGGTGGCCATTGCCAGTGCGCCGCGCATGCCCGTCAACGCCGATTTGCTGGCGCTGGCACAATCCGATCCGGCGGCGGCGCAGGCGATGATCGTAAAATGGAGCTGTGATTCCCGCCATCCGCAGGCCGAGGCCGTGCGCCATGTGGTGACGCAGGTCATGCAAAAAACGCCATCGCAGGCATTGGCGGCAGACCTGACGGCGTGTAGCACGATGCCCGAGGTCGCCCCATGCGGCAAAAAGACGCTGGTCATCAGCGCGCGCTTTGACAAGATGACGCCGGTCGAACAGGGCAAGGCACTGGCAGAGCTGCAAAAAGGCGAGCATGTGGTGATCGACGGCGGGCATATGCTGCCGTGCGAACACGCCCCCGACATCGCGCGCGCCATGACGGCTTTCCTTGCGGCGTTTTAACCGTTTGGTGACACCTGCGGGTTTATACTGAAGGTCTTGTCATCTTCGTTTCAGCGCCTACGCACAAGGAGATCCGGCCGATGCTCAACTCCCACCTTACGACCCTGGAAAAGAAACACCACGGCCTTCAGGCCAAGATCGACCACGAGCAACGCCGCCCTGTGCTGGATACCGGCCGTATCCGCCATTACAAGCTTGAAAAACTGCAGCTCAAGGAGCGCATCGAGCGCCTCAAGCGCGATGCGACGGCGCATTAACCGTCCGGTGCCCTGAGCAAAGAAAAGGCGGCGCACCGCAAGGGTGGCCGCCTTTTTCTATGCCCTGCGGGCAAGAGCGTCTTAGCCGATTTCCGCAGTGCGTGCGGTGGCGGCGGTATCATCCTCGCCTTCGACTTCGATATTCGCGTCGTAGGTGGGCGGTTCGTGCGTGTCATCGGCACTGCCGTAACCGGCTTCGTCGGATGCGGCAACTTCACCTTCAACCGCGACGGGCTTGCCGCCCTGTTCGCGCTCTACACGGCGGTTGGCGCGCTTGAGCGCTTTTTCCAGCTCCTCCGCAGAACACAGGCCGATGACCACGGGGTCAACCGGCTTGATGGTGGCGGTCAGCGGGTGGGTTTTGCTGCGGATGCTTTCGATGGTCGGCTTGGTCGAACCGATCAGCTTGGCGATCTGCACGTCCGCCAGCTGCGGATATGTTTTCAGCAGGAAGGCAATGGCGTTGGGCTTTTCCTGACGCTTGTTGACCGGCGTGTAGCGTGGGCCCTTGGAGCGTGCGCGCGGCTTGGGCAGATCGGTTTTCAGCATTTTCAGGCGCGCGGTGGTGGTTTTTTCGCAACGTGCGATTTCCTCCGCTGTCAGTTCGCCCGACAGGATGGGGCTGGTGCCCATGATGCCCGCGTTGACGTCGCCGTCGGCGAGTGCCTGGACTTCAAGGGGGTGCAGGCCGCAGAAATCGGCGATCTGGTCAAAGGTGAGTGCGGTGTTGTCGACCAGCCAGACTGCGGTCGCCTTGGGCATCAGCGGATAAGCCATTGTTATGCTCCTTCGTGTGTAAAAATCGTTTTTCCCACGGGTCTTTGGCTGTCGCAGCCGGTTTCAGCGGCCACGCCGATCGAGGTAGAATCATTCGATCAGGGGGAAAGTAAGCAAGACTATAGGGTCTGGGGGCGCGGTTTTCAAAGAAAAACCGCGTTTTTTCGCCGTTTTTGCCAATAAAGCAATGAAATTACGGGGTATTTTTGCGGATCGGGCTTGGCAGGCTGTCGTCCTTGGGCAGGACGGGCGGGTGGCCGCCCATCTCCACCAGCTTGGCATGCATGAATTCCAGCACTTCGCGGTCCAGCTGCGAAAACGGCACAACGGTAACGCCGCCCTCGCCATGTCCGGTGGTGACGGTCATGGTGCGGGTCAGGAAGTGAAAGGTGCAGTAATGGTTGGCACCCCGGCCGGATTGCAGGAACGACAGGCTGGTTCCGGCATTGCCTGTGTAAAAGGGGTGGCTGTTTTCGCCGGCACTTTTCTGGGCGTGTTCAAAATCTTCGCTCAGTGACATCAGCGTGGTCCTTTGCCGATCAGGGTGCGCTGCCCGTCTGCCGCGGGCAGGGGCGGCGGATTGCCGCCAAGTTCCGTCAGCTTGTCGCGCATATAGGCCAGCGTCTCGCCGTCGATGTCGGCGAAGGGTTCGATGTGCGAACTGTCGTTGCCGCTTGCGACCTCTATCACCGTGGTCACGGTGCGGGCCAGAAAATCATACAGCCTGATCGTGCGCACATTGTCGTAGGACGCTTCGTAGGCGATGCAGGCGTCGTTCATTTTATCAAGCGACAGGCCGTTATCCTCACATCGTTGCGCGGCGCGTGAAAATTCTTCGCTGTACGTCATGACTGCGGTCCTTTGCGGATAGGGCTGAACGGCGCGCTGTCTGATGCGGGCAGGGCCGGCGGTTTGCCGCCAAGCTCGATCAGCTTGTCGCGCATGGCGGCCAGCATTTCAGGATCAAGTTGCGAGAAAGGAGCGACGCCCGCGCCGCTCGTTTCATTATAAACGCCGGACGAATAGACCAGCATGCGGGTCATGAAATTATATCTGAAACTGGATTCGTAATAGATGCCGGGTTGCTTGACCAGAAGCTGGACATCGTTGTCCTTGCTGAAGGTCATTTTTTTGCTGATGGCGGAAAAATCTTCGCTATAGCTCATGACGACGGCCCTTTTGCGATCAGGCTGCGCTTGGCATCGCTGACGGGCAGGGGCGGCGGGGTGCCGCCAAGTTCCACCAGTCTGGCGTGCATGAAGGCCAGCGTATCGGGCTCGCAGTCACGAAAGGGGATGACGTTGATATGTTCCTTCTGCTCGACACGCACCAGCACGGTGCGGTTGATAAAGTCGTAGTAGTGGTACATGTCGAGCGTCGCCGTGGTCTTGCTGCACAAAACGGCACTGTCGGTCTTGGTGAATTTGGATGCGCTTTTTGCAGCGGCGGCGGCGAAATCTTCGCTATGGGACATGGCGGGTAATCCGGTTTTGCGGGAAAAACTGGAGTTACCATAAACAATTTATAGAATATGTCAAGCGCGGCGGACCTGTCGTCTTAACCTTGATTAATTTA